>NZ_JARJBC010000004.1:0-424694 GCF_029269905.1 Streptomyces silvisoli | reverse complement strand
GGGGGGGGGGGCGTACACCGGCCCGCCGCGCCACCGTCATGTCGGCATAGCGTCAATCCCGTCGTCTTGTCCCAGGTCACGAAGGGGTGCGCGAATGCGCATAGCGTTGCTGACGGAGGGTGCCAAGCGGCGCCCCAAGGGCGACCCTCTGGCATGGTGCGACCGCCTGGTTCGCGGCCTGACCGACCAGGACTTCGAACTGTACGCGCTGTGCCGCGACCCCCTGGACACCCCCGAACGATGGGCGGAACGCCACCCGGGCGTACGGGCGGTACACACCCACCCGCTGTGGGGGCCGCCCCCCGGCAGCGACCGTACCCCCCCGCGCGGACGCGCGATGCGCCGGCGCTTCGTGGACTGCTACCAGGAGTTGGCCGCCGCCCTCACCGCACGTCCCGACCCGCCCGGCTCCGCCGATCTGGCGGACCGTTTCGCCAACGGCCTCTACGGCCTCGCGGACCTGGCCCGTGAGCACGCCGGCCTGCCCGCCGCCCTCCGCTCGGAAACCGCGGTACGGGCCCTGGAAGCCGCCTGCCGGACGCCCGGCGCGGACCCGCTCCTCGGCTGCGCCACCGTCCACGACCTCCTGACCGCGACCGAGGCGCTGGAGCGCGTCCTGCGCCCGCTGTCCGCCCCCTGGTACGACGAGCACACACTGGGCGCCGCCGACCTCTGCCACGCCACGTCGGGCGGACCGGCCACCCTGCCGGGACTGCTCGCCGCCCGCTACGGCGGTACGCCCCTGCTGGTCACCGAGTACGCCGTCCGGCTCCGCGAGCACTACCTTGACCGCGAGCACGACCAACTCCCCGTCCGAGCGAGGGCGTTGCTCGCGGCGCTGCACCGGCGGCTGGCCGCCGAGTCCTACCGTACGGCCGCCCTGCTCACCCCCGGCAACGGCCACATCCGCCGCTGGCAGGAGCGCTGCGGCGCGCCCCGTACGAAGATCAGGACCGTCCATCCGGGCATCGACGCCGGACGGCTCGCCGCGATCGGCGAGGCCGCCGAGGCCGGGACGCCGGAGGAGGACGATCCGACGCTGGTGTGGGTGGGCCGCGTGGAGCCCGCGAAGGACCTGGTGGCGCTGCTGCACGCGTTCGCCCGGGTCCGCACGGCGGTGCCGGCCGCCCGGCTGCGGATCGTCTCGGGCGGCGGCCGGGCCGACTACCTGGCGCAGTGCCGTGCGCTCGCCACCCAACTCTTCCCCGACGAGGCGGTGGACAGCCGCGCCCCCGGCGAGAACCCGGTCACCTTCGAGGAGATCGGCTCACCCTACGTGCCCACACCCGTCGACGCCTACACGCCCGGTGGCGTCGTGGTGCTCTCCAGCGTCGTGGAAGGCTTCCCCACCACCCTGGTCGAGGCGATGTTCTGCGCACGGGCCACCGTCTCCACCGACGTGGGCGCGGTCCGCGAAGTCATCGGCGGCACCGGACTGATCGTTCCCCCGCGCAACCCGAGCGCCCTCGCCGAGGCGTGCGCGGGACTGCTGCGCGACCCGCGCCGCCGCGCGCTCCTCGGTGCCGCAGCCCGCGCCCGCGCACTGGAACTGTTCACCGCCGAGCAGAACACCACCGCCTTCCGCGAGATCTACCTCGACCTCGTGGCACACCGCCGTCCCGCCGCCCAGCACACCGCCTCCGCGCCCTTCGCACAGCCTCCCGAGGCGCATGTGCCCGGCAGTTGGCGCCCCGCGCCCGGCCTCCCGGGGCGCGCCAAGCGCGCCCCGGCCTGGGCGGTCCGTGAGCCGCGCCGCCGACCGGCCGCCGTGGGCGCGCTCGGGGAGGACGCATGACCGACCCCCATACCACGCCGGAACCGGCCGAGCCGTCGGCGCGCCGCCGCGGACCGGCAGATCCGGTGCTGCTCCTGATACGACGGCACTACGAGCTGTGTGCCACCGCGGTCGACCCGCTGGAGATCGCCGCCGGTCTTGAGGCGCACGGTGTCACCGACCGCACCGCCGCCCAGTTCCGGCACCGGGACGTCTTCTCCCTCGCGGAGGAGCTGTACGCACGCGTACCACGGGCGGCCCCCGTCGACGCGCCGCACCAGGAGCCCGACGCAACGCAGTTGACGCCAGGTCAACTTGGCTGGCATCTGCTGCCCGGGGCCGTGTGCGCGGCCGGGATCGCCGTCGCCCACGCCCTCCCGGCCCGGGCCGCCGTCATCGCAGGCGGCACCCTGCTGCTCGTCCTCCTCGCGGCCCGTACCGCGCTGCGACGCGGGCCGCTGCGGGCCGCACCCGCTTCCGGCGCCGGACGGTGCGCCTGCTGGCTGCTCGCCTTCGCGCTCTACGGACCGTGGTCGCTGACCACCCACGCCGCCACCCTTGATCCCGGTACCGGCGCGGGGCTCCTGGCCTGCGCCCTCGCGCTGCCGCCCGCTGCCTGGTGTGCCCGCCGGTTCGCGCGGCAAGCCCGGTCGGTGCTCGCCGAAAGCCATGGGCTGGCCGAGTTCGCCGCCGGGATGCGGCCGCCCCTGCTGGCCGAGCTCGGCCTGTTCGCCCTGGTGCTCTCCGCGCTGTTCGCCACCGGCTACCTGGTGCTGGCCCATGGCGTACGGCCCGATCCGGTGGCGCTGGGCGGTTGCGTGGCGCTCGGTCTGCTGCTGTTCACCGCCCGACTCCTGGCCGTACACGGCCTTCCGTCCGCCGCGGTGGCGGGTACCGGTGGCGCCTGCGCCATCGAGGCGGCCGCCCTCGGCGCACAACTGCTCGGCCGGGTACCGGCGTTACGGGCCTGCGGCACGCCTGTGCGCGCCCTGATCGCCACCGCGGGACCCGGATCCGTCCAGGCCGTGGCGTGCGCCATCGCCGCCGTCGCCCTGACCGGGTACGCGATGTCCGCCCTCGGCCGTGCCAGCGCGCACATCGGCGACCGCGCCGTCACCCTCGTCCGCCCTGCCCTCGCCGACCGGGCAGTGGTCCGGTGAGCCATCCAGCGGATTACGCAAGTTCCTTGAGGAGCAAGAGAAATGATGTTGTATCAACGGCCTGCCGGAACGAGCGGTCCCGGCGGCCGAACGGTCGGTGACCAGGCGCTCGCGGCCTCCCGGGCCGTCGGCGACCGCGCGGTGGTCTCCCTCGGCGAACAGGGCGGCGCCCGATGAGAGTGCTACTGCTTGGCGCCGACGGGTTTCTCGGCCGCCATGTGGCGGAGCGCCTGCTCGCCGACCCCGCCGTCCAACTCACCGCGCTCGGCCGCCGCGACGACTCCGACGTGCGCTTCGACCTGTCCACCGGCAGCCCCGGCGCGCTCGCCCGGTTCCTCGACGCGGTGCACCCCGGCGTCGTCGTCAACTGCGCGGGCGCCACCCGCGGCGGGGCCCGCGAGCTGACCCGGCAGAACACGGTGGCCGTCGCCACGGTCTGCGAGGCGCTGCGCCGCAGCTGCTGCGGCGCCCGTCTGGTGCACCTCGGCTGCGCCTCGGAGTACGGCCCCTCGCCCACCGGCTCCTCGACCGGTGAGGACGCGGTGCCGCGCCCCGGCGGACCGTACGGGGTGAGCAAGCTGGCCGCCACCGAGCTCGTCCTCGGCTCCGGACTGGACGCCATCGTGCTACGGGTCTTCTCGCCGGTCGGCCCCGGCACCCCGGCCGCCTCCCCGCTGGGGCGGCTGGCCGAGGCGCTGCGCCGGGCGATGCAGAGCGGCGACGGCGATCTGAAGCTGGGCGGCCTCGGCATGCAGCGGGACTTCGTGGACGTGCGGGACATCGCGCGCGCCGTGCACGCCGCCTCGCTGTCCGCCGCGCAGGGCGTGGTCAACATCGGCACCGGCCGCGCGGTCCGGCTGCGGGACGCCGTCGCCCATCTGGCGCGGGCCGCGGGGTTCGGTGGCGCGCTGCACGAACTCGACGAGGCCGCGGTGGCGCCGAGCGCGGGCTCCGCCCCCTACCCGGACGGTTGCGGGGCCTGGCAGCAGGCCGATGTGCGCACCGCGCGGGACCGGCTGGGCTGGCGGCCGCGGATCGGGCTCGACGAGTCGCTGGCGGACATCTGGATGGAGGCGGCATGCCGCATCTGACGTCGGGCGCCATGCTGGCGGGCTTCGGTGTTCCGATGCGGGCCACCGCGGAGTGGGTCGAGCTGGCCCAGGCCGGGGCGCCGCTGCACTGGGTGGTGGTGGATCTGGTGGACGGCCCGGGGCGGCGGCGCGATCCCCGGTACGCGGAGGTGGTGACCCGGCTGCGGGACGCCGGGGTGCGGGTGCTGGGGCGGCTCAACACCGCGTACGGCGGGCGGACCTTCGCACAACTGGTCGGTGACGCACACCACTTCATGGACTGGTACGGGATCACCGGCTTCTACCTCGACCGGGCGCCCACCGACCGCGACTGGCTGCCGGAGTGCCGCCGCGTGGCGGCCACGCTGCACGCCATGGCGGACGGCGCGGACAGCCATCTGGTGCTGGGACATGGCATACACCCCTATCCCGGTTATGCGGAGGCGGCCGACCAGCTGGTGACCTATCTCGGACCGTGGACGCGGTACCGCTGGTCGCAGGCGCCGCCGTGGACGGCCGAGCACCCGCCGGAGCGGTTCTGCCATCTGGTGCACAGCGTGCCGCGACCGCATCTTGAGACGGCGATGCGGATCGCCCGCTGGCAGGGCGCGGCGACGGTGCACTTCACCGACCAGGACGGTGCGGGTGGTGTGGATCCCTGGCGCGAGCCGCCCAGCTATTGGGGCGAAGCGGTGGAAATACTGTGCAACCAGTCACCGCCCAGTCGGTGAGGCCAGGGGGTTTCGCCCGCGTATCCGGCTCTGCCCGGCATATGAGCGTGAATCGTCTCGCACATCGGAACGGGTGTCTCGGAATGTCAACGGACGTGGCAGTGTTACGAGGAAGGCGCCCTCCCCCGCCCGCGCGGGGGTGAGCCGTACCGTATCGACAAACCGACCAACGGAGTCCCCGTGTCGCTGCCACCCCTGGTTGAGCCCGCTGCCGAGCTCACCGTTGACGAGGTCCGCAGGTACTCCCGTCACCTGATCATCCCCGACGTGGGGATGGACGGGCAGAAGCGGCTGAAGAACGCGAAGGTGCTGTGTGTCGGCGCCGGCGGCCTTGGCTCCCCGGCGCTGATGTACCTCGCCGCGGCGGGCGTCGGCACGCTCGGCATCGTCGAGTTCGACGAGGTCGATGAGTCGAACCTGCAACGCCAGATCATCCACAGCCAGTCCGACATCGGGCGCTCCAAGGCCGAGTCGGCGCGGGACTCGGTGCTGGGCATCAACCCGTATGTGAACGTCGTCCTCCACCAGGAGCGGCTGGACTCCTCCAACGTGCTGGAGATCTTCGCCCAGTACGACCTGATCGTCGACGGTACGGACAACTTCGCCACCCGGTACCTGGTCAACGACGCGTGCGTGCTGCTGAACAAGCCGTATGTGTGGGGCTCCATCTACCGCTTCGACGGCCAGGCGTCGGTCTTCTGGAGCGAGTACGGGCCGTGCTACCGCTGCCTGTACCCCGAGCCGCCGCCGCCCGGCATGGTTCCGAGCTGCGCCGAAGGCGGCGTGCTGGGCGTGCTGTGCGCGTCGATCGGCTCGATCCAGGTGACCGAGGCGATCAAGGTGCTCACCGGGATCGGTGACCCGCTGGTCGGGCGGCTGACGATCTACGACGCCCTGGAGATGCGGTACCGCCAGGTCAAGGTCCGCAAGGACCCCGAGTGCGCGGTCTGCGGCAAGAACCCGACGGTCACCGAGCTGATCGACTACGAGGCCTTCTGCGGTGTGGTCTCCGAGGAGGCCCAGGAGGCCGCCGCCGGTTCCACGATCACTCCTCGGCAGCTCAAGGAGTGGATCGACGCGGGCGAGAAGATCGACATCATCGATGTCCGCGAGCCCAACGAGTACGAGATCGTGTCGATCCCCGGCGCCCGGCTGATCCCGAAGAACGAGTTCCTGATGGGTAACGCCCTCCAGGACCTGCCCCAGGACAAGCGCATCGTCCTGCACTGCAAGACGGGCGTGCGCTCCGCGGAGGTCCTGGCGGTCCTGAAGAACGCGGGCTTCGCGGACGCGGTCCATGTGGGCGGCGGCGTGATCGGGTGGGTGAACCAGATCGAGCCCGAAAAGCCGGTGTACTGACATACGGTCCGTTACCACGGCGACGGCTCCGGGGGCCCAGCCCCCGGAGCCCCTCCTTTTCTGGAGCCCCTCCCTTTCTGAGGGCTTCGTCCCCGGCCCGGCGGCGCTTCGTCCCCGGACGCTGTGTGGGTTTTTCGGGACTGCGTGCCCGGCGCCGCTTTGGGGACGGCGCGGATCAGGCGGGCTGGGGGGTGAGGGTGGGCGCCAGCTCGGCGTCGATCATCTTCTCCATGGGGTCGGCGGCGACGGCGCCGCCGACCACGCTGGCCAGGACGATGGCGGCAATCAGCAGCACGTTCGAGAGCCAGACCATGGTCGCCACCGGCAGGGTGAACGCCCCGATCACCCGCGCCACGCACTCCACGAACAGCGTCGCGCCCCATATGAGGGTGAACTTCCGATCCATCCGCCGGAACCGCGCCGAGGTGGCGGTGAGCCGGTCCAAGGCGGTGGCCCGGTCGGCGTTGCCCTTGACCAGCCAGGGCCGCAGACCTGCCGACATCAACGGCTTGCCCGAGAACGCCGAGACGATGAGGACGATCGCGAAGACGCTACTGGTACCAGAGTCCTTCGCCACCATGATCCGGGGGCTGCCGCTGGTGAAGGACAAGGCGATGCCCACGATGTTCATCACCAGCATCAGTGCGGCCAGGCCGTTGAGCGAGCGGTCCCGTAGCCACCCGTAGAACGTGCGCACCGCCGGGGGAACGCTGCTCAGGGCGAGCGACAGCAACAGGTCGACACCGAAGGCGTCGTGCAGCAGGTAGTAGGAGCCCAGCGGCAAGCCGAGGTCGAGGACAAGCGGCTTGAAGTTGTTGAGCATTTCCTTACGAGGGGAGTAGTTCTCGGTCATCTCCGCCGCCTTCGCGTCGCCGTACCAGCTCGATTTCGTGGTCTCAGCTTCGCGAAGACGCGGGTGCCACCTGCAGTGTCACCGCTCAACAATCCGACAGGACAAATGTCATGGTCGGCGGGCAGCGGAACGCACGCTTCCCGCCGACCCGTTGTCACTAGTGGCAGGCCCGCACGCTGATGGACCAGATGCCGCGGCCGTGCGTGGCCGCGTACAGCCGCCCGTCCGGGCCGAGTTTGACCTGGAGCACGGCGACAGCCGGAAGCCGTCCCACCCGCTGCCAGCGCGTGGCGTGCGGGGCCCGGTACAGCACTCCGAGGTCGGTTGCGACGACCAGCCCGCCGCCCGGCAGGGCGAGCACCGAGTTGGCCGGTACGTCCGGCAGGTTGGCCGAGATGTCCGACCAGCTCACGCCGCCGTCCCTGGACTCGTAGAGGTGACCGACGCCCGCTCCCGGACCTGAAGTCCACTGCCGGGAGAATCCGTTGACCGCCAGGTAGACGTGGTCGGCGTTGCCGGGGTCCAGGGCGAAGCCCGCCAGGAAGCGGTTGGGCACGGTGCCCGAGGCACCGGTCGTCGGCAGGTTCAACTGGTGCCAGCCGGTGCCGTCCGCGTTGCCCACCGCGATGCCCCGGGTGAAGCCCACGCTGTCGCACGGCCCGCACCACGCCGCGTACACCTTGCCGCCCTCGGCGGCGACGGCCGTCGCGGTGTGGCCGGCGCCGAGGTCGAAGGCGCTGGTCCACTCCTTGGGGTCGCGGATGGCGTAGCCGTGGGTCTGCACCCAGATGTGGCGTCCGCCCGCGACCCAGGTGTTGCCGTTCTTCAGGTCCGTGGTGAGCGGTGCGATGAACCGGGCTTCGTTGGTGGCGTTGTCCGGTGGCGCCACCGCGTACGAGGTGGCCTTGGACGGGTCGGTCTCCCAGGCGCCGTTGTTCACCGCGCAGTTCTGCGTGACGTTGACCGCCAGGTAGACGTACTCCTGGGCGATGTCGCACCCGTTGGCCGGATCGGTGAGCGTGTCGCCGCCGTCTCCGCCGAAGTTGGAGCCCATCACGGTGTCCTTGCCACGCAGCTGCGACTGCCCGTTGTCCTGGAGCCCGCCGGTGACCGAGACCCCGCCGAACTCACGGTCCGTGCCCACGCCCACCGAGTAGTACTGCAGGGTGTCGATGGTGCCGTCGTTGAGCGAGGTCCAGTCCGTGGCGTGCCCGGAGGCGTCCTGGCTGCCGTTCAGCGGGCGCCGGTAGATGCCGCCGTCGTTGCCCGCGTAGAGGTAGGTCTGTCCGTGGTAGCTGCCCACCGCCACCGCGTGCTGGTCGGAGTGGGTGGTCTGGTGGCAGTCACCGGTCTGCTTGCTCGGATCGACGCTCCAGCAGGGGAAGTCGAAGTTCCAGTACGGGCCGACCGCCGACCACTTGGCACCGCCGTCCTTGGACTCGAAGACCTCCTCAAGGCCGGCGTAGACATGCTTGGGATCGTTGGGGTCGACCTGGAGGAACTGGTTGTACCAGGCCTGGATGCCGACCATGTCCTTGGCCGTGGTCAGCGCGGATCCGGAACCGCTGAGCGCCTTGTAGTCGGTCACCTTCGTCCACGGCCCGAACGGGGACCCGGACGGCGAGACGAAGATCCCGGCCAGCGAACTGTTCGGGTCGCCCCCGCTCAACTGTGCCGGGGACTGGTCGATGGCGTAGTAGCGGGATCCGTCGGCGGCCCTGGCGAACGTGACCGCGCCCACCTGGTCGCTGGTGGTGGGCAGGTCGCCGAGCGCGTTGACCCGCTGCCATGAGCCGCTGGCGTCCTTGGCGTAGAAGCCGTTGTAGCCGTCGCCGCTGCGCCAGCCGATCGCCAGCAGCACCTTGGAGGGATCCTTGGGGTCGATGGCGATGTCACTGGCGATGTTCTTGTAGGGGGCGTCGGGGTCGCCCGCCTGTGAACCACCCGGCAGGTAGGAGGGATTGGGGGCGAACTCCAGCTTCCACGGTCCGCGCAGATCGGTCGAGGAGTGCGACCACACCCCACGACTGGTCGCCGCCCACACCTTTCCGCCGCCGAACCGCAGCTCGTGCACGGTGGTGCTGTCCAACTCGGCGCCGCCGACCCGGCTGCGGGCGCTGAACGTGCCGTTCCGGGGGTCGCGCAGCACATAGACGCCGCTGCCCAGGAACGCGTCCGAGTTGGTGGTCGCCTCGCCGGTGCCCAGCCACAGATGTCCGTGGTCGAGGGCGAGCGCGCCGGTGGACTGGGACGGCAACGCGTCGCTGATCGGCTGCCAGTGGCCGCCGCCGGTGCGCGACCGCCATACGCCGCCGCCCGCGCTGCCCGCGTAGACGTAGCCGTCGTTGTCGGCGGCAAGCGCCGCGGTGCGGCCGGTGACATCGCCGTAGCCGCCGCTGGAGTTGGAGTCGGTGTCGCGGTAGCGGGGGTCGTCCGAGTTGTAGGTCAGGCCGGTGACGTGCGCCCAACTGCCGCCGGTTGACGGCAACTTGTTCAGGGCGTTCCAGGCGGCGCCGTAGGCGCCGGGGGTGAGGGTGCCGGGCGAGGTGCGGGCCTCCGCGTACTGGGCGGCGCCCTCGGCGATCTCGTCGGCCTCACCGCCCTTGTCACCCCCGTCGTCCAAGGGCCCGGCGGTGTGCGCGCGGTACGGGTTGCCGTACGGGCCCGGCGCCGTACCGTGCCCGGAGGCGGCTGTCGCGGGTACGGCGACGAGTGCCGCACTGGTGGCCAGGGCATAGATCGTGAGCCACCGTCTGGTGCGGTGTGTGCGGGTTGGTGCTCTCAACAAAACCTCCCCGAACGGGCGTTGGGACGACACCACGGCCGCTGTCACCACGGCTCGTGGTGTCGCGATGCGAGGCAGACCCGATCACGGGAGGTGTGCGGAGGGGGAGCTGGCGGCGTTAACTTGAACAAAATTTGACAGAGGTCAGTCAGATATTGGGGGTTTCGCGGTATGCGTCGTGCCAAGGGCCGCCCCGCGGCCTACAGCGCGATCAGCGTGATCTCGGTGGCCTTGACGCTGACCCAGACCTCCTCGCCCTCCGAGAGGGCGAGTTCGGCCGCCGCTGCGGTGGTGATCTCGGAGATCGCGTCCAGCCCGTCCGCGGTGACCAGGACGCGGATCCGCGCACCGAGCGCCGTCAACTCCCTTACCCGGCCGCGCCAGACGTTGCGCGGGCTGCCCGTCGGGCGTTCGCGGTGCAAGGAGACCGCCTCCGGCCCGGCCACGGCCAGTGCGCCCGCGCCGTCCGCGCCGTCGGGCAGCGGCTCGGCGGCCATCAGCCTGCCGCCACCGGGCAGTTCGAGCACCGAGTCCCTGATCCGGCCCGACCAGGCGTTGCGCCCGAGCATCCGGGCCACCCAGGGCGAGCGCGGATGCCGGGACACCTCGGCGGGCGGGGCGAACTGCACCGGACGCCCACCTTCCAGCACGAGCACCTGATCGGCGAGCGAGACCGCTTCGACCGGATCGTGGGTGACGATCAGGCACACCCCCGGGAAGTCCGCCAGGTGCTCGCGCAGCGTGTGCCGCACATGGGCGCGCGTGGACTGGTCGAGCGCCGCCAACGGCTCGTCGAGCAGCAGCAGCCGGGGCCGGGCGGCCAACGCCCTTGCCAGCGCCACACGTTGGGCCTGGCCGCCGCTCAGCCGCCCCGGCCTGCGGGAGGCCAGGTCGCCCACCGCCAGCCGGTCCAGCCACGCCTGCGCCTCGACGCGGGCGGAGCGCCGGGGGACGCCCTGGGCCCGTAGGCCGTACGCCGTGTTGCCCAGGGCGGTCAGATGCGGGAAGAGGGCGCCGTCCTGCGGTACCCAGGCCACATGGCGCCGGTGGGGGGCCTGGGCGGCGACGTCCTCGCCGCCGAGGGCCAGCCTGTGCGCGGTGGCCAGTGGCGTCAGGCCGAGCAGCGCACGCAGCAGGGTGGTCTTGCCCGCGCCGTTGGGTCCCACGACGGCGATCGTGGTGCCGGGTTCCGCCGTGAGCGCGAGCTGGGTGAAGCCGGTCACCTCGGCGGCGAGCGGCCACGCCTCGTCCCGGCGCGGCGGCGTACGAGGGGCGGCGGGGGGTTCCGGGGCGCGGCCGTTCGACCCGTCGCCCCCGCTGGTCCGGGGCTGCGCGGTCGTCACAGTGGTGGGCTTCGGCCCGGTCCACCTGCCCCGTAGGGCGATCAGCACCACCATCGCCACCGCGAGCAGCAGCAGCGACACCGCCGTCGCGCCCTCCGGGTCGTCCTGGAGCATCAGATAGACCTGGAGCGGGAGGGTCTGGGTGACTCCCGGAAGGTTTCCGGCGAACGTGATCGTCGCCCCGAACTCGCCCAGTGCGCGCGCCCAGCACAGTGCGGCGGCGGCGAGCAGGCCCGGTGCCGTCATGGGCAGCGTCACGGTGAAGAAGGCGCGCAGCGGCCGTGCCCCAAGGGACGCGGCGGTCTCCTCGTAGCGCGGGTGGAGGGCGACCAGGGTGCCCTCCAGGCTGATGACCAGGAACGGCATCGCGACGAACGCCGCCGCCACCACCGCGCCCGGGGTGGAGAACGGAAGCGTTGTCCCGAACATGTTCTCAAGTGCCGGACCCAGCAGGCCCCTTCGGCCGAAGCCGAGCAGGAGCGCGACACCGCCCACCGTGGGCGGCAGCACCATGGGCAGCATTACCAGGGCGCGCACCAGCGTCTTGCCGGGGAAGTCCACCCGGGCCAGCACCCACGCCAGCGGTACGCCCACCAGCAGCGCCAGCGCCAGCGCCCAGAAGGAGACGGTGAGGGACAGGCCCAGCGCCTCGGTGACGTCGGGCGCCGTCAGCCGGGAGCCCAGGTTGGACCAGGGGGTGCGGACGAGGACACCGGCCAGCGGCAGCGCCAGGAAGACGACCGCCGCCACCGCGGGGAGGACGAGGGCGAGGGGAGTCCTCTGCCGGGGGCGCCGCGCTGGCCGGTCGCTGGTCACGGCTGCTGGAAGCCCGCGGAGCGCAGGATCGACTGGGCCTGCGGGCCGCTCAGCCACTTGACGAAGTCCGCCGCGGCGGCCGCGTGCTGGGAGCCGTTGAGGGTGGCGGCCGGGTAGGAGGCGATCGCGTTCTGCGTGTCGGGGATGGTGACGGTGCCGACCTTGCCCTTGGCGGACTCCGCGTCGGTGACGTAGACGATGCCCGCGTCGGCCTCGCCGAGTTCCACCTTGCTCAGCACGGCGCGCACGCTGGCCTCCTCGGACACCGGCTTGACGTTGACGTGCTGGGCGGCCAGCACCTTGTCACCGTAGTTGCCCACCGGCACCTGCTTGGCGGCGAGCACCACCTTGAGTCCCGTGTTCGACAGGTCGCCCAGGCCGTGGATCTTCCGGGGGTTGCCGGGCGCGGTGGCGATGGTGAGCCGGTTCTTGGCGATGACCGTCGGGGTGCCGGTGTCCTTCTTCAGGCCGTCCATGGTCTCGGTGTCGGCGGTGACCAGCGCGTCGGCCGGGGCGCCCTGGCTGACCTGCGCGGCGAGGTCCTGTGATCCGGCGAAGGAGAACTTGACCGTGGTGCCGGGGTGCGACTTCTCGTACGCCGCGCCCTCGGCCTTGAACACGTCGGTGAGCGACGCCGCGGCGAGCACGGTGAGGGTGGTCCTTCCGCCGCTGCCACCACTGCCACTGGGGGAGCTGGAGGCGCTGGTCTTGCCACCGCCGCAGGCGGCCAGCGGCAGCAGCAGTGCGGCGGCGACGGCTGGCAGGGCGACACGGCGGACGAGGGTCTGAGGCATGGCGAGACTCCGGGCTGCACGTCAAGTGCGGTCGATGGTGCGGCCCCGTCGGGCCGCCCGGCCGGTGGTGTAGGGCCGCATATGCGGCACGTTAGAACCGCCGCACTCGCATCTGCAACAAAGTTCGGGTGATGGGACCGGCAGATGCCGTGTCCGTCGTAGGAAGCTCTATAGCGCGCCCTTGCGAGTGAGGTGGGTGAAGGAGATCCAGCCGGGCAGCACCGGCAGCCAGAACGTCGCGAGACGGAACAGCAGCACCGCCGAGATCGCCCGGTCGTAGGGCATCCCGGCGAAGGTCAGGGCACCGGACAGGGCCGCCTCGATGGGGCCCACACCGCCCGGTGACGGCACCGCGGACCCGGCCGCGTTGGCCACCAGGAAGACCACCGCGACGCTGGCGAAGCTCATCGAGCTGAAGCCGAATGTGCGGATCGAGGCGTCCAGGCAGGCCACGTTCAGCAGCGTCAGCAGGACCACCCCGGCCGCGCCGGTGGCCAGCTTCTTCGGCCGTTGCAGCATGTCCAGCATGCGCGGCACGACCCCGGCGAACAGCGACCGGATCCGGGTGGAGACGAACTTGCGCAACTGCGGCACGGCCGTGACGACCAGCACCAGGACGGCCGCGGTCAGCAGCCCGGCGATCACCGTGCGGGACGGTGACAGGGACGGTGCGTGCTGGGTGCCCGTGAGGTAGCCGAAGGTCGCCAGCAGCATGATGTGGCCGCCGAGCGAGGCCAGTTGGGACGCGCCGACGCTGGCCACCGCCAGGCCCGGACGGACGCCGTTGCGCTGCAGGAAGCGGGTGTTGAGCGCCACACCGCCGACCGCCGCGGGCGCCACCAGCTTGACGAAGTTCCCCGCCACCTGCGCCAGCACGGTACGGCCGAACGGCACCTTCTCCGGGACGAAGCCCAGCAGGCTCATCGACGCCGGGATGTAGGTCAGCGCGGACAGCGCCAACACCGCCAGCACCCAGGCCCAGTTGGCGTGGCTGATCAGGTCGCCCCACTTGAGCTGGGCGAACTGGGAGAGCAGGAAGTATCCGGCGATCGCCCCGGCGATGTAGCTGACCAGGGTGCGGGCCTTGAAGCGCTCCAGCCGGGCGGGCTGCACGGGCGCCTGCGGCCGGATCTGCAACACCTGCTGCCGTATCTGCGACAGCAGGTCCTCCTCACGAGCCGCCTCCAGCGCCTCCTCCATGGCGCGCTTCTCGGCCTCCTTCTCCGCCTTCCGCTGCGCCTTGGCGACCTTGCGGTCCGCGGAGAGCTGGGCGGGCTCCACGGTCTTCTTGCTGCGGGTGGCCTCGATGACGGCTGCGCGCTCGCGCTCCGCCCGCTCCTTGGCGAGCTGCCGCAGGGTGGCGCGGGTGGAGCGGCTGAGCGCGATCGGTTGCAGCATCGGCAGGCTGTCCGCCACCGCGTCCGGGCCGAGTACCCGCACCGCGGTGGCGACGGCCCGCTCCGGGCCGACCCGCAGCGCGAAGGTGGTGAGCAACTGGGCGATGTCCATCCGCAGCACGATGTCGCCCGCCGCGATCTCTCCGCTGCGCAGATCGGTCACATAAAGGGTGCCGGAACGATCCACCAGCAGTGACTCACCGACCAGCCGGCGGTGCGAGATGCGACGCGACTGCAGCGCCTTGACCTGCTGCCAGGCTCCGTCCAGCACCGCGTCGGTGATCTCCTCGTCGCTGAGGGTGTCCAGGGAGCGGCCGTCGATGTGCTCGTAGACCAGCATCACCGCGTCCGGGCCCAGCTCCGAGGTGGCGATCAGCTTGGGGGCGTGCGCCCCGGCGGAGATCGCCGCGTAGGCGAGCAGCGCCTCCTGTTCAAGTGCCTGGCGCAGCGACTGGAGGCTGTGCCGCTCCTCGTTGACGCCGCGCAGTTGCAGCCGTCTCCACACCCGGTAGAAGAAGCCGTGCGCCTGCTGCTCGCGATCGACCACCGTGATGTCCAGCGGAGGCCCGTCCTCCAGGGTGACCAGGTAGCGACGACCGCGTTCGGAGTCCGCGGCCTCCGGGCCACCGTCGTCCAGCCGCTGTGCGGTGACCGGGCTGAAGCCGAGCCGCTGCAGGCCGGCCAGCAGCGTCCGCCCGGTGGGCCGGACGTTGGGCGAGCCGACCGTGTAGACGGTGCCGTAGGCGACGGTCCAGCCGATCAGCACGGTGGTGATGATGGAGAACGGTGTGGTGTAGCCGCCGACGAGCACCGCGAAGGAGTCCAGCAGCAGCACGAACCACAGTGCCACCCGCCAGCGCGGCCTGCGGGCCATGCCCACCGCCGTCATGTAGGCGATGACCGGCGCCAGATAGCCGTGCACGGGATCGGTGATGCCACCGCTCGGCGCGGTCCTGGTGAGCGCGTCACGGATCGCCGAGGGCGCGGAGTTGGTCACCCACAGGTCACCGGCGAGCGAAACACCATGCGCGAGCACGGCCGCCAGCACACCGTCGGCGACCCGTAGCCCGTCCCGCTTGATCAGCCGCTCCACGGCGAACGCGACCGGCACGATCAGCACCGCGACGCTCGCGGTGAACCCGGCGATGCTGGTGAGGATGGACGGCGCGTGGCGGGCGCCGTTCGCGATGTCGTTGGCCACACCGGCCGTGGTGCCGTGCGCGAACCCGGCGATCGCCAGCACGATGCCGACCCCGAGGATGCCCATCAGGAACCTGAGCAGGTCCGCCGGGCGGTGCACCCGCGCGGCCAGCAGCGGTTCGTCGCCCGCGAGCTGGTCGACGTGCTCCACGGCGGGCGGCCCGCTCACCGGGTGCGCGCCGGACGGCGGCTCGGCCGGTCCCGCCGGGCGCCGCTGGGCGCCGGTGGCGGCGCTTACGACCTCGTCCACGGCGCTCGCGGGGGGTTCGGGGCGCGGGGGGTGACCGGCGTGGTCCACGTCGTCCGCTCGGTCGGTGGACGGGGGTGGGCCGGTCTGGTCCGGTGGCGGGGGCGCGGGGTCGCCGCCCGTGCGGTCCGGGCCGGGCCGCTCGGGGTCCTCGTGCCCCTGGGGGTTACCCGCCGCCATGGTCGCGGGCAGCCCTGAGGCGGCGCGGAGTGCGTCCTGCGCCTTGTCGCCCAGCTCTCCGGCCGTTGGTTCTTGATCTCGTATCACCAGTCACCGCCCGGAAGATGGTGGCATGGCCGGACCTCGTATGGGGGCATGAGGGGGCATTTCGAGGGTGTGCACCCCGGATGGTATGCGCTGACGCGCCGTGCCGCCCGGTCAGCGGACCGGCCTGTGGACAACCGCCGGAGCTGTCGGTGGGGTGCGGCAGGATGGGGGACGTGAGCGAGAACCGGTTCCTGGAGGAGCCCGCTGAGCTCCCCGAATACGCGGAGAGGGTGCTCGGCGTCGCCGAACTGATTCCGCCCGGCAGGGTGATGACATACGGCGATGTCGCGGAGTGGCTGGAGGAGGGGGGACCCCGGCAGGTGGGCCGGGTGATGGCACTGTACGGCGGCGCGGCGCCCTGGTGGCGCGTGGTGCGGGCGGACGGCGTGCTGCTGCCGGGACACGAACTGCGCGCGCTCGCGCGCTACCGCCAGGAGGGCACCCCGCTGCGCTCCGCCGGGCGCGCCGCCGACGACCACATACCGCGGCTGGACATGGCACGGGCACGCTGGGACGGCCGCGCGGGGGAGGACCCGGCACGCGGGAGGGGCGGGGGCGGCTGACGACCGGCTGTTCACACCATCCAGCTTCCGCCATTCGGGCACCCGCCATGCTCGCCGCCGCCCGGACGGAGTAGCGGCCAAGGCCACCGCCCTGCGCTGCCCCCGAACGGGTGAGGCGGATGATCGTCGAGTGGTTCCCGGGACAGGGGAGCGGTCGTGGGAGGAGGCTGAAGCAGAGAGCCGCGATGAACCGTCCGAGGCGCGTCGCGTAGCGTCGAGGGCTGCCCGCGAACAACCGCGCCAGCGCGCCCAGTGACACCCCGCACGGAACCGGAACCGCCGATCCACGTGACCTCCTCGTCCACTCGTCCCACCGCCGACCGACCGGCCCGCACCTTGGCCGCCGGCGGCTATCGGCTGGTCCGCACCCGTCCGGAACCGTCCGTGCTCCCTGTTCTGGACGCCGGACAGCGCGCGGTGGTTGACCACGCGGGCGGACCGCTTCTGGTGCTCGCCGGCCCCGGCACGGGCAAGACGACGACGCTGGTGGAGGCGGTGGCGCGGCGGGTGCGCCAGGGCACCGACGCCGAGCGGATCCTGGTGCTGACCTTCAGCCGCAGGGCCGCGGTGGAGTTGCGTGACCGTATCGCGGCCCGGCTCGGCGGTGCGGGCGCGCCGCGCGCCACCACGTTCCACTCGTTCGCCTACGGGTTCGTCCGCGCCCACCAGGACCCCGAGCTGTTCGCGTATCCGCTGCGCCTGCTGTCCGGCCCCGAGCAGGACCTGGTGGTACGGGATCTGCTGGCGGGCCAGGCCGAGCTGGAGCGGGCGGGCCTCGGCTCGTTGCGCTGGCCCGACGAACTGCGCGCCTGCCTGACCACCCGGGGCTTCGCGGACGAGGTGCGGGCGGTGCTGGCGCGCAGCCGCGAACTGGGGCTCGGGCCCGATGAGCTGGCCGCCTTCGCGGGCGGAGCCGGGCGGCCGGACTGGACGGCGGCGGCCGGGTTCCTCGCCCAGTACCTCGATGTGCTGGACGCGCAAGGCGCCATCGACTACGCGGAGTTGGTGCACCGGGCGGCGCTGCTCGCGGAACGGCTGGGTCCGGGCGCCGGGCGGTATGACGCGGTGTTCGTCGACGAGTACCAGGACACCGACCGGGCGCAGTTGCGGTTGCTGCGCGCGCTCGCGGGCGGCGGCCGGACCCTGGTGGCGTTCGGCGACCCCGACCAGTCCATCTACGCGTTCCGAGGCGCCGACGTGAACGGCATCCTCGACTTCCCGACCGACTTCCGCCGCATGGACGGCCGCCCGGCCCCCGTCGAGGTGCTCGGCGTCTCCCGCCGCGCGGGCGCCGATCTGCTCGCCGCGACCCGGCTGATCACCCGCAGGATGCCGCTCACCCGCCTCCCCGCGGAGGCGGTACGGGCCCACCGCGAGCTGGCGGCGGTACGGAGCGGCGGGAGCGTGGCGGTCGTCACGTACCCCACGCCGGGCGCCGAGACCGACAACATCGCCGACATCCTGCGCCGCGCCCACCTTGAGGACGGCGTTCCATGGCGGGAGATGGCCGTACTGGTCCGCGCGGGCGCCCGCTCCCTCCCCGCCCTGCGCCGCGCCCTGACCACCGCGGGCGTCCCCGTGGAGATCACCGGCGACGACCTCCCGCTACGCCAGGAACCAGCGGTGGCCCCGCTACTGCTGGCACTGCGGGTCGCGGCGAGGGCGGCGCTGACGCGGGCCGGGGAGGGCGGCGACGAACCGGTCCTGCCCGCCCCCCGCGCGACGGACACGCCTTCGGCACCGGAACCGGACGCTCTCGTTCCGGACGGGCACCCCGCACCCGAAGCGGCGGCGCTTGCGGCCGCCCACACTCCGGCCGACGACCCCGAAACGGCGGCGCTGGAGGAGGGGCCGCCCACCCCGCAGACCCCGGCGGAAGCCGACTGGCTCCCCGTCGAGGACGCCATCACCCTGCTCACCTCCCCCCTGAGCGGCATGGACGCCGCCGAACTGCGGCGACTCGGGCGGGCGTTGCGGGAGGAGGAGCGGGCCGCGGGACGGGCCGTGCCGCGGCCGTCGGACGTGCTGATCGCGGAGGCGTTGGCGCGGCCCGAGCTGCTGGTGGCCCACGATCCCGCGTACGCCAGGCGCGCCCACCTGCTGGGCGGGCTGCTGCGGGAGGCACAGGAGATCCTCGCCCGCGGCGGTACCGCGGAAGCGGCGTTGTGGCGGCTGTGGTCCGGCACCTCGTGGCCGGAGCGGCTGGAGCGTGCCGCGCTGCGCGGCGGCGCCGCGGCGCGCAACGCCGACCGGGACCTCGACGCGGTCTGCGCGCTGTTCGAGACCGCGGCCCGCGCCGAACAGCGCACCGGCGGCCGGGGCGCGCTGAACTTCCTTGAAGAACTGGACGCCCAGGACATCGCGGCGGACGTGCTGTCCCGCAGGACCGTGCGCCCGGAGGCGGTCAGTTTGATGACCGCCCACCGCAGCAAAGGACTTGAGTGGCGGCTGGTCGTCGTGGCGGGCGTGCAGGAGGGCCTGTGGCCCGACGTGCGCCGCCGCGGCTCGCTGCTGGAAGCCGACCGGATCGGCCGCGACGGACTCGCCGAGCCGCTTCCGGCGGGCGCGCTGCTCGCCGAGGAGCGGCGGCTGTTCTACGTCGCCTGCACCCGCGCCAAGGAGCGGCTCGTCGTCACCGCGGTCAAGGCCCCGGCCGATGAAGGCGACCAGCCGTCGCGCTTCCTGACCGAGCTGGGCGTCGAGCCACTCGATGTGACGCATCGGCCGCGCCGCCCGCTCTCGGTCGCCGCGCTCGTCGCCGAACTGCGTGCCACCACCGTCGATCCCGCCGCCTCCCCCGCGCTGCGTGCCGCGGCCGCCACCCGGCTGGCCCGGCTGGCGGCGCTCCGGGACGACGAGGGGTACGCACTGGTACCGGCCGCGCATCCGGACCGCTGGTGGGGACTTGACGAGCCGACCCGCGCCACCGTCCCCCTGCGCGACCGGGACCGCCCGCTGGCGCTGTCCGGAAGCGCTCTCGACCAGCTCGTCAACACCTGTGCTCTGCAGTGGTTCCTGGGCCGGGAGGTGCGGGCCGACGACCCGTCGACCGCCGCCCAGGGCTTCGGCAACGTCATCCATGTGCTCGCCGACGAGGTCGCCACCGGCCGCACCCCCGCCGCCCTCGACGTGCTGATGGCGCGCCTGGACTCGGTGTGGGACGCGCTCGCCTTCGACGCGCCCTGGAAGTCGCGGCAGGAGCGGGAGCAGGCACGGGCCGCACTGGAACGCTTCCTGCGCTGGCACGTCATGGAGCGCGGTCGGCAACCGGTCGCCTCGGAGCACGGCTTCGACGTCACCCTGGAGGCGGGCGAGTACGCGGTGCGGATCCGCGGCAGCATGGACCGGGTCGAGCGGGACGCCGAAGGCCACCTCTACGTGGTCGACTTCAAGACCGGCAAGGGGGCGCCGCCGACCGCCGCCGAGGTCTCCCGGCACCCGCAGCTCGCCGTCTACCAGCTCGCCGTACGCGAAGGCGCGTTGGGCGACCACGGCACCCTGCCGGGCGGCGCGGAACTGGTGCACCTGCGCCAGGGCGCCGTACGCAAGGAGGGCGGCGACGCCCTGCCGAAGGCGCAGTCCCAGCCGCCGCTGGACGGCGACTGGGCAGCCGACCTCCTGGCGACCGCCGCGGGACGGGTACTGGACGAACGTTTCACCCCCACGCCGGGCCAGCACTGCGAGCGCTGCGCCTTCCGCCGGGCGTGCAGCGCCCGGCCCGAGGGGCGGCAGGTGGTGGAGTAGCGGCTCGGCGCCGGTTGTCAGTGGGGCCCGCTAGCCTCACTGGGGTGTCTTCCCGTATCTCCGACCCCGAGCAGCTCAAGGAGCTCCTCGGCATCCCGTTCACCGCGGAGCAGATGGCGTGCGTCACCGCACCCCTCGCCCCGAACGTCATCGTGGCCGGGGCCGGATCGGGGAAGACCACCGTGATGGCGGCGCGGGTGGTCTGGCTGGTCGGTACCGGGCAGGTCGCGCCCGAGCAGGTGCTGGGGCTCACGTTCACCAACAAGGCGGCGGGTGAGCTGTCCGAGCGGGTGCGCAGGGCCCTGGTACAGGCGGGTATCACCGACCCGGATCCGGCGAACCCGGACGAAGCGCCTGGAGAGCCGCGCATCTCGACGTACCACGCCTTCGCCGGGCAACTGCTGAAGGACCATGGACTGCGCATGGGCCTGGAGCCCGACACCCGGCTGCTGGCCGACGCCACCCGCTACCAGCTGGCCGCCCGGGTGCTTCAGGCCGCTCCCGGCCCCTACCCGGCGCTCACCAAGGGGCTGCCCGCGCTCACCGCCGATCTGCTGGCGCTCGACGGCGAACTGTCCGAACACCTGGTGCCGGTGCCGCGACTGCGCGGCCATGACACCGCGCTCACCGAGCGGCTGGACCAACTCGATCCGGAGCGGCGCGGCTTCGCCTGGGTGCGCGAGGTGGCGCCCGCCGCTCGTGCCCGCGCCGACCTCGCGGGCCTGGTCCTGGCGTACCGCGAGCAGAAGAGACAGCGCGGCCTGATCGACTTCGGTGACCAGATCGCCCTGTCCGCGACCCTCGCCCTCACCCGCCCCGAGGTCGGCGGCCTGCTGCGCGACGAGTTCGCCGTGGTGCTGCTCGACGAGTACCAGGACACATCGGTGGCCCAACGCCTGCTGCTCGCCGGGCTGTTCGGCGGTGGCACGGGCCATCCGGTCACCGCGGTCGGCGACCCCTGCCAGGCGATCTACGGTTGGCGCGGTGCCTCGGTGGCCAACCTGGACGACTTCCCCCAGCACTTCCCCGCCGCCAACGGCACTCCGGCCCGCCGCTACTCGCTGGGTGAGAACCGGCGCAGCGGCGGTCGGCTGCTGGACTTCGCCAACGAACTGGCGGCGCCGCTGCGGGAGCGGCACGCGGGTGTGGCGGCACTGCGGCCCGCACCCGGTGCGGAGCGCGACGGTGTGGTGCGCTGTGCACTGCTGAACACGCGGAACGAGGAGATCGACTGGCTCGCCGACTCGATCCGCCATCTGGTGGCCACCGGGACACCGCCCGGCGAGATCGCGGTGCTGTGCCGCACCACGGGCCAGTTCGCCGACATCCATGCCGCGCTGGTGGCCCGGGACGTACCCGTCGAGGTCGTCGGCCTGTCCGGGCTGCTGCACCTGCCGGAGGTGGCGGACCTCGTCGCCACCTGCCAGGTGCTGCACGACCCGACCGCCAACTCCGCCCTGGTCCGGCTGCTGACCGGCCCGCGCTGGCGGATCGGCCCGCGTGACCTGGCCCTGCTCGGCCGCCGCGCCCGACTGCTCGTACGGTACGGACCGGGCGAGGGCGAACAGGACCGGCTGGCGCCGGCCGTCGAGGGTGTCGACCCGGCCGAGGTGGTCTCGCTGGCCGACGCCCTGGAGACCTTCCTGGACGCCCAACAGCCGGACGACGGGCTGCCGTTCTCGCCGGAGGCCCGCGAGCGGTTCGCCCGGCTCGCCGCCGAGATACGCGATCTGCGGCGCTCGCTGGCCGACCCGCTGATGGACGTGCTGCACCGGGTGCTGGCGGTGACCGGCCTCGAGGTCGAACTGTCCGCCTCGCCGCACGCGCTGGCCGCCCGCCGTCGGGAGACGCTGCGGTCGTTCCTGGACATCGCCGCCAACTTCGCCTCGCTGGACGGCGAGGCCACCCTGCTGGCCTTCCTCGCCTTCCTGCGCACCGCCGAGCAGCACGAGAAGGGGCTGGACGGTTCGCTGCCCGGCGGCGACAACACGGTCAAGGTGCTGACCGCGCACAAGTCCAAGGGCCTGGAGTGGGACGTGGTGGCCGTGCCGGGCCTGGTGAGCGACGCCTTCCCCAGCACAAAGGTGCGCGAACTGTGGCCATGGCACGGCAAGGTGCTGCCGCACGCGCTGCGCGGTGACGCGGCCACGCTGCCCGACGTCGGCGAGTGGACCAAGCGCGGGCTTGACGAGTTCAAGGCGGCGATGAAGGAGCACAACACCACCGAGGAACTCCGGCTGGGCTATGTGACGTTCACCCGGCCGCGCTCGCTGCTGCTCGCCTCCGGGCACTGGTGGGGGCCCACACAGAAGAAGCGGCGCGGCCCGTCGGACTTCCTGCTACGGCTGCGCGCGCACTGCGAGGCGGGCCACGGCGAGATCGAGCACTGGGCGGACGAACCGGCCGCCGACGCGCAGAACCCGGCACTGGAGAGCGACACCGACCACGCCTGGCCGCTGCCGCTGGACCCCGAGGCCCTGGAGCGCCGCCGCCAGGCCGCCAAGACGGTGCTGGCCCTGCTCGACGCGCCGCCTGCCGCGGACGGCGCGTACGACGCGGACTGGCCGCCGGCGCCGTGGGACGAGGACTTCGACGGCTTCGCGCCGGAGGACGGATTCCAGAACCCGCCGCCCGACGAGGAGTTCGCGCCAGAAGACGAGCTTCCGTTGGAGGGGGAGTGGGACAACTGGTCGACAAACCGCCCCATACCCGCGCAAACCAACCGCACCCCGGACGCCGAGCCGGACCACGCCCCCGCCGCTGACCCGGCCCCCCGCGCCCGCGAGCACCCCGCGCCCGACCGGGCCGACGGCGCCGCCCTCTCACCGGAGGAGGCCCGGCTGGTCGAGTCCTGGGACCGCGACCTCGGAGCGCTCGCCGGAGAGCTGCGGCGCGCCCGCGCGACCGTACGGGAGGTGCCGGTACCGCCGTCGCTTTCCGCCTCGCAGCTGCTGCGGCTCGCCGCCGACCCCGATGACTTCGCCCGCGAGCTGGCCCGCCCCATGCCGCGCGAGCCGCGCCCCGAGGCCCGGCGCGGCACCCTGTTCCACGCCTGGGTCGAGTCCCGCCACGAGGAGCTGCCGCTGATCGGCCTGGACGAACTGCCCGGCGTCGAGCCGGACAGCGACCAGGAGGTCGCCGACGAGCGGGACCTCGCGGCGCTCAAGGAGGCCTATCTGCGTACCCCTTACGCACACCGCGCCCCGTACCAGGTCGAGGCGCCCTTCGAGCTGGTGCTCGCCGGACGGGTGGTGCGCGGCCGGATCGACGCGGTGTACCGGGACGGGGACGGCTTCGAGGTCGTCGACTGGAAGACCGGCCGCAGGCCGACCGCCGACCCGCTGCAGCTCGCCGTCTACCGGCTCGCCTGGGCCGAGCGGCACGGCCTGCCCCCGGAGCGGGTGAGCGCCGCCTTCGTCCACATACGCACCGGGCAGGTCGTCCGCCCCGCCGAGCTACCGGACCGCCCGGCGCTGGAGCGGCTGCTGCGCGGCGAGGTGGCCGACGACCCTGCGGGGTGAAGTGTTCGGAACGTCCCCGTTAGGCTCACCACATGAGCACCGCACCGGACAACGCCGTCCGCTCGTACATCGAGGCGCATCGCGCCGCCTTCCTCGACGACCTGGTGGAGTGGCTGCGGATCCCCTCCGTCTCCGCCGACCCGGAGCGTTCGAAGGACGTGGCGCGCAGCGCCGAGTGGCTCGCGGCGGAGCTCAGCGCCACCGGCTTCCCCATCGCCGAGGTATGGCAGACCGCGGGCCTGCCCGCGGTCTACGCGGAGTGGCCGTCCGGCGACCCCGACGCGCCGACCGTCCTGGTCTACGGGCACCACGACGTGCAGCCCGCCGCCCGTGCGGACGGCTGGGACAGCGAGCCGTTCGAGCCGGTGGTGCGCGACGGCCGGATGTACGCGCGCGGCGCGGCCGACGACAAGGGCCAGGTGTTCTTCCACACCCTGGGGGTGCGCGCGCACCTCGCCGCCACCGGCCGCCACGCGCCCGCCGTCAACCTCAAGCTGCTGATCGAGGGCGAGGAGGAGTCGGGCTCCCCGAACTTCGCCGCCCTGCTGCGCGAGCGCGCCGACCGCCTCGCCTGCGACGCGGTGGTCGTCTCCGACACCGGCATGTGGTCCGCGGACACCCCGACGGTGTGCACCGGCATGCGCGGCCTCGCCGACTGCCAGGTCGACCTGTACGGGCCGGACCAGGACATCCACTCCGGCTCCTTCGGCGGCGCGGTGCCCAACCCGGCCACCGAGGCGGCCCGGCTGGTGGCCGCGCTGCACGACGAGGAGCGCAGGGTCACCATCCCCGGCTTCTACGACGACGTGGCCGAACTCACCGACCGCGAGCGGCAGCTGTTCGCCGAACTGCCCTTCGACGAGGCCTCCTGGCTGCGCACCGCCAAGTCCCACGGGGTGCTGGGCGAGTCCGGGTACAGCACCCTGGAGCGCGTCTGGGCCCGCCCGACCGCCGAGGTCAACGGCTTCTACGGCGGTTACACCGGACCCGGCGGCAAGACCATCGTCCCCGCCTCCGCCCACCTGAAGCTGTCGTTCCGGCTGGTCGCGGGCCAGGATCCGGCCAAGATCCAGCAGTCGGTACGGGACTGGGTGGCCGATCGGCTGCCCGCCGGGATCCGGCACGAGATCACCTTCTGGGGCACCACCCGCCCCTGCCTGACCCCGCTGGACCACCCCGCGCTGCGCTCCACGGTGCGGGCGATGGAGCGTGCCTTCGGCAAGACCGTGCGGTTCACTCGTGAGGGTGGCTCCGGACCAGCCGCCGATCTTCAGGACGTGCTCGGCGTCCCGGTGCTGTTCCTGGGAATTTCCGTGCCGTCGGACGGTTGGCACTCGGTGAACGAGAAGGTTGAACTCGATCTGCTTCTCAAGGGTGTGGAAACCACCGCGTACCTGTGGAGCGACCTGGCCGAGAATTGGCAGCGCTGAGCACCCGTGTGATCTGCTCGTGTTCCGCTGAGTGAGTAAACATCCACGCGATACGGGGAGTTGGAAGCCGTCTTGTCCGTAAGTGACCTGCCCCTCGCGCCGGGCACGGAGAATCCCGCAGCCATCGGCATGGTGGGCGGCAAGCCGCTCGTGCTCGCCCGTCCCGGTCTCGACCGGGCCGCCCACCACCGGCTGGACGAGGCCTGGCTGGCCGCTGCCTGGAGCCACCCGTCCACCCGGGTTCTGGTGGTCTGCGACGGCCAGGTGCTGGTCGAGGACACCGCGGACGGTCGTACCGAACTCGTGCTGGTGCCGTCCTTCGACGCGCCGACGACCGAGAAACACCGCTACTTCCTGGGCACCGACGAGCAGGGAGTGAGCTACTTCGCACTACAGAAGGACGCGCTGCCCGGCCGGATGGACGCCGCCGCCCGCCCGGCCGGACTGCGCGAGGTCGGCGGGCTGCTCTCCGAGCGGGACGCGGGGCTGATGGTGCACGCCGTGGCGCTGGAGAACTGGCAGCGGCTGCACCGGTTCTGCTCGCGCTGCGGCCAGCGGACGGTGATCGCCGCCGCGGGCCATGTGCGCCGCTGCCCGGCGTGCGGCGCAGAACACTATCCGCGCACCGACCCGGCGGTGATCATGCTGGTCACCGACGACCAGGACCGGGCGCTGCTCGGCCGCCAGGTCCACTGGCCCGAGGGGCGCTTCTCCACGCTGGCGGGCTTCGTGGAGCCGGGCGAGTCCATCGAGCAGGCGGTGGTCCGCGAGGTCCTGGAGGAGGCGGGCGTCCGCGTCGGCGAGGTGTCGTACGTGGCCAGCCAGCCCTGGCCGTTCCCGTCCAGCCTGATGCTCGGTTTCATGGCGAAGGCCAGCTCGTCCGAGATCAGGGTGGACGGCGAGGAGATCCACGAGGCCCGCTGGTTCTCCCGTGAGGAGTACCGGCGGGCCATCGGGACGGGCGACGTGCTGCCGCCGACCGGGATCTCGATCGCCGCCCGGCTGATCGAGCTGTGGTTCGGCGAGCCGCTGCCGCGGGGCTGACCGGATCAGACCCCTACCTTGGCCTTGACCTGGGCGAGGGAGGGGTTGGTCAGCGTGCTGCCGTCCGCGAAGAGGACGGTCGGTACGGTCTGGTTCCCGCCGTTCGCCTTCTCGACGAAGGCCGCCGACTCCGGGTCCTGCTCGATGTTGATCTCGGTGTACGTGATTCCCTCGCGGTCCATCTGGCTCTTGAGACGGCGGCAGTAGCCGCACCACGTGGTGCTGTACATCGTGATGGTCCCCGGCATCGGTCCTCCTGATCTTGGCGGGTTCGGCGGGCGCGTTCGGCGTGGGTGAACCGCTCGGCACGGCCGTGGGGTGAGTGCAGTACTGGAACGCGCAACTATTGCGGACCATTCCCAGACGGCTGCCCGACCGACAGTAGCCCGCGGGGAGAGCGTCAGGTCAGGGCCTGTGGACAACCACGCCTGTGGATAACTTTCCCGGGCGTCCCGGCGGACCTGGCAGCATGGCGGGGTGACAGCAGCAACGGACTCCCCTCTGTTCCCGGCCGTGCCGCCGTCGACCCAGTTCCCGGAACCGCCGGAGGGGGCCGACGCGGTACTGGCCGGTCTCGACCCCGAGCAGCGCGCGGTGGCGACCGCGCTGCGCGGTCCGGTGTGCGTGCTCGCAGGTGCGGGCACCGGCAAGACCAGGGCGATCACCCACCGGATCGCCTACGGGGTGCGTGCGGGCATAGTGCAGCCCGCCAGCGTGCTGGCCGTCACCTTCACCGCGCGGGCCGCGGGCGAGATGCGCGGACGGCTGCGGCAGCTCGGCGCGGGCGGGGTGCAGGCGCGTACCTTCCACGCGGCGGCGCTGCGCCAGCTCCAGTACTTCTGGCCGCGCGCGGTCGGCGGCCCGCTGCCCCAACTGGTGGAGCGCAAGATCCAGTTGGTGGCCGAGGCCGCGGCGCGGGTACGGATCCGGCTGGACCGCAACGAACTGCGGGACGTGGCGGGCGAGATCGAGTGGGCCAAGGTCACCCAGACGGTTCCGGAGGACTACCCGGCCGCCGCCGCCAAGTCCGGCCGCGAGGCGCCGCGCGACCCCGCCGAGATCTCCCGCGTCTACACCGCCTACGAGCAACTCAAGCGAGAACGCTCGGTGATCGACTTCGAGGATGTGCTGTTGCTCACAGTCGGTGTGCTGGAGGAGCGGTACGACGTGGCCGAGCAGGTCCGCTCGCAGTACCAGCACTTCGTCGTCGACGAGTACCAGGACGTCAGCCCGCTCCAGCAGCGGCTGCTCGACCTGTGGGTGGGCGGCCGCGGCAACCTGTGCGTGGTCGGCGACGCCAGCCAGACCATCTACTCCTTCACCGGCGCCACCCCCGAGTTCCTGCTGGGCTTCCGCGCCCGGTACCCGGACGCCACCGTGGTGAAGCTGGTGCGCGACTACCGGTCCACCCCGCAGGTGGTCCACCTGGCCAACGGCCTGCTGGCGCAGGCGCGCGGCCAGGCCGCCGCCCACCGGCTGGAGCTGGTCTCGCAACGAGAGCCGGGCCCGGAGCCCACCTTCACCGAGTACGCGGACGAGCCCGCCGAGGCCGAGGGCACCGCGCGGCGCATCAGGGACCTGGTCGCCGGCGGGGTCCGGCCCAGCGAGATCGCCATCCTCTACCGGGTCAACGCCCAGTCCGAGGTCTACGAGCAGGCCCTCGCGGACGCCGGGGTGCCATACCAACTGCGCGGCGCCGAGCGGTTCTTCGAGCGCCCCGAGGTGCGGGAGGCCGGAATGCTGCTGCGCGGCGCTGCCCGCGCCGGGGGAGGGGCGGGGGCCGGACTGGACGAGGCCGATGTGCCCGCGCAGGTGCGCGCGGTGCTCGGCTCTCGCGGCTGGACCCCCGAGCCGCCCGCCGGTTCCGGCGCGGTGCGGGACCGCTGGGAGTCGCTGGCCGCCCTGGTCCGGCTCGCCGAGGACTTCGTACGGGCCCGGCCGGACGCCACCCTCGCCGATCTGGTGGCCGAACTCGACGAGCGGGCCAACGCCCAGCACGCCCCCACCGTCGAGGGCGTCACGCTCGCCTCGCTGCACGCCGCCAAGGGCCTGGAGTGGGACGCGGTGTTCCTGGTCGGGCTCAGCGAGGGCATGATGCCCATCACCTACGCCAGGACCGACGAGCAGGTGGAGGAGGAACGGCGACTGCTCTATGTGGGCGTCACCCGTGCCCGTAGCCACCTCGCGCTGTCCTGGTCGCTGTCCCGGGCTCCCGGTGGGCGTGCCGGCCGTCGGCCTTCGCGCTTCCTGACCGGGCTGCGCCCGGGGTCGGCGGCGCGCGGCGGGGCGCCCGGCGGCGGTGCGCGGGCCGGGGTCGAGCGGCCCGCGGGTGGGCGGCGCAGACGCGGTCCGGTGCACTGCCGGGTGTGCGGGCGCAGCCTGTCCGAGGCGGGCGAGATCAAGCTGATGCGCTGCGAGGACTGCCCTTCCGAGCTGGACGAGGGCCTCTACGAGCGGCTGCGCGAATGGCGCAGCGAGCAGGCTCGGCAGTTGGGCCAGCCGCCGTACTGTGTGTTCACCGACAAGACGCTGCTTGCGATCGCCGAGACGGTGCCGTCGGACGCGGCCGAGCTGACCCGGATCGCCGGGGTGGGGGCCCGTAAGCTGCGGCGATTCGGTGCCGATGTCCTGGCGTTGTGCGCCGGTGAGGATCCCGGCTCGGACGGCGGCGAGGGCGGAACTGCCGGTTCCGGAAAAACGCCTGGTGGGGCTCTTGATGAGCCTGATGAGGATTCGTTGGAAAAATAGTTTGCGCGGGCCGAGGAAATCCTCATAGCCTGCGGGAGCACGGTCAGTGAGGCCCCTTCCAGGGGCCGAGGCGGCCGTGATGTACTGAAGCAGTACGACTTCGTACGACCCAGTTCCATAGCCCTACGAGACGCCGAGAGGAGGCGAGCCCAATGACCAGCTTCATCAGCACCGTGAAAATGACCGGTCGTCCGGCCATCGCCTCCTGCCTGCCCGGCTCCACCGTCATTCCGGCCACCGCCGAACGCGGCACCGGTCTGCTCGCTGTCATCAACGAGCGACCGACCCAGGCATCGGCGGCAGCGGCGGCACAGGCCTACGCCTATGCGTCGTGGGCCAACGGTGCCGGACTCCTTGAGGCGATTGGCGACTTCGGCGGCTCCGCCGCCTTTGCCGGCGGCTTCGCGGCCAATGGCAGCACGACCGTAGCGACGCAGCACCACCGCAAGATGCGGGCCTTCCGTGGGCTCAAACCCTGGAGAGATCCAGCCTGATCCAGCATCAGGTCGGCACCTTCCAGGGCCGCGGAACCCGCAAACCGGGATCCGCGGCCCTTCTGTTTGCGCAAGCGAGACAGGCGAAGGGGCCTCGGAAAAGCCGACCCGGTACCGACCACGTCCGGCCGACCGCCGGACCTACAGACGAGGAATACACGACCGTGCACCGCGAACCGCACGCCCCGTCCGTACCGCCTTCCGAAACGATCCCCCCGCCCATCCAGACCGCATCCCCGGAGGCCCCGTTGCTGCCCCTCACCGCGCTCGACGACGAGATCGAGCGCCTCGGCGTACCCGTCCCGTGCCGGTCGTACGACCCGGAGGTCTTCTTCGCCGAGACCCCGGCCGACGTCGAGTACGCCAAGTCGCTGTGCCAGACCTGCCCGGTGCGTGAGGCATGCCTTGAGGGCGCCAAGATGCGCCGCGAGCCGTGGGGCGTCTGGGGCGGTGAGCTGTTCGTGCAGGGCGTCGTGGTGCCCCGCAAGCGGCCGCGTGGCCGTCCGCGCAAGACCGAGGTCGTGGCATGAAGCTGCGTGCCGCCCTTGGAACCATCGACAACCCCCCGACGCACGACCCTCAGAAGCAGGCCCCGATGACCACGTCCGCCACCGAGACCCCCGCCCGTTTCCCAGGCGCGCAAGCGCGCCAGAACAGGACCCATGAGATGCATCTCATCCAAGAAGCCCTGGCCCGGGCGCATGTGCAGGAAAGGCTCTACGAGGCCGAGTCCGAACGGGTCGCCCGTCGGCTGGTCCGGGCCCGTCGGCTGTCGCGGCGCGCCGAGCGCGCCTCGCTGCGGGCCCGGCGGGCGCTCGCCCTCGTGGTGATGCAGTAGCCCACGCCGTGACGCGGGACCGGTTCCTCAACGGACCGGTCCCGCGGTGCGTTGTGTCCCGTTCCGTCCGGCGGGCGGAGGTATCGTCGGTAGGTGGATCAGAAGACTCAGCAACCCGCTTCTGACGACGCTTCCGCGCCATCGGAGCCCGTGGCCTGTGCCCGGTGCGGCACCGCCGCCGAATCCCTGCCGATCACCTGGACCTGCTCCGTCGAGGGCGGTGTCCGCCGCTACTTCTGCGACGAGTGCGCCCGCGCCAACATCCGGGGGATCGAGGGGCGCCTCGACTCCGCCTGGTGGTAGCTCACGCCGTCTCGGATTCCTCCTCCTCGGCGAACCCCGGCAGCCAGTCGAGCAGTTCGTCGCGCAGCCGTACCGTGGCGTCCAACTGGCAGAGCACCCCGATGGTGCTCAGCGTCACCCGGTGGATGAGCAGATACGACGGCGGCAGGTTCAACTGCTTGCCCAACTGGTAGGCGGGTGAACGCGGATCGGCGACCCGGGCCGCCTGGTGGCGCATCCAGCCGCGCCCGAAGGTGAACTCCGCCGCCCGGGCCGGTTCGATGATCGGCCGCAGATAGTCCAGCACCGCGTCCGGATCGAGCTGGACCGACGGCTTGACGAACCCCTCCTGGCACAGCATCGCGTGCACCGACTCCGCGTCGTCCTCCAGCGCCAGTCGCAGCGACGCGCCGATCGGCAGCGGCAGCCCGTCCGGGAGCCGGTCCACCGTGCCGAAGTCCAGCACGCCCAGCCGCCAGCCGTCCGCCGGGCCGTCGTCGACCAGCAGCCGGAAGTTGCCCGGATGCGGGTCGGCGTGCAGCAGCCCGGTGCGGGCCGGTCCGGCGAACAGGAAGCGGGCCAGCAGTTGCCCGGCCCGGTCGCGCTCCTCCCTGCTGCCACCGGAGATCACCTCGGCCAGTGGGACACCGTCCAACCACTCGGTGATCAGCACCTGGTCCGCCTGGTAGACCACGTCGGGCACGACCACATCGGGATCGTCGGCGAACTCGGCGGCGTGTGCGTGCTGGGCCGCCGCCTCCAACTCGTAGTCCAGCTCCTCGGACACCCGGTCGCGCAGCTCGGTGATCAACGGCTTGATGTCCACGCCCGGGATCAGCGGGCCGAACAGCCTTGCCACCCGGCCGAGTTGCGACAGATCGGACAGCAGCGCCTCACCCGCGCCCGGGTACTGCACCTTTACCGCGACCTCACGGCCGTCGTGCCACACCGCGCGGTGCACCTGGCCGATGGACGCCGCCGCGGCGGGCTTGTCCTTGAACTCCGCGAACATCTCCCGCCAGCCGTCGCCCAGCCGCTTGGCCAGCACATCGTGCACGGTACGGGCGGGCATCGGCGGCGCGGCGTCCTGGAGCTTGGTCAGCGCCGCCCGGTAGGGCCCCGCGACCTCCTCCGGAAGCGCGGCCTCGAAGACGGACAGCGCCTGACCGAACTTCATGGCGCCCCCCTTCAGCTGGCCCAGCGTCTTGAACAGCTGCTCGGCGGTGCGCTGCTGCAGCTCGCTGGCCACAACCTCGGCCGGTCGCCCCCCGATTCGCTTGCCCAGACCCAAGGTGGCTCGGCCCGCGAAGCCGAGGGGTAGCGCGGCGAGCTTCGCGGTCCGGGTCACTGCCTTACGCGGAAGATCCGACATGCGCCCCTCTTTCGTATCCCCGTGTGGCCCGCGATCGGCGCGGGGTGGTCACCCGCTCATTGTCGCGCGCCGCCGATGCGTCAACCGCACCGCATCCACACCCCGGGTGGGGCGTGACATCCACTATCCGCATCCCCAGTCCGGACAGCGAGAATTCCGCCCGGCCGCCGACACTCGGCGGCAGCCGCCCGTCCACCAGGGCCAGCGCGTGTGCGGCGGCCAGCCCGGCGACCAGCGTCGCCAGCGCGACGTCACAGGGCTGCACCCCGGGCAGCCGTCCCGACCTCAGCTGGGCGAGTACCCGCGGCCATGCCGGATCGGCCTCGGCCCCGGCGCGCTCCAGGCACCCCGCACACGCCGACCGGCCGGGTAGCACCAGCGGTCCCACCACCCCCATACCCTCGACCACTCCGGCGTACAGATGAGGGATGCCCGCCGCCAGCAGCGGCTCGGCGTCCCGGGGATCCGGCGCGTAGGCCGCCAGGCCCTCCCGTGGCGCGACCACCGCGAGCGCCAGGGCCGCCTCGGGGCCGGCCGGTCGGGCCGCCGGGCGCGGATCCGGCGAGGCCCGCCGTACCGCGCCACGCGCCGCCGCCTCCCGGCGCTCGCCGACCGCCGCCGCGGGGATCCCGCAGGGCGCCGCGTCCCACGGCTCGACCTCGCCGCCGTCCGCCACATCCACCCGGCCCACCCCGGCGGCGGACAGCACGGCGGCCACCGAGGCGCCGACCCGTCCGGCGCCGCACACCTTCACCCGCGCCGCCCGCCGGGCCGCCAACCGGGCGGCGGCCGCGCCCGGCTCGGGGTGCACCACCGACAGGGACGCCAGATCCGGCCGCAGCCGCTCCAGCGCACCGCCCTGGTGCCGCATCACAGCGCCGAGTCGGCCCGCGCTGTCGGCGTCGTCCAGCACTCCGCCCTCCGCGAGCGTGCCGAGCAGCCGCTCCGCGCGGTCCGGGGCGAGCCCCAGGGCCGCCGCCTCTTGGCGCAGCAGACCGGGGCCGCGGGTGCCGTCCAGCAGGCCGAGGAACCGGGCGGCGGGGTCGTCCAGCGGTCCGAGTGCCACGGCGTGTGCCGGGTCGATGCCGAACTGGAGGGTCTGTGGGTCCCGCCAGCCGCGGCGCAGGGCGGGCTTGAGCATGGGATGTCCGGTGTGAACGCTGTACATGGCTACCCCCGTGGTGGTCCAAGGCTGCAACTCCCCTTGCACTGTTGGGAGTTGTGGTTCGGCGCGGGTCCGGTGCGGACCCGCTCGGGACTCATCTTGCCCGCCGGAGCCGACGCCCGCCGAAAGTTATCCACAGGGTGTGGGGAATAGTCGTCTGATACGCCTACGGCGGCCACCTGTCGAGGAGACGGGACTTCACCGCGCCCGAGCCGGTACCGTCGTCACGTGCCCGCCGACCCCGCCCATCACGTCTCCCGCAGCCAACCCCTCGGCAGTCAGCCCCATGGCGTCCGGGCGAGCGCGGTGGAGGTGCGCCGTAGCGCGCGCCGCCGTAGAACGGTCTCGGCCTACCGCGAGGGAAACCGCACCATCGTCCTGATTCCGGCCCGGATGTCCGCCGCTGAGGAGCAGCGCTGGGTCACGGTGATGCTGGACAAGCTCGCCGCCCAGGAGAGCAAGCGGATGCTGGGCGACGCCGAGCTCGCCGAGCGCGCGGAGCGGCTCTCCACCCAGTACCTCGAGGGCCGCGCCGCGCCCGACAGCGTACGGTGGGTGACCAACCAGAACACCCGATGGGGCTCGTGCACCCCCGCCGAGGGCAGCATCCGGCTGTCGCACCGGCTACAGGGCATGCCCGAGTACGTGATCGACTACGTGCTGCTGCACGAGCTGGCGCACCTGCTCGTGCCCGGCCATGGACCGCGCTTCTGGAAGCTCCTCGATGCCTATCCGCGCACCGAGCGGGCGCGCGGATACCTGGAGGGTGTCGTCGCGGCCGGTCGGCTGCCCCATCTGCCCGCCGCCCGCGACGAGGAGCACGCGCAGTAGCGGCCGAGCGGAACTGCCGCTTGCGCTAGAGCAGTTCGCGCACCCGGGCCACCAGTCGGACCACCGACTCGTCGGCCACCGAGGGCACCTCGTCGTAGCGGAACCAGCGCAGGTCCAGCGACTCGTCGCTGATCGCCTCGACCGCGCCGGGCGGGGCGATCGCCGCGTACTGCACGTCCAAGTGCCAGGCGCAGGGCGTCAGATGGCGGTCGAGGCGGACCGGCCCGCCCGGCAGCAGGACGAGCCCGGTCACCCCGGACTCCTCGGTCGCCTCACGCAACGCCGCGCTCGCGAGCGCCGGATCGGCCGGTTCGCAGTGGCCGCCCATCTGCAACCACATGCGCAGCTTCCGGTGCAGGGTCAGCAGCACGGTGCCGTGCGCCGGATCCACCACCAGGGCACTGGCGGTGATGTGGCCCTCACCGCAGGACTTCCACATTCCGTCCGGGTGGCCGGCGAGGTGCTCCAGGTAGGCCAGGCGCAGCTGCTCCTGATCAGGCGCGGCGACCGGCGGCGCCCACTCCTTGAGGACGCGTGCCGCGTCCGCGTGCAGACTCACCGGTTGCCGTCGCCCTTGCCGTCTTCCTTCTCGCCGTGCTCGGGCTTCTCGCCGTCCGCGGGCTTGGCCTCGCCGCTCGCCCGGCCCTCGGCGGCCTCCCCGAGCATCTTGTCCAGCGCGTCGAAGTCGAGGCCCTCCTCGCGGTGCACGAAGCCGTCCGGGTCGTCGAGGTCCTCGGCGGTCGGCAGCATGTCCGGGTGCGCCCACAGCGCGTCCCGCCCGTCCATGCCGCGTGCGTCGGTCAGCGACGCCCACAGCCGGGAGGCGTCCCGCAGCCGCCGGGGCCGCAGTTCGAGACCGATCAGCGTGGCGAAGGTCTGCTCGGCCGGGCCACCGGTCGCCCGGCGCCGCCGCAGCGTCTCACGCAGCGCGCCCGCCGACGGCAGATGCGGCGCGGCGGCGGAGTGCACCACTGCGTCCACCCAGCCCTCGACCAGCGCCAGCGCGGTCTCCAGCCGGGCCAGCGCGGCCTTCTGCTCAGGAGTGTCCTCGGGCTGGAACATGCCCTGCTGGAGCGCCTCCTGAAGCGCCTCCGGGTTCGCCGGGTCGAGTTGGCCGACCGCGTCCTCCAGGCGGGCCGTGTCGACCTTGATGCCGCGCGCGTAGCCCTCGACAGCGCCGAACAAGTGCGCCCGCAGCCACGGGACATGGGCGAACAGCCGCTGGTGCGCCGCCTCGCGCAGTGCGAGGTAGAGCCGCACCTCCTCATCGGGAACGCCGAGTCCGGAGCCGAACGCCGCGATGTTCACCGGGAGCAGCGCGGCCTTGCCCGCCGGACCCAACGGCAGCCCGACATCGGTGGAACCGACGACCTCACCCGCCAGCACACCGAGCGCCTGCCCGATCTGGGTACCGAACATGGCACCGCCCATGGAGCGCATCATGCCGAGCAGCGGGCCCGCCATGGCCTGCATCTCCTCCGGCAGTACACCGCCCATGGCCGCGCCGACGCGCTCGGCGACCGGGTCGACCAGCTCCTTCCAGGCGGGCAGCGTCGCCTCGACCCACTCGGCCCGGCTCCACGCCACCGACGCCCCGGAACCGGACGGCAGCGACGTCGCGCCGTCGAGCCACAGGTCGGCCAGGCGCAACGCCTCCCCAACGGCGGCGCGCTCACTGTCGCCCACACTGGCGTCCTTGGTGCCGTTCTGGGCGCCCTGGGCGACCGTCTGACGCGCGATGTCCTTGGCCATCTCCCAGTTGACCGGGCCGCCCTCGAAGGAGAGCATCTGGCCGAGCTGCTGGAAGGCCGCGCCCAGGTCGTTGGGGTTCAGCGAGCCGAACATCGCGGCCAGCGGGTTGTCCCCGCCGCCTGCCGTGCCGCCGCCGAAGCCGAACGGGTTGCCGCCCGGCAGGCCCTTCTTCTTGCCCTCGTCCCCGTCCTCGGGCTCTTCCGGAGGCACGCCGAATCCAAATGGGGTGTCACTCACGGGCTTCCTCGGCTCTGTGTGGTCGGAACGGTTTGCCTTGCGGGCTTGTCAGGGCTGTACCACCAGCCTAGACACCTCTCAGGCAGGATGGGACCTGCGTACCTCGTACCAAGACAACAGTGGGAGACACCTGGTGAGTTCCCCGGCACCAAACGTTCGCTCAGGGCGGACCCACACCTCGGGACCGGTCGTGGCGATCACCGGCGCGGCGTCCGGTGTCGGACACCTGCTCGCCCTGCGGCTGGCCGCGTCGGACGAGGTCAGAAAGGTCGTGGCGGTCGACGAGCGGCGCGGTGAGGTGCCCGGCGCGCTGTGGCGGGTGATGGACGTACGGGACCCGGCCATCGCCGACCGGCTGCGGGTCGACGGGCATCCGGTGGACGTGCTGGTGCACCTTGCGCTGGACCTGAACCTGGAGTCCGACCCCAAGGCGCGTACCGCCTTCAACGTGCGCGGCACCCAGACCGTGCTCACCGCCGCCGCGGCCGCCGGGGTCCGCAGGGTGGTCCTGGTCACCTCCGCGATGGTCTACGGGGCGCTGCCCGACAACGATGTTCCGCTGGCCGAGGACACCCCGCTGCGCGCCACGGCCGAGGCCACCTGTGTCGGGGACCTGCTGGAGATCGAGCGGCTCGGCCGCCGCGCGCCGCGCGCCCACCCGGGACTCAACGTCACCGTTGTGCGGCCCGCCGTCCTGGTCGGCGGCATGGACACCGCGCTCACCCGCTATTTCGAGTCACCGCGCCTGCTGGTGGTGGCGGGCAGCCGTCCCCGCTGGCAGTTCTGCCACGTCGAGGACCTGGTCTCCGCGCTGGAGTACGCGGCGCTGGAGAAGGCCGAGGGCGAGATGGCGGTCGGCTGCGACGGCTGGCTGGAGCAGGAGGAGGTCGAGGAGCTGTCCGGCATCCGGCGCATGGAGCTGCCGCAGACGGTGGCGCTCGGCGCCGCGGCCCGGCTGCACCGGCTCGGCCTCACGCCGTCCCCGGCCGGTGACCTGGAGTACACCATGCATCCGTGGGTGGTCAGCGGCAGCCGGTTGCACGAGGCGGGCTGGCGGCCGCAGTGGACCAACGAGGAGGTGCTGGCCGAACTGCTGGCGGAGGTCGCGGGCCGCCACACGGTGGCCGGCCGCCGGCTCGGCCGCAAGGACGCCGCCGCCTCGCTCGGCGCGGCCGGGGCCACCGTGGCGCTGGTGGGCACCGCGGCACTGGTGCGGCGGGCGCGCAAGCGGCGCGGGATCTGAGCGCTGCTCCGGGTGCCGCGCCGGCTTCCTGGCGACCGGATCCGTTCGTCGGATCCGACTGACGGGTCCTTGGATATTCATACAGGAACCGCCTTTCCGTGACCGCCGCCCGTGCGGCACCATGGCCCACATGGCACGCACGTACGACAAGGGGCAGGGCCTGCCGGACCCCATCCGGCTGCTGGCCGTCCGCGACACCCCGCTGTCCGTGGACGAGGTCTTCGGCGCCGTCGGCGACGACGCCGCCGGGGGCACCGCCCTGTTCGTCGGCACCGTCCGCGACCATGACGGCGGCCCGGCGGAGGTCACTCGTCTGGCGTACTCCGCGCACCCCAGCGCCGAAGCCGAGCTGCGCCGAGTCGCGGAGAAGGTCGCCGCCGACTTCCCGGTTCGGGCGATGGCCGCGGTGCACCGCGTCGGCGACCTGCGGGTCGGCGATCTGGCGGTCGTGGTGGCGGTCTCCTGCCCGCACCGCGGCGAGGCGTTCGCGGCGTGCCGCCGCCTGATCGACGACCTCAAGCGCGAGGTCCCGATATGGAAGCACCAGACCTTCGCCGACGGCGCCGACGAATGGGTGGGCGCGTAGCGCCTGCGTCGCGGCCTGGGCCCTTTGTGGATATGTCTCTTTGCGGACGCCAAGCCTCCACAAAGGACCGCATATCGTGCGCATTCCGCTTCATCGCTGGGCGCGTCAACTTGCGTAACTCCGTACCCGGGCTGAGCGTTGGACCAGCGAACGATTAATCTGCTCATAGGTCCTGCGTTGGTATGTGCGTGTGGTCGGGAGGCCGGTATGGCGGCTCTGGCATGGTTGCTGATTCCGGTCATCGGCGCGGTTGCCGCCACGGTGTGGGCGGGCTGGGCGGGGCGTACCCGCCGTACGGCCGGTGACGTGCACTCGCTCGCCGGGTACGAACGGTTCCGCGAGGCCATGGCCAAGACGCACACCGGCTCGGACGCCTGACGCGGACCGACCAGGCGGGATACCCGGACGGCCCGGCCCGGCAAGCCGCTTGTCATACCCGTCCCGTACTGTCATGGCATGCCACGCCGCACCGCGACCATGCTCACCTCGACGCTGCTGCTGATAGGGCTGCTCTGCGTCGGGGTGCTGATCCCCGTGCCTTACTCCGCGATGTGGCCGGGGCCCACGGTGAACACCCTCAGCGAGAACGAGGGTGAGCCGGTGCTCCAGATCTCGGACCACCGCACCTATCCGGTGACCGGTCATCTGAACATGACCACGGTCCGGGTGACGGGCGCGGACTACACGATGAACCTGGTCGAGGCGATCTCGGACTGGCTGTCCGACGACCACATCGTGGTGCCGCACGACACGCTGTACCCGAAGGGGCAGACCGCGCAGCAGGCGGACCAGCAGAACGCCGAGGAGTTCAGCCAGTCCCAGGACAGCGCAAAGGTCGCGGCGCTCGGGCAGCTGCACATCCCGGTCGGTTCGCGGGTGATCGTGGGATCCGTGGTCAAGGGCAGCCCGGCCGAGGGCAAGCTGCACGCGGGCGACGTGGTCAAGTCCGTGGACGGCACCGGGGTCGCCCAGCCCGGCGACGTCGCCAAGCTGGTCACCAAGCACAAGCCCGGCCAGGACGTGGTGTTCAGCGTGGTCCCGTCCGGCGAGGCGGACAAGGCGGGCGCGGCCACCCGCCAGGTCACCATCAGGACCGCCAAGGCGGACGGCGGCCGGGCGATCGTGGGGATCCAGGCCATGCTGGGCCACACCTACCCGTTCCCGATCGACATCAAGTTGGCCGACGTCGGAGGTCCCAGCGCGGGCCTGATGTTCTCGCTGGGCATCATCGACAAGCTGACGCCGGACAACCTCACCGGCGGCAAGTTCGTCGCCGGTACCGGCACGATCGACGACAACGGCCAGGTCGGCCCCATCGGCGGCATCGCGATGAAGATCATCGGCGCCAGGGACGCCGGTGCGCAGTACTTCCTGACCCCCAAGGACAACTGCGCCGCCGCGGCCAAGAACACCCCGAGCGGGCTGCGCCTGGTGAAGGTCAACACACTGGGCGACGCTCTCAAGGCACTGACCGACATAAGGACCGGCAAGACCGCCGACCTGCCCAGCTGCACGGCAGGCTGACCGCCCGCGCGCCATCGGGCCGGGTGGCGGCGCACCGAACGCCGCCACCCGAGTGCCGCCAGGTAAGCGGCGGCGCCGCACAGGCGGCCTTGACGCGGCTACTCCTCGAACGTCGCCGTGAGCGCCTCGGCCAGTCCCGGCACCAGGTCCTTGCCGGTGAGCACCTCGGTCGGCGAGTCCTTCTCGCGCAGCCGGATCGCCGACTCGCGCTCGCCGTCGCGCAGCACCGCGACCGTCATCCGCACCTCCTGGCGCTCCGGGTGCCTGGCCACCCAGGCCGTCAGACCGTCCTCGTCCAGTCCTTCGGGGATGGACGCCTCGGCGGTGGGCGGGAGCATCAGCCGCTCCACGGTCAGCGCGCATCCGGCGACCGCGTCGGGCCAGGCGATGGTCGCCAGGAACTCGTCAAGCGGGGTGTTGGAGGGCACCTCGTCCTGTTCGACGGGGGTCAGTGCCCCGGCGGCCTCGTCGCCTTCCCCTTCCAGGCCGAGCTGGGCGAACAGCATCGGCTCCTCGGTGCGGAGGCGGTCGGTGTCGACGAGGGCGAAGAGACGGGCGGGCTGGTCCCAGCCGAGCCCGGAGGCGTACTCGTCGATCTCGAGCACGGCACGGGTCAGCGGGGTCGCGGCGAGGGGGGCGCCGCCGGTGGGAGTGTTGGACATGCTGAACATCCTGCCCGTTCCAGGCCCCGGAACGGGAACCACGTAAAGCGTGAGTAAGTTGCATGGATGGGTGTCCGCCCCCGGACGCCGTACGGACGCGACGTAACGACGTATTTTCGAGGTGCGCACCTTGGCTTTCCAGATGCCGGAGCGAGGCGGCGGTCCCATGGGGCCGCGGATCACCGTGGGCCGGCCGTCCCGGCGTACCCGGACCCTGCTGATGACGCTCGCCGCGCTGGCCGTGCTGGCCATGGCGTTCGTGATGTTCTCCGGCTTCTGGACGGACTGGCTGTGGTACCGGTCGGTCCACTACTCGTCGGTCTTCACCACCACGCTGTACACCCGCATCGCGCTGTTCGCGGTCTTCGGGCTGCTGATGGCCCTGGCGGTGGGGGTGAACGTCTACCTGGCGCACCGGCTTCGGCCGCAGTTGGGCGCGATGTCGCTGGAGCAGCAGAGCCTGGACCGCTACCGGCTGGGCATCGCGCCGTTCCGCGGGTGGCTGCTGCTCGCGGTCTGCCTGCTGGTCGGACTGATCGGCGGAGCGTCGGCCTCCGGCCAGTGGCGCACCTGGCTGCAGTACGTCAACGCGGTCCCGTTCGGCACCAAGGACCCGCAGTTCAAGATGGACGTCGCGTTCTACGCGTTCGACCTGCCCTGGTACCGCTTCCTGTTGAGCTTCGGCTTCGCCGCGGTCGTGCTGTGCCTGGTGGCGGCGGCCCTGGTGCACTACCTGTACGGGGGATTGCGACTGAGCAGCCCGGGAGCGCGGGCGACGGCCGCCGCGACCGGTCATCTGTCGGTGCTGCTCGGCCTGTTCGTCTCGCTCAAGGCGGTGGCGTACTGGCTGGACCGCTACGGCCTGGCGGTGAAGTCCAGCTCCTTCCATCCGACGAGCGGCTGGACCGGACTGCGGTACGTGGACGCCAACGCGTATCTGCCGGCCAAGACCATCCTGTTCTGCATCGCGATCATCTGTGCGCTGCTGTTCTTCGCGACGCTGTGGCGGCGCACCTGGAGCCTGCCGATGCTGGGCCTCGGGCTGATGGTGCTCTCGGCGATCCTGATCGGCGGGCTGTACCCGGCGATCGTGCAGAAGTTCCAGGTGCAGCCCAACGAGGCGGCCAAGGAAGCGCCGTACATCCAGAAGAACATCAACGCGACCCGCGCCGCGTACGGCATCGACAACAGCAAGGTCACCGACTACCCCGGCACGAGTTCGACGCAGAACACCACGCTGCGGGCGGACGCCGACACCGCCGCGAGTATCCGGCTGCTGGACCCGAACGTGGTCTCGCCTTCGTTCCAACAGCTCCAGGGCATGCGCGGGTTCTACTCGATGGGCTCGCCGCTGGCCGTCGACCGCTACCAGATCAACGGCAAGGAGCAGGACACGGTCGTCGGACTGCGGGAGCTGAACCTCAAGGGCATCCCGGAGAGCAACTGGATCAACGACCACTTCAAGTACACCCACGGTTACGGGATGGTCGCGGCAAGGGGGACCACGGTCACCCCCGACACCGGCGCCCCGGACTTCACCGAACACGACCTGCCGCCGAAGGGCCAGTTGGGCCCCTATGAGCCGCGTATCTACTACGGCCAGCAGACCAAGCAGTACTCGATCGTCGGCGGTCCCACCAAGGAGATCGACTACTCCGACGCCAACGGCGAGAAGAGCTACTCGTACACCGGTAACAGCGGTGTGAGCCTGGAGAACCCGGTCACCAGGGCCGCGTACGCGGTGCAGTTGGGCCAGCCGCAGATACTGTATTCGGGCGCGATCGGCAAGGGTTCGAAGATCCTCTACAACCGGACGCCCAAGGAGCGCGTCGAGGCCGTCGCGCCGTGGCTGACCATCGACGGCGACCCCTATCCGGCGGTGGTGAACGGCCGCATCCAGTGGATCGTGGACGCCTACACCACCAGCAACGGCTACCCGTACTCGTCCCGCACCACCCTCGGCGACACCACGTCCGACTCGCTGACCGGCGGCAACCGCTCGGTGCTCGCCCAGCAGAACCAGGTCAACTACATCCGCAACTCGGTGAAGGCGACCGTGGACGCGTTCGACGGCACGGTGAAGCTGTACCAGTGGGACACCCAGGACCCGGTGCTGAAGACCTGGATGAAGGCGTACCCGGGCACTGTGGAGCCGCGCAGCGCCATCTCGCCGCAGCTGATGGCCCATCTGCGGTATCCGCAGGACCTGTTCAAGGTGCAGCGCGAACTTCTCACCCGCTACCACGTCACCGATCCGGCGACGTTCTACAGCGGCAGCGAGGTGTGGCAGGTGCCCAACGACCCGGCGAAGCGGGACAGTGGGGCGGTTCCGCCGTACTACTTGAGTGTGAAGATGCCGGGGCGGAGTTCCCAGGCCTTCTCGTTGACGACCACGTTGACGCCCAACCGGCGGGACAACCTGGGCGCGTTCATGTCGGTTGACGCGGACGCCAGCAGTCCGGACTACGGCACCATCCGGCTGCTCCAACTGCCGTCCAGCAGCAACGTGTCGGGGCCCAAGCAGGTGCAGAGCAAGTTCAACTCCGATCCCAGGGTGGCCAATCAGGTCAACATCTGGCAGCGGGGAGACTCCGAGGTCGAGTACGGCAACCTGCTGACGGTGCCGCTCGACGGGGGGCTGCTGTACGTCGAGCCGGTCTACGTACGCGGCGCGGGCACCAACTACCCGCTGTTGAAGAAGGTGTTGGTGAACTGGAACGGCGACAAGATCGCGTTCCGCGACACCCTCGGTGAGGCGCTGGACGAGGTGTTCAACACCTCAGGTTCCGGTCCCGCGCAGTCGCCGCCACCGAGCGACAACGGCTCCCAGCAGCCCGTGAACCAGACGGTGAAGCAGGCGCTGCAGGACGCGCAGAACGCGTACGACCAGGGTCAGCAGGCGCTGAAGAACAACGACTGGGCGGCGTACGGCAAGGCCCAGCAGGACCTGCAGAACGCCCTGAAGCGAGCCCAGGAGGCGGAGAGCCCACCGTCGAAGCAGCCCTGATCGGGTGATCTCCGCGGCTCGTGGTACAGTTGTTACACAACGACGCGGGGTGGAGCAGCTCGGTAGCTCGCTGGGCTCATAACCCAGAGGTCGCAGGTTCAAATCCTGTCCCCGCTACTGAAGAAACATCAGCGGCTGACGCCGCGGGGGGAAGGCCCGGAGTCAACGACTCCGGGCCTTCTCGCTTGTCTGGGGGTCCACGAAACCGGTGGTTTGGCTACGTTGCGCTTCGGGAAGTCGGGATGTCGTGAAGTCGACAAAACGCTGAAGTGACCTCGTGGATGCGGTATACCAGGTGTACGCCGGTTTCGGGTGGTGCGACGATGGATCCCATGGGGGATGGTGTAAGCGTGCTGGAGGCGCGTCCGCTTCCGCGGGATACGGACGACGCAACTTCAGTGTCAGAGCAGCCGGTTGAGGCTGCCGCAGTGCTCGACGACGACGTACTGACCGCCCGTGAGGAAGCCGAGCTGCAGGCGCGCTACCGCCGCGCCGCCGACCTCGGCGACACCGCCGCGCAGGGCATGATCGGCACCCTGCTGCTGCGCAGGGGCGACCTGGACGGTGCCGAGCCGTATCTGCGCGCGGCCACGTCGGCCGGGGACCGGGCCGCCGCCAACAACCTCGGGGTGCTGCTGCACCAGCGCGGGTACGCGGACGAGGCCGCCGGATGGTGGCGGATCGCCGCCGTCGCGGGCAGTGCCGCCGCGGCGCACGCGCTGGGCCGCCACTACCGCGAGCGCGGCGACGAACCGGCCGCCGAGTACTGGCTGCGGCAGGCCGCCGAGACCGGGCACGTGCTCGGCGCGTACGCACTGGCCGACCTGCTGGAGCACCGCAGCGACGTGGGCGCCGAGCGCTGGTACCGGGCCGCCGCCGAGCACGGCCACCGCGAGGCGACGTACCGGCTGGCCAGGATCTGCGCGGAGCGCGGCGAGGAGGCCGAGGCCGAGCAGTGGTACCGGCAGTCGGCGGCCCGCGGCCACACCCGGGCCGCGCTGCGGCTCGGCACACTGCTGGAGCAGCGCGGCGAGACCAGGGAGGCCACCCGCTGGTACCTGACCGCGGCCAAGGACGGCGACCCGCGTGCGGCCTGCGCGCTGGGCTTCCTGCTGCGCGACGCGGGCGATGTGGAGGGCGCCGCCGACTGGTGGCGGCGGGCCGCCCAGGAGGGCGACGGCCAGGCCGCCAACGCGCTCGGCGCGCTGCACGCCCAGGAGGGCGAGACGCAGACCGCGGAGCGCTGGTACCGGGCCGCGCTGGAGGCGGGCGACGACAACGGCGCGTACAACCTCGGCCTGCTGTGCGCCGCCCGCGGCCGGGTCCCGCAGGCCGAGCAGTGGTACCGCAGGGCCGCCTACGCGGGCCATCGGGAGGCCGCCAACGCGCTCGCCGTGCTGCTGCTGCAGGGCGGCGACGCGGCGGGCGCCGAGCCGTGGTTCTCCAAGGCCGCCGAGGCGGGCAGCGTGGACGCCGCCTTCAACCTGGGCATCATCTGCGCCGGACGCGAGGACCACACCGCCGCGCACCGCTGGTACGAGCGGGCGGCGGCGGCCGGGCACACCGAGGCGGCGCTCCAGGTGGCCATGGCGCTCCAGCGCGAGGGTGACCTGACAGGCGCCGAGAAGCACCTGCGGTGCGCCGCGGGCGGCGGCAGCGCGGAGGCCGCCTTCCGGCTCGGCGCCGTGCTGGAGCAGGGCCCCGCGGAGGGCGGTGCGGAAGAGAGCGAGGAGTGGTACGAGCGGGCCGCGCGGCTGGGCCACCGGCGGGCGCAGGTGCGGCTCGGCATGTGCGCGGCCCGGCGCGGGGACTCGGAAACCGCCGCGCGCTGGTACCGGCTGGCCGCCGAGGCGGGCAGCCGGAACGGGGCCTTCAACCTCGGGTTGCTGCTGGCCCGCGAGGGCAGCGAGGCGGAGGCCGCGCTGTGGTGGACGATAGCGGCCCAGGGCGGCCATGGGCGCGCCGCGCTGCGGCTGGCACTGCTGGCGGCCCGGCGCGGTGAGCTGGACGAGGCCGGGAAGTGGTGCGACCAGGCGGTCGAGTGCGGACCGGCCGAGGTGGCCGAGCGCGCGGCCCGGCTGGCCGACGTGCTGCGGCAGGAACTGAGCGCCTGAGCCCGGCGGCGCGATCATCGATTTGCCCTGCCCGACGCGTGTCGTTTACAGTGGTGACACAACGACGCGGGGTGGAGCAGCTCGGTAGCTCGCTGGGCTCATAACCCAGAGGTCGCAGGTTCAAATCCTGTCCCCGCTACTGAAGGAAGAGGCCAGAACCATTCGGTTCTGGCCTCTTTCGGTTCCGCTTTCAGTTCTCGGTCTGCCCGCCGTCGTCATTGACGGCCTGGTTGAGCAGTGCCTGTGTGTCATCGGTGAAGTACGGGCTGTACGAGATGTCGTCCACATGCGGGTCGTCGTCGGCCGGGCCGCCGCCGTTGTAGCCGCCGATGATGCCGATCAGCGCGCCGGTCTTGGCGCGGGGCTTGAGTTCCAGCCACGGGCCGCCGGACACCCCGGCCGAGTATCCGCCGCAGCGCATCTCGCGGTACTGGTCGTGGGCTCCGGACTGGAAGGTCTCCAGGCCGCAGCTGATCTGGGCGTCACCCGGGTTGTTGCTGTCCGGGTAGCCGATGGTGGTGATCCCGCGCAGGTGGTACGGCTGGTTGACTTCCAGGGTGTTGCCGCCGACCGCGTCCTCGATCTCCGGGCCGCCGGAGCGGGAGACCCGCATGAAGGCGTAGTCGTACCGCTCGTCGTTGTCCTTGGTGTAGCGCGGGTCGACCCAGATCTTGTCGACCTGCCAGGTGCCGTGCGGGCTGTTGCCGCCGGTGCGGCCGGGGGCGACGGTGAGCGACGAGGCGTAGGAGCCGTCGCCGTACACGCAGTGAGCCGCGGTGATCACGATGTCCGCGCCCGGGCTGTGCACCACGGCGCCGCTGCAGTAGGGGGAGCCGTCGCTGCCCAGCACCTCGACCACGGACGGGTCGGCCTGGCTCGCGCTGAGGTAGGTGCCCTTCTTCGACCAGTCGTCGGGCGGGTTCGGTCCGGTGTGGTGCTTGGCCTGGGCCAGCGCCACCACGTCCGGTGCGTACTGGATGAGACCGGCGGCGGCGAGGGCACCGGCAGCTGTCAGCGCGGCGACCCTCGTTCGGCTGCGACGGCGCACCCATCTACCTCCCGTCACCTTGTCCGACCGCTGATGAAGACGGCTTGAGCCAGGATAAGGGCAGAATCTGAGAACGGGCTCATAACAATCAAGAAACGGGCGCAACGCTTCGGTGGGGCACCAGTTCTTGACGATGTGTCAGGTATGGTCGCCTACCTGTGGGTCGTATCAGGCTTCGGTAGAGGAGCGGTATGGCCTGGGCAAAGCCGAGCAAACTCTCTTGGAGCGGCGCTCCCGCTGGGTGATGCTGGACTTCTGGACAGCGTGGATTGGCGGCGGAGGCGGCATTGCTGCGCAGAGGGCAGGCGCGATCCGTATTGCGCCGCCGGGGTCCGCACCCCGAGGTGGAGGACGTCGGCCGCTGGCGGAAGTTGTGCCTGGCCGCGTCGACCGGCCACCGCGCCGCCGTGCGGTCGCTGTTCACCGCGCTGCGCACCACCGACGAACGCGGCTCCGCCGAGGACCGCAAGGCCGCGCTGGACGAGCTGGTTCGCGCCGCGCCGCGGCTCTGGCTGGATCTGGACCGGTACGCCCGTTCCCCGCACGCCGTAACCGGCGCACACCCGACCGACGACTCGGGGCCGCTGCACCTGGTGCTGGCCTCCTTCGACCGGGACGGCCGGATCCGGCAGGCCGCCGTGGAGCGGCTGGCCCGGCGCAGCGGCCGGTACGCGGCGAGCGCACTGGCGCTGCGCACCGACGACTGGGTGCCCGCGGTACGGGATCGCGCGGTGACCGCGCTGCTCGGGCATGTCGCCCCCGACGAGGCCGCGGCGGCGGTCCGGTTGCTCGCCCGGCTCGACCGGCGGCGGCGCGCCGCGGGCGTGCTGGACGCCTACCGGATGGTGCTGTCCGCGCCCGAGCGGCGGCGCACCGTCCGCAGGCTGGCCGCGGAGCCCGATCCGCACGCCCGCCGTTTCGGCGTCGAACTCGCCCTGGAACTGGGCGAGTACGTCCGCGGTGACCTGGCCCGTACCGCACTGCACGACCGGGACCAGGTGTGCCGCACGCTGTGCGCGGCGCGGTTGCTGGAGCTGGACCCGGACCAGGCGGGACGGCTGATGTGGGCCAGGTCGGCGGTGATAAGGGAGTTGGCGGTGGCCGCGCTGCCGGACGACGTGCCCTCGGCACGGCTGGTCGGGCCGCTGGCCGATCGGTCGCGGATGGTGCGCGCGCAGGCCCGGTGGAAGCTGTACGAGCGCGGTGAACCGCCGGTCGACGTCTACCGCAGACAACTGCGGCGGTGCGGCCGGGCGACTCAGCCCCGGCTGGTGGCGGGGCTCGCGGCCGGGCTGGGGGAGTGCGGCGACTCCTCCGACCTGGCGTTGCTGGCGGTGCTGGCCGCCGATCCGAGCTGGTCACCGGTGGTGCGCCGGGCGGCGGTACGGGCGCTGGGCCGACTCGGGCACGCCTCGGAGCAGGTGGCGGCGCTGGCCCCGCTGGTGACGGACGCCTCGCCGAGCTTGGCCCGGGAGGCACTGGACGTGCTGGCCGCGGGCCACTGCGCACCGCCCAAGGCACTGGCCGCGGCGCTGGCCCGGCCGGAGCCGCCGGTGTGGAAGGCGGCGTTGCGGGCGGCGCGCACCCTGGCGCACTGGGACCGGTTGGAGTTCACGCTGCGAGCCGCCGCCGATCCGCGACCCCAGGTGGCCGAGCGGTCCCGGGCGGAGTTGCGGCGCTGGACGCACGCCGGTTGGTCGGGCGGCGCCGTTGATCCGGCCCAACTGCGGCTGGTCGGCAGGTTGTTGCGGCAGGCACCGCTGTCGGAGCCGGACCGCATCGGCGTCGAGTGGGTGCTACGGGCGGCGGCACGGGTGAGCCGCCCGTCGTGATCCCCTTACGCCGTGGCGCAGTTGGGGCACAGGCCGCGGTAGGTCACCTCGACCTCGGAGACGGTGAAGCCGAACCGCTCCGAGGAGGGCAGGTCGGAGAGAAGGTCGCCGCTGGGGTGCACATCGCGGATGGCGCCGCACCGTGAGCACACCAGGTGCTGGTGCGGGCGGTGGGCGTTGGGGTCGTATCGCTTGGCGCGGCCGTCGGTGGCCACCTCGATCACCTCGCCGAGCGAGACCAGTTCACCGAGGGTGTTGTAGACGGTCGCACGGGAGATCTCGGGCAGCCGGGCGGCGGCGCGCGCGTGCACCTCGTCCGCGGTGAGGTGCACATGATCCCCGTCGAGCACCTCGGCGACGACCCGGCGCTGTGCGGTCAGCCGCCAGCCACGTCCGCGAAGTCGTTCCAGCAGGTCACTCATACCCCCAGCTTAACAGGGCGGGATCCGGATTCTGAATCCGTACGGCTTTGACCACCTTCTTGACTTAGACTCTGTCTAGCGTAGGATCGGTTCTGGCGACAGCCAAGGGACAGGACGACTCCAGGGAGACGCAAGTGACGGTTCAGGAGACGGGCCCGCTGACCACCGAGGCCGGCGCCCCGGTAGCGGACAACCAGAACAGCGAGCAGGCGGGCCCCGGTGGGCCGGTGCTGGTGCAGGACCAGGTGCTGCTGGAGAAGCTCGCCCACTTCAACCGGGAGCGCATTCCGGAGCGCATCGTGCACGCCCGTGGCGCCGGTGCGTACGGCACCTTCACGGTCACCGCGGACGTCACCGGGTACACCCGGGCGAAGTTCCTCTCCGAGATCGGCAAGCAGACCGAGGTCTTCCTGCGCTTCTCGACCGTCGCGGGCAACCTGGGTTCGGCGGACGCGGTGCGCGACCCGCGCGGTTTCGCGCTGAAGTTCTACACCGAGGACGGCAACTACGACCTGGTCGGCAACAACACGCCGGTCTTCTTCATCAAGGACGCCATCAAGTTCCCGGACTTCATCCACACCCAGAAGCGCGACCCGTACACCGGCTCCCAGGAGGCGGACAACGTATGGGACTTCTGGGGTCTGAGCCCGGAGTCGACGCACCAGGTGACCTGGCTGTTCGGTGACCGCGGCATACCGGCCTCGTACCGGCACATGAACGGGTACGGCTCGCACACGTTCCAGTGGAACAACGAGGCGGGCGAGGCCTTCTGGGTCAAGTACCACTTCAAGACCGACCAGGGCATCAGGAACCTGACCGCCGAGGAGGCCGCGAAGCTCGCCGGTGAGGACCCGGACAGCCACCAGCGCGACCTGCGCACCGCCATCGAGCGCGGCGAGTTCCCGAGTTGGACTGTGCAGGTGCAGATCATGCCCGCGGCCGAGGCGGCCGACTACCGCTTCAACCCGTTCGACCTGACCAAGGTCTGGCCGCACGACGACTACCCGCCGATCACCATCGGCAAGCTGGAGCTGAACCGGAACCCGGAGAACATCTTCGCCGAGGTCGAGCAGTCGGTCTTCTCCCCGGCGCACTTCGTGCCCGGCATCGGCCCGTCGCCGGACAAGATGCTCCAGGGCCGGCTCTTCGCCTACGGCGACGCGCACCGCTACCGCGTCGGCATCAACGCCGACCACCTGCCGGTCAACCGCCCGCACGCCACCGAGGCGCGCACCCACGGCCGGGACGGCGCCCTGTACGACGGCCGGCACGGCCGGGCGAAGAACTACGAGCCGAACAGCTTCGACTCCGTCAAGGAGACCGGGCGTCCGCTGTGGCAGCCGGTCCGGCTCACCGGTGTGACGGGCGAGCACGCGGCGCCCTCGCACGCCGAGGACAACGACTTCGTTCAGGCGGGCAACCTCTACCGCCTGATGTCGGAGGACGAGAAGACCCGTCTGATCGACAACCTCGCGGGCTTCATCGCGCAGGTCTCGCGGGACGACATCGCCGAGCGGGCGATCAACAACTTCCGCCAGGCGGACGCCGACTACGGCAAGCGGCTGGAGGCCGCGGTCCAGGCCCTTCGCGGCTGACCGGACGCTCGCCGTCGAAGAAGAGGCCGGAGCCCCGCGGGCTCCGGCCTCTTCGGCTTCCGGTCCGGCGACCTGCCGCCTCACGCGATCGCGGCCTGCTCCGCGGGCACGTGCAGACGGCCGCGCGTCCAGCAGCCGATGATGTCGCGCACCGAGACCACGCCGACCGGGTGCTGGTCCTCCAGCACGACCAGATGGCGGAAGCCGCCGCGAACCATCGCCGTCGCCGCCTCCTCCAGGGTCCACTCCGGGGCCGCGAACACCACGTCGGTGGTGGTGTGGGCGTGCGCCGGCTCCTCGTCGGGGCTCATGCCGTCGCCGATGGCGTTGAGGATGTCGCGTTCGGTGAGGATGCCGAGTCCGCAGGTGTCGGGGTCGAGGACGACGGCCGAGCCGACCCGGCGGGCGGACATCAGTCTGGCCGCCTGTCGGAGGGTGTGGGCGGGGCCGATGGTGAGGATGACGGTGCTCATGGCGTCGCGGACCAGCATGGGGGCACCCCCAGAGAGAGAATTCACAAGTTCACAAGCTGGTGGACTCTCATACTCACACGCATCCGGAGCGACGGACAAGGGGCGTGCGGGGTTACCGGGGCTCGTGCGGGGTCACACAGCGTCAGCGCGTGGGATTCAGGTAGCGCAGCAGTTCCTCGTGCAACAACCCGTTGGACGCCGCCGCGTTCTGCCCGTACGGACCCGGTTTGCCGCTCAGGTCGGTGAACCGGCCGCCCGCCTCCCGGACGACCACCGACGGCGCCGCCATGTCCCACACGCTCAGCTCGGGCTCGGCGCAGATGTCCACCGAGCCCTCGGCCACCATCATGTACGACCAGAAGTCGCCGTAAGCCCGGGTGCGCCAGCAGGCCCTGGTCAGCTCCAGCAGCCCGTCAAGCCGTCCCTGCTTCTCCCAGCCGCTGAGCGAGGAGTACGACAGCGAGGCGTCGGAGAGCCGGTCCACCCTGGAGACATGCAGCCTGGTCGCCGCCGACAGGCTGCGCCCGGTGTACGCCCCGCCGCCCTTCACCGCCCACCAGCGGCGGCCCAGCGCCGGTGCGGACACCACGCCGACCACCCCGTCGTCCCCCTCGGGGCCGCCCTCGCCGCGCACCGACAGGGCGATCAGCGTCGCCCACACGGGCACGCCGCGCACGTAGTTCTTGGTGCCGTCGATCGGGTCGATGATCCAGCGCCGGTCACCGCCGCCCTCGGTGCCGTACTCCTCGCCCAGCACCGCGTCGCGCGGCCGGGCCCGCTGCAACTGGCCGCGGATCAGCTCCTCGGCGGCCTTGTCGGCCTCGCTCACCGGCGTCATGTCGGGCTTGGTCTCGACCTTCAGGTCGAGCGCCTTGAACCGTTCGGTCGTCACGGCGTCGGCGGCGTCCGCCAGGACGTGGGCGAGGCGCAGGTCGTCGTAGAAGTCGGGCATGTGCGAACAGTAGCGATCGCAGCCGCGCCCCGGCTACGTGGCGTGGTGGCCGAGGCGTGTCCATCCCCGTGACGGCGGTCTTGACACCCGTCCGGGGCAAGTCAATTCTTGCCGCACCGCTCATGCCATGAACTCGCGTCCGGCCGCCTTCCGGCCCCGGCGCTGGTGCTTGGAGGCCGTGATGCCGACAGCGCGTGACTCCTTACTGAACGCGGCGTTGTCCGCGCTCGACGTACGGGCCTGGAGCTCGGTCCGCATGGTCGACGTGGCCGCCGCGGCCGGGGTCTCCCGGCAGACGCTCTACAACGAGTTCGGCACCAAGGAGGGGCTCGCCCGGGCCCTGGCCCGCCGGGAGACCGACGACTTCCTCGCCGGTGTCGACCAGGCGCTGGCCGCCGCCAGGCAGCATGACGCGGACCCCGCCGACTGCCTGGCCGCCGCCACCGCCTGGACGCTGCGCACCGCACGCCGCAGCCCGCTGGTGCGTGCCGCCATCACCGGCTGCCGCACCGACCGGCTGCCGACCGCCGTCCAGCCCCCGGCCGGTGAGCTGGCCCGGACGTTACGGGACCGGGTGGCCGCCGTACTGGGCCCCGAGCGCGGCGGGTGGGTGTACGAGGCGGCGGTGCGGCTCGCGGTGTCCTACGTGGTGGCGCCCGCGACCACGGACGAGGACGCCTGTGCGCAGGTGGCGCGGCTCGTCCGGGGCCTGAGCGAGGTCACTTGAGCCAGCCGACCCTGGTGTAGTCGGTGATGTTCTGCAGGCCGAACGCGCCGTAGTTGGCCAGGCCCTTGCGGACGGCGGCGATCTGCGGGCGCTGGTAGAGCTCTATCGAGTGGCCGAGCCGCCACACCTGCGCGTCCGCCTGGTTGTAGAGGCTGATCGCCTTGTTCCGGTCGGTGGTCCGGCCTGCCTGGGTGAGCAGCGCGTCGATCTGCGGGGAGCCGACCGAGCCGAAGTTCTGGAAGAGGTTCCGGCCCTGCGGCTGCCGGAAGACGGAGTACGCCATGGACAGGTAGAGCAGGTCGACGTTGCGGAAACTCGCCAGGTCGAAGTTGCCCAGATCGACGTACTGGTTGAAGTAGTCGTTCATCGGCACCTTCTGGATGTCCACCTTGATTCCCACCTGGCCGAGCATCTGCTGGACCAACTGGGCCTGGTCGACCTGCGACTGGTTGCCGCCCGAACTCAGCACGTATCCGAGTTCCAGCGGTTTGCCGTCCTTGGTGCGCGGCTTTCCGGCGCCGTTGTCCTGCCAACCCGCCTGGTCCAGCAGCTTCTTCGCGCGCTCCGGGTCGTACTTGCCGTAGATTCCGGAATTGTCCTGGTAGCCCTTCTGGTTGGGCATGAAGAAGTGGTTGCCCAACTCGGATATCCGGTAAGGGATGTCGGCGCCGTACGCGTCGGTGATCGCCTGGCGGTTCACGGCAGCCTCCACCGCGTTGCGCACCCTGACGTCCTTGAGCGGGCCGCGGCCGCCGTTGAGGGTGATGTGCACCTCGTCCCAGCGCGAGCCGGTGCGGATCGCGGCGTCCGGGTCCTTCGCCAACCGCCGGTAGTCCTCGGGGAGTTCCGCGGGCGCCTCGTCCGTTTCCTTGTTGAGGAAGGCGTCGGTCATCGCGGACTCGTCCAGCACCCGGTAGATGAGCGCGTCCAACTTCGGTCTGGCGCCCCACCAGTTGGGGTCGGGGACCAGGGTGATGGTCTGCCCGGTCTTGTCGTACCTGGCGATCTTGAAGGCGCCCGCGCTGATCGGCACGTGCTCCAGCCAGCCCTTGTTGAACTGGTCGGGCGTGGAATAGGCCGCCGCTGGGAAAAGCGGCACGAAAAGCCGCTGCCAGTCCGCGTAGGGCTGTTTGAAGGTGATCCTCACCTGGTGGGCGTCCGCGCCCTGGGACACATCGCTGATCTGGTCGTAGCCGGAGGTGTCGTCCGCCTCGTAGGCGCTGTCGGTGCCGTTCAGCGCTCTCCACTGGGCCTGGAAGTCCAGCCAGCTCAGCGGTTTTCCGTCGGACCACTTCGCGTGCGGATTCAGTTCGTAGGTGACCACCTGCGGGCTGTCGGAGGTGACGGCGGCGGAGACCAGGTAGTCCGGGTCGGTGTGGGCCTCGCCCCGCGCGTCGGTGCGGAACAGCACCGGCTCGACGTCCTCGGTCAGCTCCTGGGCGTCGCCGTCCTGGCCGTCCGGGGTGTTGAAGTTGTACTGGCTGATCCACTGCTGGATGGGGACCTTCAGGGTTCCGCCCTGTCTGAGGTCGCTCAGCGGATGGGCGTCGATCTCCTGGCTGCCGACCGGCGGCGCCTGTTTCTTCGCGGCCGGTTCACCACCGGACGATCCACAGCCGCTCACCACCAAGGGTCGCCGAGACGGTGGCCGCGATGGCGAGGGCGATGGATCTGCGCATGTCGTCCATTCCTTTGTCCGGGCGCGGCCGGACGGCCGCGGAACTGGGCAGACCGTAAAACGCCTCCCATGAGTGGCGGGAGGCATCGCCGAACATTGTCATGCGCCCTTCACAGAGTCGCAATGGGGCGCGATCATCATGGTCGGCGAGCACCACAACCAGGGGGAGGACGACGACCGTTGGGGGCCTATCTGGCCAAGCGGCTCGGCTACTACGCCGTGCTGCTGCTGGCCGCCGTCTGCCTGTCCTATCTGCTGGCCTCGCTGGCGCTGGACCCGCGCGCGTACTTCGCGGGACGCCAGCCGCCGATCTCCCCGGCCGCCGTCGACCACCACCTCACCGTGATCGGCGTCAACGACCACCGGCCGCTGCTCGACCGGTTCTGGCACTGGGCCGGGCGCGCCGCCCACGGCGACCTGGGCCGGACCATCGACGACACCTCGGTGAACGCCGAGTTCGGACGGCGGCTCGGGGTGAGCCTGCGGCTGCTGCTGATCGGCACGCTGCTGGGGACGGTGCTCGGGGTACTGGCCGGGGCGTGGACCGCGGTACGGCAGTACCGGCTCTCCGACCGGCTGGTGACCCTGGTCTCCTTCGCGCTGCTGTCAACCCCGGTGTTCCTGCTGGCTGTTCTGCTCAAGACCGGGGCGATCTGGTTCAACGACACCACCGGAACCGATCTGATCCAGTTCACCGGTGAGCAGAGCCCGGGACTGACCGGTGGGTTCGAGGCCGTGCTCAAGGACCGGGCGGTCCACCTGCTGCTGCCGACCATCTCCATCGCCCTGTTCGCCATCGCCGGCTACAGCCGCTACCAGCGCAGCACCATGCTCGACGTGCTCGGCTCCGACTACCTGCGCACCGCGCGGGCCAAGGGGCTCCGGCGGCGCAGCGCGCTGCTGCGGCACGGTCTGCGCACCGCGCTGATCCCGATGTCGACGTACTTCTCCTACGGCTTCCTCGCCCTGTTCACCGGCGCCACCTTCACCGAGACCATCTTCGGCTGGCACGGCATGGGCGAGTGGTTCATCAGCTCCATCAACAAGAACGACGTCAACTCGGTCGTCGCGGTCAACGTCTTCGCCGCCGTGGTGGTGCTGCTGTCCGGCTTCCTCGCCGATCTGCTGCACGCCGCGCTCGATCCGCGCGTCCGGCACGCCTGAGGAGCGCCCCCACGTGACCACCGCTGTCGTCGCCGACGCCGACGCCGTCGTCGAGAACCGTCCGGCCGGCCGGGCCTCCGTCGTCCTGCGGCACTTCCTGCGCAACCGCTCGGCACTGGCCGGGGCGGCGGTGCTGGTGCTGCTGTTCGTCCTGGCCTTCTGCGGTCCGCTGGTCTGCCACTGGAGCTACACGGACATCGACTACACCGCGCTGCGCCGGGGGCCGTCCGCGCGGCACTGGTGGGGTACGAACGGGATCGGCCAGGACGTCTTCGCGCAGACCGTGCGCGGTCTGCAGAAGTCGCTGCTGATCGGGCTGCTGGTGGCGGTCTTCTCCACCGCGCTGGCCTCGCTGGTGGGCGCCTGCGCGGGGTACTTCGGGGGGTGGACGGACCGGGCGCTGATGTTCCTGGTGGACCTGCTGCTGGTGTTCCCCAGCTTCCTGGTCATCGCGATCATCTCGCCCCGGTTGAAGGCGGGCGGCTGGATCGCCTTCGTCGGACTGCTCGCCGTCTTCGGCTGGATGATCACCGCGCGGGTGGTGCGGTCGATGACCCTCTCGCTGAAGGAGCGGGAGTTCGTAAGGGCCGCTCGATTCATGGGAGTCGGCCCGTTCCGGATCATCTGGCGGCATGTGCTGCCCAATGTGGCGTCGTTCCTGATCATCGACGCAACGATCGCGGTCGGCGGGGCGGTGATGAGTGAGACGGCGCTGTCGTACTTCGGCTTCGGCGTCCAGCCGCCGGACGTCTCGCTCGGCACGCTGATCGCCGACGGCACGGGCTCGGCGGTCACCTATCCGTGGATGTTCTTCTTCGCGGCCGGTCTGCTGGTGCTGTTCGTCCTGGCGGTGAACCTGGTCGGCGACGGCCTGCGCGACGCGTTCGATCCGACGGCGCGCCGCCGGCCCGGCCGACGGGGGTGAGAGGTGGGGGCCTGCCTCGAGGGAGATTCACCTCAGCGCTATGAGGTGCGGTGCGGTAGACGGGAGTTGGGGCGGGTGGGCGGGGAGGACCCGGTGCTGCGGGTGCGGGATCTGCGGGTCGCGTTCGGCGGGGTGGACGCCGTGCGAGGCGTCCACCTGGAGCTGCGGCGCGGGGAGGTGCTGGGGCTGGTCGGAGAGTCGGGGTCCGGGAAGTCCACGGTCGCGCTGGCCGTGCTGGGGCTGCTGCCGGACTCCGCCACCGTGAGCGGCTCGGTGCGACTCGACGGAGTCGAGTTGTGCGGGGCGGGGGACGCGGCCCTCTCCCGGTTGCGCGGCAACCGGATCGCCATGGTCTTCCAGGATCCGCTGTCCGCGTTCACCCCGGTGCACCGGATCGGCGACCAGATCGCCGAGACCATCCGCGCGCACCGCGACATCTCCCGCCGGGCCGCCAGGGAACGGGCGGTGGAACTGCTCGACCTGGTCGGCATCCCGGAACCCCGCGCCCGCGCCGCCGCGTTCCCGCACGAGTTCTCCGGCGGCATGCGGCAGCGCGCGATGATCGCCATGGCGGTCGCCAACGAACCGGACGTGCTGCTCGCCGACGAGCCCACCACCGCGCTCGACGTGACGATCCAGGCCCAGGTGCTGGACGTGCTGCGCACCGCGCAACGCGCCACCGGCGCCGCGATGTTGCTGGTCAGCCATGACCTCGGGGTGATCGCCGGTACCGCCGACCGGGTCGCGGTGATGTACGCGGGGCGGATCGTGGAAACGGCCCCCGTGCACGAGTTGTTCGCGGCGCCCCGCATGCCGTACACCCTCGGCCTGATCGGTGCGGTGCCGCGGCTCGACGGCGGCACCGGTACCGGGATGCTGGTGCCGGTCCCGGGCGCCCCGCCCGCCCCCGGAGCGCTTCCTTCCGGCTGTTCCTTCGCCCCCCGCTGCCCACTGGCCGACGATGTGTGCCGTGCCGCCGAACCCCCGTTGAGGCAGCTCGCGGACGACCACCTGGTGGCCTGCCGCAAGGCCGAAGAACTCCAAGGCGCCGCGCCCGCCGACGTGTTCCCGGTACCGGAAGTGCCGCGTACCCCGGCGGGGCCGGAAGACCGGCCCGAGGTGCTGCGGGTGACCGGGCTGGTGAAGACCTTCCCGCTGCTGAAGGGCGTGGCCTTCAAGCGCCGGGTGGGCAGCGTGTACGCCGTCGACGGGATCGACCTGCGGGTGCGGTGCGGCGAGACGCTGGCGCTGGTCGGTGAGTCCGGCTCGGGCAAGTCCACCGCGCTGTTCGAGGTGTTGGGGCTCAGCGCGCCGGAGGGCGGCAGCATCGAGGTGCTGGGGCAGGACGTCGCCGGCCTCACCCGGCAGCAGGCCGCCGCACTGCGCGGCCGGACCCAGATCGTCTTCCAGGACCCGATGGCCAGCCTCGACCCGCGGATGACGGTGGCCGGGATCATCGTGGAGCCGCTGCTCGCGCGGGGCGTGGCACGGGCCGAAGCCGCCCGCAGGGTACCGGAGTTGCTGCGCCAGGTCGGTCTTGAACCCGGCCACGCGGACCGGTTCCCGCACGAGTTCTCCGGCGGCCAGCGGCAGCGCATCGGTATCGCCCGCGCGCTGTCCGTACGGCCCGACCTGGTCGTGCTCGACGAACCGGTCTCCGCGCTGGACGTCTCGGTGCAGGCCGGAGTGCTCAACCTGCTGCGGCGGTTGAAGGCCGAGTTGGGCCTGGCGTACCTGTTCGTCTCCCACGACCTGTCGGTGGTACGGAACATCGCCGACCGGGTCAGCGTGGTCTACCTCGGCCGGACCGTGGAGGCGGGCGCGGTACGGGAGGTCTTCGAGCGGCCCCTGCACCCGTACACCCAGGCCCTGTTGTCCGCCGTACCGCTGCCCGACCCGGGCGTGGAGCGCCGCCGTGCCCGGGTGCTGCTGGCCGGGGACCCGCCGAGCCCGACCCAGCGGCACACCGGCTGCCGCTTCCGCGCCCGCTGCCCGCTGCACGCGGAACTGGCCGAGGCCGACCGCGAGCGCTGCGTGCGCGAGGTGCCGCAGCCGGTGCAGCACGCGGACGACCATGTGGCGGCCTGCCACTTCGCCCGCCCGCGCGCGGTGCTCACAGCGGAAGCTTGAAGCCGATGTGGCTGGCCTGGAAGCCCAACTTCTCGTAGAAACGGTGCGCGTCGAGCCGAGTGACGTCCGAGGTGAGCTGCACCAGCGCGCAGTGGTGCTCGCGGGCCCGGGCGACGCACCACTCGACGAGCCGGGAGCCGAGCCCGCTGCCCCGCTCGGTGCCGCCGATCCGTACCGCCTCGATCTGCGCCCGGGTGGCGCCCTTGCGGGAAAGCCCGGGCAGATACGTCAACTGGGCGGTGCCGACCACCTCTCCGGCCCGGTCGGCCACCACCAGCAACTGGTGCGGGTCACCGTCGAGTTCGGCGAACGCCGCCTGGTACGGGCGCAAGTCGTCCGGGGACTCACGGGTGGCGCCGAGTTCGTCGTCGGCGAGCAGGGCCACGATCGAGGGGAGGTCGTCGGCGGTGGCACGGCGAATGGTGATCTCGTCCATGGGGCGCATCCCATCATCCGCCGTGCGCTGGCGCACGCCTCAGGGCGCGGTCAGTGCGCCGAACCGGAGAGCTGGAGGCCCACCACGCCCACCAACACCAGGGCGATGGAGACCAGTTTGAGAGTGCTGACCAGGTCACCGAGGAAGACCATGCCGTAGATCGCGGTGCCCGCGCCGCCGATGCCGGTCCACACCGCGTACGCCGCGCCCACGTCCAGTTTCTTCAGCGACAGCGTCAGCAGGCCGAAGCTGCCCAGCGCGAAGCAGGCGAAGGCGACGGTGGGCCACAGCCGCGTGAAGCCGTGGGAGAGCTTGAGGCAGACCGCGAAGCCGGTCTCCAGCAGCCCGGCCACCACGACGAGCAGCCATGCCATAAGCGCGCCTCCCGTTCCGCCCCATGTGCCCCGGACATACGTCCAGTCGATCATCACACATATGGCGCGGCGAAGCCGGTCAATCCGGCCGACCCGGTGCTACTGGGCCGACTCAGTCGCCCTCGCGGCGCTCACGGGTAGCCAGCAGCCGGCGCAGCGAGTTCAGCCGGGCCGGTTCCGCGTGTCCGGCCGCCACCCAGGCGTCCAGGGCGCAGTCCGGTTCGTCGTGGCTGCACGCCCGAGGGCACTCCTCGGTACCCGGCTCCAGGTCGGGGAAGGCGTGGATCACCCGGGACGGATCCACGTGGTGCAGCCCGAAGGACCGCACGCCCGGGGTGTCGATCACCCAGCCGCCGATGTCGCCGGGCAGCGGCAGGGCGAGCGCGGAGGTGGTGGTGTGCCGGCCCCGACCGGTCACCGCGTTGACATCGCCCGTGGCCCGCGCGTACTCCGGAACCAGCGCGTTGACCAGCGTCGTCTTGCCGACCCCGCTGTGCCCGACGCACGCGGTGATCCGCCCGGCCAGCCGCTCGCGCACCTCCTCGGCCGCCGCGCCCTCCAACTCGTCGCGCCGGGTGACCACATAGCGGATACCCAGCGGCGCGTAGGTCTCCAACAGCGGTTCCGCCGGGGCGAGATCGGACTTCGTCAGGATCAGCAGCGGTTCCAGACCGGCGTCGTAGGCCGCCACCAGACAGCGGTCGATCAGCCGGGGGCGCGGCTCCGGGTCGGCGAGCGCGGTGACGATCGCCAACTGGTCGGCGTTGGCCACCACCACCCGCTCGTACGGGTCGTCGTCGTCCGCCGTCCGGCGCAGCACCGAACTGCGCTCCCGCACCCGGACGATGCGGGCCAGGGTGTCCTTGTCGCCCGACAGGTCACCGACGATGTCCACCCGGTCGCCCACCGCGACGCCCTTGCGGCCCAGTTCGCGGGCCTTCATCGCGGTGACCCGCCGGTCCTCGACCAGACACGTGATCCGGCCGCGGTCCACCGTGAGCACGAACCCCTCGGCCGCGTCCTCGTGCTTGGGGCGGATCCGGGTGCGCGGGCGGCTGCCCTTCCTGCCGGGACGTACCCGCACGTCCTCTTCGTCGGTGTCCTTGCCGTAGCGCCGCATGGCCGGGGGTCAGGCTCCTCTTTCGGCCAGCGCGTCGCCGCTGGCGGCGCGGGAGAGCATTCCGGTCCACAGCTGCGGGAAGTCCGGCAGCGTCTTGGCGGTGGTGGCCACGTTCTCCACCCGCACGTCCTCGACCACCAGGCCCAGCACCGCCGCGGCGGTGGCCAGCCGGTGGTCCTCGTAGGTGTGGAAGACCCCGCCGTGCAACGTGCGCGGACGGATCCGCAGACCGTCCTCGGTCTCGCTCACGTCGCCGCCCAGCTCGTTCAACTCCTTGGCCAGCGCGGCCAGTCGGTCCGTCTCGTGCAGCCGCAGGTGCGCGATGCCGCGCAGCACCGACTCGGAGTCGGCCAGCGCCGCGACCGCCGCGATCACCGGGGTCAGCTCGCCGACCTCGTGCAGGTCCGCGTCGATGCCCTGGATCCGGCCGCTGCCGGTGAAGGTCAGGCCGCGCTCGTCCAGGGTGTACGTGCCACCCATCCGGGTGAAGATCTCGCGCAGCGCGTCGCCGGGCTGGGTGGTGTGCGACGGCCAGTCCGGGACGGTCACCCGGCCGCCGGTGACCAGCGCGGCGGCCAGGAAGGGCGCGGCGTTGGACAGGTCGGGTTCGATGGTCAGGTCCCGGCCGAGCAGCGCGCTCGGGTCGACCCGCCAGACGTCGGGCTCGCCGCCGCCCTCCGGGGAGTCCACCTTGGCCCCGGCCAGCCGCAGCATGTCGACGGTCATCCGGATGTGCGGCAGCGACGGCAGGGTCGCCCCGGTGTGCCGCAGCTCCACGCCCTGGTTGAAGCGCGGGGCGGACAGCAGCAGGGCGCTGATGAACTGGGAGGACGAGGAGGCGTCGACGTCCACCCGGCCACCGGCCAGCGAGCCACTGCCGAAGACGGTCAGCGGCAGGGCGCCGCGGCCCTCGTCGTCGATCCGGGCGCCGAGGGTGCGCAGCGCGTTGATCACGCCGTGCAGGGGGCGCTCATGGCTGCGGGGGTCACCGTCGAACATCACCGGGCCGTCGGCCAGCGCCGCCACCGGCGGCAGGAAGCGCATCACCGTACCGGCGTTGCCGACGTCGACCCGCGCCGGGCCGTGCAGGCCGGCCGGGATGACCCGCCACGCCTCGCCCGCGGTGCTGGAGGCGCTGGACGAGACGACCTCCTCGATGCCGACGCCGAGGGCACGCAGTGCCTCTGCCATCAGAAGGGTGTCCCGACTGCGCAGCGGTCGGCGCAGCCAGCCGGGCTCGGAGGCCAGCGCGGCGAGTACCAGGGCGCGGTTGGTGACCGACTTGGATCCGGGCACGGTGACGATCGCGTCGACTGCGCCGGATGCGGTCGGTGCGGGCCAGTGGGCGGTGTCCGCGGGAATACCGGTCATGGGAAGCAACTCTAGTGGTTGCCCGAAGCGGAGAATCCTGATCAGACCAGGGGAAACCTGGGTGAAACAGAGACTTGGTATGAGCCTACGGGAGGCTGATCAGCAGCGCGCGGCACTGGGTGACGCCGATCACGGGCGGAGCGACCCCGTTCACACCCCCAGCAGCCACCGGCCGCCACCGATCAGCGAGCACAGCGCCACCGCGTAGAACAGCACCAGCCACATCCCGGCCGGAACCGCGGTGAGCCGGGCCAACTGGTCCGCGTCCGAGTCCGGCGCACCGCCGCGCCGCCGCTTGCCCTGGAGTTCGAAGACCGGCCGCACCCCGCCCAACAGGAGGAACCACACCGCCAGGTACCCGAACGCCGCCTGGGTACGGGCCCCGGTCAGCCAGGACACCAGGAAGAACGCGCCCCCGGCGAGTACCACCGTCAGCACCCCGTACGCGTTCCTGATCATCAGCAGCATCGCCGCCAGCAGCGCCACCGCCCCCCACAGCAGGGCCGTTATGTGGCCGGCGGCCAGCAGCCACGCGCCGCCGAGACCCAGCAGCGACGGCGCCGTGTAGCCCGCGGCGGCGGTGAGCACCATGCCCAGGCCGTGCGGCTTGCCGCGGGAGACGGTCAGTCCCGAAGTGTCCGAATGCAGTCGGATGCCCTCCAGGCGGCGGCCCATGAGCAGGGCCACCAGGCCGTGGCCGCCCTCGTGCGCGATGGTCACGGCGTTGCGGGTGATGTGCCACACGTTGTGCGGGGCGACCGCGGCCAGCGCGACGACCCCGGTCAGCGCGACCAGCCAGACCGGCGGGTCGGGCTGGGTGCCGATGACCCGGTCCCATACGTCGGTGATGCTCTTGATGTCCATCGTTCTCCTGCGACGCGCGGCGGCGTCCCGCCGGTTCCCGGGCCGTTCCAGGGCGACGAGCCGCGCTGGCGAATAGCTGACGAATACAGGGGCGCTTCAGTGCCTTCCTTTGCGGGCGGCGGTGGGCGCCGTGGCAGTGTTGCACTCATGTGCGGGCGATATGCGGCGAGCCGGAAACCCGAGGACCTGGTCGGGATCTTCGACGTGCGGAAGTGGGAGCCGACCGAGGCGCTGGAACCCAACTACAACATCGCGCCGACCGACACCGTCCACGCGGTGCTGGAACGGCCGGAGAAGGGCGCCGCCTCACCGGTTCCGGTACGCCAACTCAGGCCGCTGCGCTGGGGACTCGTACCCTCCTGGGCGAAGTCACCCGAGGGCGCGGCGAAGCTGATCAACGCGCGGGCCGAGACGGTGCACGAGAAGCCCTCGTTCCGCGGCGCCTTCGCCGCCCGGCGCTGCCTGCTGCCCGCGGACGGCTACTTCGAGTGGGTCACCGGCACCGAGGAGCGGCAGTTGGAGGAGCGGGGGGTGCGCAAGCGCCCGCGCAAGCAGCCGTACTTCGTCACCCCGGCCGACGGCTCGGTGCTGGCGATGGCGGGGCTGTACGAGTTCTGGCGGGACCGCACGCTGCCCGACGACCATCCGCGGGCGTGGTGGGTGACCTGCACGGTGGTCACCACGGCGGCGGAGACCGCACCGCTGGCCGGGGCCGAGGGCGGCGGTCCGCGGTCGCTGGCCGACATCCACCCGCGGATGCCGCTGGCCCTGCCGCCGGACCGGTGGGACGCCTGGCTCGACCCGGCGATCACCGACATGGAGGTGCTGCGTGAACTGCTGGCGCCTCCGCCGCCTGGGATGATGCGGGCGTATCCGGTGACCACCGCGGTCAGCAACGTCCGCAACAGCGGCCCCGAACTGCTGGAGCCGCTGCCCGCCCCGGAAGAGGAGACGCTTTTTTGAGCATGTCGACGAGCACCTCGGAGCTGGTCGCCACCCCGGTCGGCGACGCCCGCGTGACCTGGCACCCCGCCGCCCGCGCGCACACCGTGCTGGCCCTGGGCCACGGCGCCGGGGGCGGCATCGAAGCCCGCGACCTGCGGGCACTGGCTGACGCGCTGCCGGCCCAGGGGGTCACCGTCGCCCTGGTGGAGCAGCCCTGGCGGGTGGCGGGCAAGCGGGTGGCGCCCGCGCCCAAGACCCTGGACGCGGCCTGGACGGCGCTGTGGCCCACGCTCACCCGGCCCGGACTGCCGGTGATCGCGGGCGGCCGCAGTGCCGGGGCGCGGGTCGCCTGCCGTACGGCGGACGACCTGGGGGCGAAGGCGGTGCTGGCGCTGTCCTTTCCGCTGCATCCGCCGGGCAGGCCGGACAGCTCCCGGGCCGATGAGCTGCTGGCGGTCAAGGTGCCGGTGCTGGTCGTCCAGGGCGGACGCGATCCGTTCGGGCGGCCCGAGGAGTTCCCGCCCGGGGCCACCCCCGTCGAAGTCCCGCACGGCGACCACGGGTTCGCGGTGCCGAAGCGGGCCGACATCGGCCAGGAGGAGGCCCTGGAGATCTTGACCTCGGCGGTCGCCGACTGGCTCCGCTAGCCCCGGCGAGTGCGTCCGTCCTCCCGGAAAGCCCGGTGCGTCCGCCGGAATCGCGGAGGGGGGAATGACGGGGGCACCCTCCGTGTTGACCGAGTCGAGCAAACGCCGACGAGGAAGGCTGCCGAATGGGTTCAGTCGTATGCCAGGCCCGCGCGGAGGCCCCATACCTGTCATGGCCGCAGTGGGCGGCTGACGGGGGCGCGTCCGGCGGCCTGGGGTCGTCCGAGATATTCTCCGAATCGGGCGGTGCCGCGCAGCGCATCGCCACGGTGGCGGAGGAGGTGGGTCCGGTCACAGGGACCGAGAACGGCAATTCGGACGAGCAGCCGCAGCCACGTTCCGCTGAGTCGGAGGCGGTTTCCGAGTCGCCCGGAGAGCGCAGCGCGCGCTTCGAGCGGGACGCGCTTGCCTTCCTCGACCAGATGTACTCCGCCGGGTTGCGCATGACGCGCAACGCGGCCGATGCCGAGGACCTGGTGCAGGAGACCTACGCCAAGGCGTACGCGTCCTTCCACCAGTTCCGTGAGGGCACCAACCTGAAGGCCTGGCTCTACCGCATCCTCACCAACACCTTCATCAACTCCTACCGCAAGAAGCAGCGTGAGCCACAGCGCAGCGCCACGGAGGAGATCGAGGACTGGCAGCTCGCTCGCGCCGAGTCGCACATGTCGACCGGGCTGCGCTCCGCCGAGTCGCAGGCACTGGACCACCTGCCCGACTCGGACGTGAAGGCGGCGCTGCAGGCGATCCCGGAGGAGTTCCGGATCGCGGTGTATCTGGCTGATGTAGAGGGCTTTGCCTACAAGGAGATCGCCGACATCATGGGTACCCCCATCGGTACGGTGATGTCCCGGTTGCACCGCGGGCGGCGCCAACTGCGCGGTCTGCTGGAGGACTACGCGCGCGAGCGCGGGCTCGTACCTGCCGGTGCGGGCACTGTGGCGGGGGAGTCGCACGATCGGAAAGGCTCGGATACATGAGCTGCGGCAACCCGCACGAGACGGACTGCTCCGAGGTGTTGGACCACCTCTACGAGTACCTTGACAGCGAGATGTCCGAGGGGGACCGGCACAAGCTGGAGGAACACTTCGGAGAGTGCCATCCGTGCCTGGAGAAGTACGGCCTGGAGCAGGCCGTCAAGAAGCTGGTCAAGCGGTGCTGCGGGCATGACGACGTGCCCGGGGACCTGCGCTCGAAGGTGCTCACCAGGATCGAGCTGATCCGGTCCGGCGAGATCGGGCCGGTCACCGAGGCTCCGCTGGAATCACCCTCCTCGGCGAAGTCCGCCGAGCCCGATCCGGGCCACCCGCAGACCACTTCATAGCCGTCCGGCTCACCGCACCACTGCCACGGGCGCGGTCGGCCCTCGATGCCCGGTGTCCGGGCGGAGGGCCGACCGCGCCCGTTGTGCGCTGCCCTGGGGTGAACTCACCGGTAATGAGCGGCCTCTCACCACGACGTGGTTGGATGCGGACACGGGGAGGGTAGGGGCGGGGCGAGGAGGAGTGGTGGCCGTCGAAATCCAGGCGGAAATGGTGGCGAATGTATGGCAGGTTGTCGCTCAGGAAGGCGATGACGTGGTGGAGGGGGACACCGTGCTGGTCCTGGAGTCGATGAAGATGGAGATTCCGGTGCTCGCCGAGACGGCGGGCGTGGTCGCCGAGGTCAAGGTGGCCGAAGGCGACGTGGTGCAGGAAGGCGACGTACTGGCCGTGATCGCGTGACGGTCGGCGGCTGACACCGCCACCGCCGATCGCGCGGCCCACCCCCTTCGGCACCACCGCAACCCAGTGAGAAGCAGGACGAGTAACCGGCAGGCGGGAATCGTGAGGATCTTCGGCAGAGTGCGGCACCGGCCCTCCCCCACGTGGCGGCAGGCCACCGACCGCGCCTTCACGCTGATCGACGACGGGCGTTACGAGGACGCCGGCGCGTTGCTCACCCGCGCCGCCGACCTGGAGCCATGGCTACCGGAGTCCTGGTACAACCTGGCCCTGCTGCACAAGTTCCGGCACGACTGGGAGCAGGCGCGCGCCGCCGGGCTGCGCGCCGTGGCCCTGCTGGACCGTGACTCCGGCGCCCCCGATTGGTGGAACATCGGCATCGCCGCCACCGCCCTGCAGGACTGGCCGCTGGCCCGCCGCGCCTGGCAGGCGTACGGCCTGCGGATGCCCGCCACCGAGGCCGCGGCGCCCTCCGAGGCGCCGGTGCGCATGGCGCTGGGCAGCGCCGCGGTGCGGCTGTCGCCCGAGGGCGAGGCGGAGGTCGTGTGGGGCCGCAGGCTGGACCCGGCACGGCTTGAGGTGCTGAGCATCCCGCTGCCGTCCTCCGGGCGGCGCTGGGGCGAGGTGGTGCTGCACGACGGCGTACCGCACGGCGAGCGGGTGGCGGCCGACGGCGGGGCGTTCCCGGTGTTCGACGAGATCGAGCTGTGGGCGCCCTCCCCGGTGCCGACCTGGCTGGTGCTGCTGGAGGCGGCCACCGAGGCCGACCGGGACGCGCTGGAACGATTGGCCGCCGACGCCGGGTACGCGGCCGAGGACTGGTCGTCCTCGGTGCGCCTGCTGTGCCGCACCTGCTCGGAGAGCAGGATGCCCACCGACGACGGCTCCGACGCCTCCCGGGACCCGCATGACAAGGGCGAACCCGGCCATCCCGGCCACCTGTCGCACCGCAGCCCGGGGGCGTTGTGGGTGCCCGAGCGGGAGTGCGGGATCGCCGCCCCGGCGGGGCTGGTGCGCGGCCTGCTGGAGAGCTGGGTGTCGGACAGCCCGGACACCCGGGACTGGCGGGATCTGGAAGAGGTCTGTTGATCACGCGGCGGAGGACCGCCGGCCCGTGACCGTACCCTTGACTGGCAGAACCGTCAGGATCAGGAAGGCGCAGCGCAGACCATGACCCAGCAGGACCAGGCCGAGCAGCGGTCGGAGTTCATCGACGACACCACGGACGCCGAGGCCCGGGAAGCGGCTCACCGCGAGCGCGGCACCGTACGGCCGATCACCGTGGTCGGCAACCCCGTGCTGCACAAGCCGTGCCGGACGGTGACCGAGTTCGACGACAAGCTCGCCGCGCTCATCGACGACATGTTCGCCAGCCAGCGGGCGGCCGAGGGCGTCGGCCTCGCCGCCAACCAGATCGGTGTGGACCTGCGGGTCTTCGTCTACGACTGCCCGGACGACGACGGCGTGCGGCACGTCGGCCACGTCGTCAACCCGGTCGTCGAGGAACTCCCGGCGGAGCGGCGGGTGTTGGACGACTCCAACGAGGGCTGCCTGTCCGTCCCCGGCGCCTACATGGAGCTGGTCCGCCCCGACTACGCGGTGGTGCGCGGCCAGGACCTGCACGGCAACCCCATCGCCGTGGAGGGCTCTGGCTACTTCGCCCGCTGCCTCCAGCACGAGACCGACCACCTGAACGGCTACCTGTACATCGACCGCCTCTCCAAGCGCGAACGCAAGGACGTGCTCCGGCAGATGGCGGAGGGCACCCCCAAGTACCAGACGGTGCCCAACGACTGACGGGGACGGCCGCCGCCACCCAATGGGGTGATCCGTGGTTCACGCGCACGTCAGGGGCATGGATCCGGCGTAGCTTTTTCGCGTCGCAGCGGTGAGGCGACTCGCGAGCAGCGGCGGTCATGGCCGCACGGACCTGGGGGGTACGCAGCCCATGGCCAGTTGTCCCGGCGAGGAGTTACGGTCGTCGTTCGACGAGATGTTCTGCGCGTTGCTGCCCCGGCTGTACCGCAGGGCGGTGCTGCTGGCCGGGGCGCACGCGGCGGAGGACGCGGTCCACGAGGCGTACCTGAAACTCGTCGGCAGGCCCCAGCGGTTCCTGTCCCATCCGGAGCCCTACGCCTACGCGTTCAGCACTCTGATGAGCGTGGTGCGCGACGGCTACCGGCGCAGCGGCAGGCAGGTGCTGGTGGCGGAGCCGAAGGAGTCCGGCACCGACGGCTGGGACGGCGGACTGGAGGAGCGGACCGCCGAGATCGAGGCGATGCGCCTGCTGGGCCGGTTGACGGTTCGGCAGGCGGGCGTCGTCATACTCATCGACCTGGACGGGTACACCATTGACCAGGCGGCTGAGGCGCTGAAGCTGCACCGCGGGACCGTCTCCCGGTCCCGTGCGCGGGCGTTGGACAAGCTACGGCGCCTGCTGGCGGACAACCAGTCGTGAGCCGAAGGCCGGGAGGACCCATGAGCCGCAGGACAGCGCACGAGGACGTCGCGGCGGCCTTACGGGACCGCCTGCGCGCCGCCGACGACGGGATCGTCCCGCCGCCCGGGCTGTGGGAGCGGATCCAGACGCCGCCCGCCACGGCCCCCGCCCGCCAACCCGGGCGCCGACGGCGGGCGTTGTACGCGGCCGTGTCGGCGGCGGCCATCGTGGCGGCCGTCGCGCTGATCGCCGTGGGGGCATGGTGGCTGGGCCGCCCCGGCCAGTCACCGCCCGCCGTACCGGTGCCCACGGCGACGCTCACCGTCTACAACGCCGAGACGCCGTGCCAGCCGCTGCGCACCATGGAGTGCGCACTGCGTCTGGCCCGTGACCCCTACGAGCCCTACGCCTCCGCCGGCAACTCGGCGGGCAAGGTGTGGCACGGGGACCGGCTGGCCGCGATCTGCGTCGTCATCAACGGCACCCTGGTACAGGACGAGAGCGGCATCACCTCGGCCCGCTGGTACCTGGTGAGCACGCCGGACGGAACCCATGGCTGGCTGCCCGGCGTACGCACCCGCAACACCACCGACATCGGCACCTGCACCGCGAGCGAGGCCCGCGTCCGCTAGGCGGACGCGGGCCTCGCAAGGGAACTCAGAACTCGTCGTCGAACGACACCGAGCCCTCCACCGCCACCTGGTAGGCGGAGGCGCGGCGCTCGAAGAAGTTCGTCAGCTCCTGCACGTTCTGCAACTCCATGAAGGAGAACGGGTTCTGCGAGCCGTAGCGGACCGGCAGGCCGAGCCGGGCCAGCCGCTGGTCGGCGACGCACTGCAGGTACTCGCGCATGGACTCGGTGTTCATACCGGGCAGCCCGTCCCCGCACAGGTCGCGGGCGAACTGCAACTCCGCCTCCACCGCCTCTTCCAGCATCGCGGTGACCTGCTTGCCCATGTCCTCGTCGAACAGGTCCGGCTCCTCCCGCCGTACCGTGTCCACGACCTGGAAGGCGAAGTCCATGTGCATCGACTCGTCGCGGAACACCCAGTTGGTGCCGGTCGCCAGGCCGTGCAGCAGGCCGCGGGAGCGGAACCAGTAGACGTAGGCGAAGGCGCCGTAGAAGAACAGGCCCTCGATGCAGGCCGCGAAGCAGATCAGGTTGAGCAGGAAGCGGCGGCGGTCCTCCTTGGAGCGCAGCCGGTCGATCTCCTCGACCGAGTCCATCCACTTGAAGCAGAACTGCGCCTTCTCGCGGATCGACGGGATGTTCTCCACGGCGGCGAAGGCCGCCACCCGGTCGTCGTGGTCCGGAAGGTAGGTGTCCAGCAGGGTCAGGTAGAACTGGACGTGCACCGCCTCCTCGAACAGCTGGCGCGACAGGTACAGCCGTGCCTCGGGGGAGTTGATGTGCTTGTAGAGCGTCAGCACCAGGTTGTTGGCCACGATGGAGTCACCGGTGGCGAAGAACGCCACCAGGCGGCTGATCAGGTGCTGCTCTCCGGGGGAGAGCTTGGCGAGGTCGGCGACGTCGGAGTGGAGGTCGACCTCCTCCACCGTCCAGGTGTTCTTGATGGCGTTGCGGTAGTGCTCGTAGAAGTCCGGGTAGCGCATGGGGCGCAGGGTGAGTTCGAAGCCCGGATCCAGCAGGTTCTTGACGGTTTCTTCGGACGGCATTACTGACAGGCCTCGCAGGACTCGGGGTTTTCCAGGGAGCAGGCGACCGCCTCCTCGGCGGTCGGCTGGGCGGGGACGCTCTGCGCGGCCCCGGACGCGGCGCGGGCGATCCTGGTCGCCGGGCGCGAGCGCAGGTAGTACGTGGTCTTCAGGCCGCTCTTCCAGGCGTAGGCGTACATCGAGCTGAGCTTGCCGATGGTGGGCGCGGCCATGAACAGGTTGAGCGACTGGCTCTGGTCCAGGTACGCGGTACGGGCAGCGGCCATGTCGATCAGCGCGCGCTGCGGGATCTCCCAGGCGGTGCGGTACAGCGTCCGCACGTCCTCGGGGAGCCAACCGAAGTCCTGCACCGAGCCGTTGGACTCGCGCAGCGCCTCGCGGGTGGCGCCGTCCCACACGCCCAGCTTCTTCAGCTCCGCCACCAGGTAGGAGTTGACCTGGAGGAACTCGCCGCTGAGCGTCTCGCGCTTGAACAGGTTGGACACCTGCGGCTCGATGCACTCGTAGACGCCCGCGATCGAGGCGATGGTCGCGGTCGGCGCGATCGCCAGCAGCAGCGAGTTGCGCATGCCGGAGCGGGCCACCCGGGCGCGCAGTTCGGCCCAGCGCTCCGGCCAGCGCTCGGTGGTGTCGTAGTGGTCGGGGTGGAGCACACCGCGGGCGGCGCGGGTCTCGGACCAGGCCGGGTGCGGGCCGTGCCGCTCGGCGAGCACGCAGGACTGCTCGTAGGCGGCGAGCATGATCCGCTCGGCGATCCGGGTCGACAGCTCCTTGGCCTGCGGGGAGTCGAACGGCAGCCGCAGCGCGAAGAACACGTCCTGCAGGCCCATCACGCCCAACCCCACCGGGCGCCAGCGCTGGTTGGAGGCGGCAGCCTGCTCGGTCGGGTAGAAGTTGATGTCCACCACCCGGTCCAGGAAGGTCACCGCGGTGCGCACGGTGGCGTCCAGCCGCTCCCAGTCCATCTCGCCGTTCGCGCCGAGGTGAGCGCCCAGGTTGACCGAGCCCAGGTTGCACACGGCGGTCTCGCCGTCGTCCGTGACTTCCAGGATCTCGGTGCACAGGTTGGAGGAGTGCACCACCCGGCCGGGCTCCGCGGTCTGGTTGGCGGTGCGGTTGGAGGCGTCCTTGAACGTCATCCAGCCGTTGCCGGTCTGCGCGAGGGTGCGCATCATCCGGGCGTACAGCTGGCGCGCCGGTACCCGCCGGACGTACCGGCCCTTGGCCTCGGCCGCCCGGTAGGCGTCGTCGAACTCCTCGCCCCACAGGTCGACCAGCTCGGGTACGTCGGAGGGGGAGAACAGCGACCACTCGGCGTCCGCCTCGACCCGGCGCATGAACTCGTCCGGGATCCAGTGCGCGAGGTTGAGGTTGTGGGTACGGCGGGCGTCCTCACCGGTGTTGTCCCGCAGTTCGAGGAACTCCTCGATGTCCGCGTGCCAGGTCTCCAGGTAGACGCAGGCCGCGCCCTTGCGCCGACCGCCCTGGTTGACGGCGGCGACCGAGGAGTCCAGGGTGCGCAGGAACGGCACGATGCCGTTGGAGTGTCCGTTGGTGCCGCGGATCAGCGAACCGCGGGAGCGAATGCGGGAGTACGGCAGTCCGATGCCGCCCGCGTGCTTGGAGAGCCGGGCGACCTGGTGGTAGCGCTGGTAGATCGAGTCCAGCTCGTCCAGCGGGGAGTCCAGCAGGTAGCAGGACGACATCTGCGGGTGCCGGGTACCGGAGTTGAACAGTGTCGGCGAGCTGGGCAGGTAGTCCAGGCGGCTCATCAGCCCGTAGAGCGCGGCGACGTCGGCCAGCGCCTCCTGCGACCTGTCCTCGGCCAGCCCGCAGGCGACGCGCAGCATGAAGTGCTGCGGGGTCTCGATGACCTGCCGGGTGATGGGGTGCCGCAGCAGATAGCGGCTGTGCAGGGTGCGCAGCCCGAAGTAGCCGAAGCGGTCGTCGCCCTCCGCGTCGATCAGCGCGTCCAGCCGGGCGCCGTGGGCGCGTACGAACTCGGCGGTGCCGTCGGCGATCAGGCCCTCGCGGTGCCCCACGGCGATCGACTCGGTGAACGTGGTGACACCCTGGCCCGCCGCCTCCTCGGTGATCGCCCGGGCCAGCAGCCGGGCGGCCAGGCGGCTGTACTGCGGGTCCTCGGAGATCAGCCCGGCGGCCGCCTCGGTGGCCAGGGCGCGCAGCTCCGCCTCGTCGGATCCGGCGTGCCGTCCGCGCAGCGCGGCGGCGGCCACCCGTCCGGGGGCGGTGTCCGGGAGATCGGCGGTCAACTCCGTCAGGGTGCGGAGCAGTTCCGTGCCTGGTTCGGCCTCGGAGCCAGAGGCGATGGCTGACTCGGGGTCTGCGGGCGCGATGGTCACGGTGGTCTCTCTCCCTCGTAGGCGGCGGCGACGCGAGAGGAGCGCGGGCGCGCACGGGCAGCCCGCACCGACCGGTCAGGGGCACCCCGTATCGCGTCCGCCGGCCCAACCCGCGAGGCCCGGACAACACAGCACCGTCTCCGGGCAGTCCGGAGGGTGCGCCGTCGGCAGGTCCTCGGACTCACGGGCACCGCCGGGCACCCGTACACCGTTGCGGGGCAGTCCCGGAATCGCACCGGGTTCCCCTGCGGCGACAGCGGTGACGAGCATACATCTAGTGCCGCGTGCCGGAGCCACCCCTAGATGTTGTGTCGGGCGGAGCGAGAATGGAACTGGAGTTCCGGCGCCGAAGTGGCTACAGTTCCACCGCGAAGGTCCACAGCACGGCGCCGGGCCCCACTTCCCAGTCCCGTTCCGGCGTGCGCTGGAAGCCGAGCCTGCGGTACAGCCGGTGGGCCGCGGTCATCTTCTGTGCGCTGGATATGACGACCCGTCGCAGCCCCAGCGCACGTGCCCTGTCGAGGCAGGCGCGCACCAGTTGCTCGGCCGCTCCGCGCCGCCGCGCGTCGGCCGCCACCACCAGCATCCGGAACTCGCCCTCTTCGGGGCGCGCCAGCTCCGCGTACGCGCTGCCGGGTGCGGCGAACGTCACGGAGCCCAGCAACCGGTCGCTCGCCGCGTCCGCGGCCACCAGGACCTCGGCGTGCTCCGCCCGGTGCCGGACGTCGCGCAGTACCGCCACGTAGGGGCTGTCGGCGCCCCGGGCGAGCAGGCCCTCGTCCACATAGGTGCGGGCGGTGAGTTCGCCTATGGTGTCCAACTCGTCGGGGCGCGCGGCACGGATGATGATGTCCATGGTGGCAGTGTGCCGCAGGGGTACGACAACGGGCCGCCCCCCGGAGTTCGGGGGCGGCCCGTTGCGGTCGCTTCTACCGTCCCCCGGTGGGGACCGGCGGCAACTCGTCACCGTACGGCGGCAGTTGGTTCGGTGCGGACGGCTGCGGTCCCGTCGCGGTGTAGTCGCCGGGGGCCGTCTCGTCGATGCCGTCGGGGGTGCCCAGGGCCTTGAAGGCGACGGTGAGCACGACCGCGACCGCCAGGTTCAGCACGAAGGCGGTCAGTCCGATGTAGCCGATCTGCCCGATGCCCGGGATCACCTTGGAACTGCCCGCGAAGTGCGCCTGGGTGGGGCTGGCCACCGTCCACGCCGCCCACGTCCCGTACACCATGCCGACCAGCCAGCCCGCCAGCAGCGCCCAGCGGTGGAACCACCGGGTGTACAGGCCCGCGACGATCGCCGGGAAGGTCTGCAGGATCCAGATCCCGCCCAGCAACTGGAAGTTGATGGCCACCGTCTTGTCCATGGTGAGGACGAAGACCAGCGCCCCGACCTTGACCACCAGCGAGACCAGTTTGGAGACCCGGGTCTCCTGCTCGGCAGTGGCGTTCGGCCGCAGGAAATCCCTGTACACGTTGCGGGTGAACAGATTGGCGGCGGCGATGGACATAATCGCCGCGGGGACCAGGGCGCCGATTCCGATGGCCGCGAAGGACAGGCCCGCGAACCACGACGGGAACATGTTGGAGAACAGCTGGGGAATCGCCAACTGGGCGTTGTAGCCCTTGACTCCCTTGCCGATCCCGTCGGCGATCGCCATGAAGCCGAGCATCGCCAGCAGCCCGAGCATCAGTGAATACAGCGGCAGGATGGTGGTGTTGCGGCGCACCACGTCACGGCTGCGGCTGGAGAGGGTCGCGGTGATCGAGTGCGGGTACATGAACAGCGCCAGCGCCGAGCCCAACGCCAAGGTGGCATAGGCCCACTGGTTCTTGGCGCCGCTCACCAGCTCACCGCGCGGCTTCCCGGTCGCCGGACTCACCTGGGCGTACGCCTGGCTCGCCGTGTGGAAGATGTGCCCGAATCCGCCCAGCCGCATCGGGATGTAGATGATGGCCACCGCGATGACGATGTAGATCAGCGCGTCCTTGACGAACGCGATCAGCGCCGGCGCGCGCAGTCCGGAAGAGTAGGTGTATGCGGCAAGCACCGCGAAGGCGATGAGTAGCGGCAGGTCCTTGACGAACCAGTTGGCGGACGCGCCGCCGCCGACGCCCATGACGTCCAACACCGCCTGGATACCGACCAGTTGCAGTGCGATGTACGGCATGGTGGCGAGGATCCCGGTGACCGCCACCGCCAGCGACAGCCCGCGTGACCCGTAGCGGCCCCGGACGAAGTCCGACGGGGTGACGTAACCGCGGCTCCTGGCGACCGACCACAGCCGGGGCAGGAAGCAGAAGATCATCGGGTAGACGAGGATGGTGTACGGCACCGCGAAGAAACCGGAGGCACCGGCCGCGTAGACCGCCGCGGGAACAGCGACGAACGTGTACGCGGTGTAGAGGTCGCCGCCCAGCAGGAACCAGGTGATCCAGGTGCCGAAGCTGCGTCCCCCGAGCCCCCATTCGTCCAGGTTGAGGGCGTTCTCGGCGCGCCGCCAGCGGGCGGCGAGGAAGCCGAGCGCCGTGACCAGCAGGAAGAAGACGACGAAGACGGCGAGCGCCACCCCGTTGACCCCGTGCTTCATGCCGCCCCCTCCCGCTCCTCGGCGCGACGCGCCCGCTCCTCACGCCGGATCAGCACATAGGCGATCGAGGTGAGGCCGGTGGAGATGACCACCCAGGCCATCTGGTACCAGTAGAAGAAAGGGATACCGATGAAGGTCGGGGTCGGCCGGGCGTACGAGCTGACCCACAGGGTGGCGACGAACGGGAGTATCAGGCAGACCGCCGCCACCACCCGGGTGGCGGTGATGACCGGTTGGGACTTCGGCGGCGGTTCTGTCATGGCTGCGGCTCCCCGATTCGACACGTCTCCCACGTAATGCGCAGGCAATCTAGGCCAACGCCCGGGTAGTAGTCACTACCCGGGCGCATGTCGGGTCATCGTTCGGCCTCCGGCCGGGGGGTGAAGGGGGATCTTTTCCGGGGGCTGCGCCCCCGGACCCCGCCCCGTCGGGAGGCCCGTGTCAGGTGGGGCGTTGGAGTCTTGCGACGAACTTGTAGCGGTCGCCGCGGTAGACGGAACGTACCCATTCGACCGGTTCGCCGGTGGTGTCGATGGAGTGCCGGGAGAGCAGCAGCATCGGCAGGCCCACGTCGGTGCCCAGCAGGCCCGCCTCGCGCGGGGTGGCCAGCGAGGTCTCGATGGTCTCCTCGGCCTCGGCCAGGTGCACGTCGTAGACCTCGGCCAACGCTGTGTACAGCGAGGTGTGTTTGGCGAGGTTGCGGCGCAGCTGCGGAAAGCGCTTGGCGGACAGATGGGTGGTCTCGATCGCCATCGGCTCGCCGTTGGCCAGCCGAAGCCGCTCGATGCGCAGCACCCGCCCGCCCGCCTTTATGTCCAGCAGGCCGGCGAGCCGGTCGTCGGCGGCCACGTAGCCGATGTCCAGTAGCTGGGAGGCGGGTTCGAGGCCCTGCGCGCGCATGTCCTCGGTGTACGAGGTGAGTTGCAGCGCCTGGGCGACCTTGGGCTTGGCGACGAACGTCCCCTTGCCCTGGATGCGCTCCAGGCGGCCTTCGACGACGAGTTCCTGGAGCGCCTGGCGGACCGTGGTGCGCGAGGTGTCGAACTCGGCGGCCAGAGTGCGCTCCGGCGGTACCGGGGTGCCGGGCGGCATGGTCTGGGTGATGTCGAGCAAGTGCCGCTTGAGGCGGTAGTACTTCGGCACCCGTGCCGTGCGCGTGCCGGACGCCGGCGCGTTCTCGGGCGTCTCCGACGCATCCGTGGCGCCCGCGGCGGCGTCCCCGTCGGTCTCCATGCGCTGTGCTCCCGACTCCTTCTCGGCTGCCGTCACCGGCTCCTCCGTCCAATAGCGGCTCACATCGTGGCACGGCGTGCGCCGCGCACGTAGCGGTAAGCGGACGTCGTAGGTGAGGTGTCGGTCCGGTAACGGACTCGACAGCCGCTCTTATACACCCTTGACACCCCTAAAGGTCTAGGCCAAGCTCCCCGTACTGGTCTAAACCATTAAAGACCAGGGGCGAGTCTCTGGCACCTTCAGGAGGGTGGCGTGATGCGCAAGCGCAGGGCGGCGATAGCCGTATTGGGTGCCACGGTCATGGCCGTGTCGGTCGCCGCGTGCGGTTCCGGTAAGAGTGACAAGGCGTCGGGTCCCGGGGATTTCAAGGGCAAGACCCTCACCGTCTGGTTGATGAGCGGCTCCAACCCGCCCGGCTGGACCAAGGACATCACGGCGGCCTTCGAGAAGAAATACCCCGGCGCCAAGCTCAGCATCCAGGTTCAGCAGTGGAACGGCATCCAGCAGAAGCTGACCACCGCGCTGTCCGAGAGCACCCCGCCGGACGTGGTCGAGATCGGCAACACCCAGACCCCGTACTACGCGGCCACCGGCGGTCTGATGGACCTCACCGGTGACAGGGCGGACCTCGGCGGCAACGACTGGACCCCGGCGCTGAACGCCTCCGCCGTCTACCAGGACAAGCAGTTCGCCGCCCCCTGGTACGCCTCCAACCGGGTCGTCGTCTACAACAAGAAGATCTGGGCGGACGCCGGCATCAAGGACACCCCCAGGACCCAGGACGAGTTCTTCAAGGACCTGGACGCCGTCAAGGCCAAGGGCACCCAGGACGCGCTCTACGCGCCGGGCCAGGACTGGTACTCCTTCGACGGGTTCCTGCTGGACGCGGGCGCCGACCTGGTGAAGAAGAACGGCGACTCCTACGTCTCCAACCTCGACTCGCCGCAGGCCGCCGCGGCCATCAACCTGTACAAGAAGCTCAACTCTTACGGCACGGCGCCCAAGGACAAGGACGAGGCCACCCCGCAGCAGTCGGACGTGTTCGCCAAGGGCGACGTCGGCGCCTTCATCGGCTTCGGCTGGGAGGCGGCCGGGGCGATCGCCAAGAACCCGCAGCTGAAGGACGAGATCGGCTACTTCCCGATCCCGGGCCGGACCGCCGGCAAGCCCGCGAAGGTCTTCCTGGGCGGATCCAACCTGGCCGTCGCACAGGCCAGCAAGAACCCCGAACTGGCCAAGGACTTCCTGAAGCTGGCCCTCTCCGACCAGTTCGAGGGCGCACTGGCCAAGGAGGGCGGCGTGATCCCCAACAAGACCGCGCTCAACTCCAACCTGGCCGGCAACCCGTTCGCCACCGCCGCCTCGGCCGCCGCCGCGAACGGCGGCACCACCCCGCTGATCCCCGCCTGGGGCAACGTGGAGAACAAGCCCAACCCGATCTCCACCATCTTCATGACCGGTGTGCTCCAGGGCCAGGACCCCTCGGCCGCCGCCAAGCAGGCCGACGCCGAAATCAACAAGCGGCTCAGCCAGAAGCAGTGAGCGCCTGCGGGTGGGGCCGCCGCACCGGCCGCCCCACCCGTGGCCAAGGGCACCAGCCCGTACGCCGGGGCACAGCGGGGAGGAAGACAACAGCATGGGTGCGCCATCGACCAGGACGCCAACGCGTCCGACCAGCGAGAGCACGCCGCCACCTCCACCGCCCGCGCGCCGCAGGCGTTCCGCGGGCGGGCTGGCCGCACGCGGCGCCCCGTACCTGCTGATCCTCCCGGCGCTGGTGGCGACCGCCGCGCTGCTGGCCTATCCGCTGCTGCGCAACCTGCTCATCTCGTTCCAGAACCTCAACGCCTTCCAGCTGATCCAGCACACCACCGACTGGATCGGGTTCGGCAACTACACCGACCAGCTGACCAGTTCGGACTTCTGGCACACCACCCTCCGCTCGGTGCTGTTCACCGCCGCCAACGTGGCGCTGATCATGGCGGTCGGCACGCTGGTCGGTCTGCTGCTGAACCGGCTGGGCAGGCGGATGCGGCTGCTGCTGTCGCTGGGCCTGATCCTCGCCTGGGCCATGCCCTATGTCGCCGGGACCACGGTCTACCAGTGGCTGTTCGACTCCCGGTACGGCGTCGTCAACTGGCTGCTGGACCGGCTCGGTTGGCACTCGATGGCGGGCTTCAACTGGTTCGGCGGCCAGTTCTCCACCTTCGCGGTGATCACCTTGATGGTCGTCTGGCAGTCCATCCCGTTCGTCGCCCTCAACCTCTACGCGGGACTGACCACGATCTCCGCCGAACTGTTCGAGGCGGCCCGGATGGACGGCGCCACGGCCTGGCGCACCTTCCGCTCGGTCACCTTCCCGATCCTGCGGCCGTTCTTCCTGAGCACCACGTTCCTGGAGATCATCTGGGTCTTCAAGGCGTTCACCCAGGTGTACGCGCTCAACGCCGGGGGGCCCGCGGGCAGCACCCAGACCCTGCCGGTCTACGCCTTCATCGAGGGCGTCGGAAACCAGCACTACGGCGTGGGCGCGGCGATCTCCACGCTCACCATCCTCATCCTGCTGGTGCTGATGTCGTATTACTTCCGGATCATTCTCAAGCAGGAGGACGACCTGTGAGGCGCTCGCTTCTCGGACGCTTCTGGCCCAACGCCGTCGCGGTCCTCCTGTTCGTGTTCTTCGTCTTCCCCGTCTACTGGATGGCGACCACGGCCTTCAAGCCGGACATCGACATCATCAGCAGCACCCCGGACTTCGTCCCGTTCCACGGCACCCTCGCGCACTTCGACAAGGCGGTGCACGCCAGCGGCTTCTGGACCCTGGTGCGCAACAGCTTCACCGTCACGCTCGGCGCGGTGCTGCTCTCCCTGGCGATCGCGCTGCTGGCGTCGTTCGCGCTGGCCCGGATGCGGTTCCGCGGGCGCAAGGCGTTCGTGCTGATCGTGATGATGGCCCAGATGGCGCCCTGGGAGGTGATGACGATCTCCGTCTACATGATCGTCCGCGACCAGGACCAGCTCAACAGCCTGCTGCCGCTGACCCTCTTCTACATGATGATGGTGCTGCCCTTCACCATCTGGACGCTGCGCGGCTTCATCGCCGCGGTGCCCAGGGAGTTGGAGGAGTCGGCCCTGGTCGACGGCTGCACCCGGGCCCAGGCGTTCGTCCGGGTGGTCTTCCCGCTGCTCGCCCCCGGGCTGATGGCCACCTCGCTGTTCGGCTTCATCACCGCGTGGAACGAGTTCCCGCTGGTGCTCATCCTCAACAAGCAGAGCGGCCAGACCCTGCCGCTGTGGCTCACCCAGTTCCAGACCAACTTCGGTGACGACTGGGGCGCCACGATGGCCGCCTCCACCCTTTTCACCATCCCCGTGGTGATCGTGTTCCTGATCCTCCAGCGCAAGGCCGTCGGCGGACTGACCGCAGGGGCGGTGAAGGGATGACCATGCTGACTACGGACACCGTGACGCGTGACGCGCTCGGCGTGCTCCAGCCCGGCTTCACCGGCGTCACCGCCCCCGACTGGCTGCTGCGACGGCTGGACGAGGGGCTCGGCTCGGTCGCGCTTTTCGCCCGGAACATCGAGTCACCGGAGCAACTCGCCGCGCTCACCGCCCGGTTGCGGGACCGGTCCCCGCGGCTGATCGTCGCCGCCGACGAGGAGGGCGGCGACGTCACGCGGCTGGAATCCCGCACCGGCTCCTCCTTTCCCGGCAACCACGCGCTCGGCGCGGTGGACGATCCCGAGCTGACCCGCGCGGTCGCCCGGGAGCTGGGCCGCAGGCTCAGGGAGTGCGGCGTCAACCTGAACTGGGCGCCGTCCGCCGACGTCAACTCCAACCCCGACAACCCGGTGATCGGTGTGCGGTCCTTCGGCTCCGACCCCGAACTGGTGGCCCGGCACACCGCCGCGTACGTCGAGGGCCTGCAACAGGCCGGGGTGGCCGCCTGCACCAAGCACTTCCCCGGCCACGGTGACACCGCCGTCGACTCCCACCACGACCTGCCGCGCATCGACGCCGACCTGAACACGCTGTACGCCCGTGAACTGGTGCCGTTCCGGGCCGCGCTGGCCGCCGGTACCAAGGCCGTGATGAGCGCGCACATCCTGCTGCCGGCGGTGGACCGGGCGCTGCCCGCCACGCTCAGCCCGGCCGCGCTCAACGGACTGCTGCGGGCCCCCGAGTCCCTGGGCGGCCTCGGCTACCAGGGACTGATCGCCACCGACGCGGTGGAGATGCGCGCCATCACCGCGACCTACGGCATCGAGCGCGGCACCGTGCTGGCGCTGGCCGCCGGGGCGGACGCGATCTGCGTGGGCGGCAACCTCGCCGACGAGGCGACGGTGCTACGCCTGCGCGACGCCCTGGTCAGGGCGGTGCACTCCGGCGAACTGCCCGAGGAGCGGCTCGCCGACGCCGCGGCACGGGTGCGGGCGCTGGGGGAGTGGGTCGGTTCCCGGTCGGGCGCGGCGGAGGGGATCGCGTCCGACCCGGGAATCGGTCTGGCCGCCGCCCGGCGGGCGCTGCGGGTGACCCGGCTCGCCCCCTACCGGGCGCCCGAAGGACCGGTGTACACGGCGGCCTTCACCCCGGTGGCGAACATCGCCGTCGGCGACGAGACGCCGTGGGGCGTCGCGGCCGAGCTGCGGCGGCTGCTGCCCGGCACCGGGACGGGCACCTATCGCGAGTCCGACGCGGCGGCGCACGGTCTGCCCGCGTTGGCGGCAAATGTGCTGCGCTCCGCGTCGGACCGTAGGATCGTCATCGTGGTTCGCGACGTTCACCGGCACCGGTGGATGGCGGACGCGCTGGCATGCCTGGTGGCCGCCCGGCCGGACTCGGTGGTGGTCGAGATGGGCGTACCGCAGGCCCCGCCGACCGGTGCGCTGCACATCGCGACCCATGGTGCGGCCCGCGTGTGCGGGCGAGCGGCCGCGGAGGTCATCGTCGGCAACGGCGCCGGGCGCTGACGCGGCCGCGCAGAACACAAGACAAGCAGCCTGGAGGCTCATCGCATGTCCGCCCCGACTCCGACCCAGCCGGACCCCCAGCCGGGCCGGATCATGTCCGGCGAAATGGCCCAGCAGCCCGCGGTGCTGCGCCGCATCCTCGACGAGGGCGCCCCGAAGATCCGGGAGATCGCCGAGCAGGTCGCCGCCCGCAATCCGCGCTTCGTGCTGCTCACCGCGCGCGGCACCTCCGACAACGCGGCGCTGTACGCGAAGTACCTGATCGAGGTGCTGCTGGGCAAGCCAGCGGGCCTGACCTCCATGTCCACCACCACGGCCTACGGCGCCCAGCCCGACCTGACCGACGTGCTGGTCATCACGGTCAGCCAGTCCGGCGGCTCGCCCGACCTGGTCGCCTCCACCCAGGCCGCCCGGGAGGCCGGTGCGATCACCCTCGCGGTGACCAACAACGCCGACTCTCCGCTGGCCGAGGTGTCCGAGTTCCACATCGACGTCCTGGCCGGGCCGGAGAAGGCGCTGCCCGCGACCAAGACGTACACCGCGGAACTGCTGGCGCTGTACCTGTTCGTGGAGGGGCTGCGCGGGGGTGACGGCTCGGCGGCCAAGATGCTGCCGGAGCTGGCCGCGCAGATCCTGGACCGGCAGGCCGAGGTCAAGCAGCTGGCGGCGCGCTACCGGTTCGCCGAGCGGCTGGTGCTCACCTCGCGCGGTTACGGCTACCCGACCGCCAAGGAGGCCGCGCTGAAGCTGATGGAGACCAGCTACATCCCGGCGCTCTCCTTCTCCGGCGCGGACCTGCTGCACGGGCCGCTGGCCATGGTCGACAACGTCTCGCCGGTGATAGCCATCGTGACCGAGGGCAAGGGCGGCCAGGCGCTCCAGCCGGTGCTGGATCGGCTGCGCGGGCGCGGCGCCGACCTCGTGGTGATCGGCAGCCAGGCCCAGGTGGACGCCGCCTCGGCGGGCTTCGTGCTGCCGACCACCGGCGTGGCCGAGGAGGTCCAGCCGATCCTGGAGATCATTCCCCTCCAGATGCTGGCCTACGAGGTCACCATCGCCCGCGGCCAGGACCCCGACGCCCCAAGGGCCCTCGCCAAGGTGACGGAGACCCGCTGATCCATACGAAGGCCCCCCGCCCGGTTCCGGCCAATTCCACGGGCGGGGGGCCTTTCGCCGCTCGACGAGCGAGTGTCGTCAGCTTGCCGCCCGATGAGCGGGTGTCGTCAGCGGACGAGCGCCCGGCGGCGGGCGAGCACAAAGAGGGACACCCGCGGGCCGCGGCGCCGGTTAAGGGACCCTCAGCCCTTCCGGCACCGCAGCCCGGAGCTACCGTCGGCGCCGGCGATGCGTGGTGTGCGGTCCTCGCTGCCGGTGATGCCGACTTGTGTGGGGATCCCCGGCGCAGTCAGGGCAGAGAACGCCGTACGGGATCCCGTTCCGTCCTCCTGTGCGGGGAGGGCGGAAGCTTTTTGCCAGCCCATTGTGGACTAGACCACTACTCTGTGTCTATAGGCGTGGGTCGGAAGCCAGATGAACTTCCCATGAAGTCGCGGGGGTACCCTCCACAGCGTGCCCTCCATGAACGACCTCGTACGCCAGCACACCGCCCTTGAGACCGAGGACCTTGAGTGGCTGCACCTGCTGGTGTCCGAGTGGCAGCTGCTCTCCGACCTCTCCTTCGCCGACCTGGTGCTCTGGGTGCCGACGAAGGACGGGACGCGCTACGTCTCCGTGGCGCAGATGCGTCCCAACACCGGGCCGACCTCCCACCAGAACGACATGGTGGGCCATCTGGTGCCGCGCGGTCGCAGGCCGATGCTGGACGCGGCGCTCGACGAGGGCCGGATCGTGCGGGAGGGCGACCCGGAGTGGCGTGAGGAGGTGCCGGTCCGGGTCGAGTCCATCCCGGTACGGCGCGCGGGCCGGGTCCTCGGGGTCATCGCCCGAAACACCAACCTGCTCACCGTTCGTACGCCCAGCCGTCTTGAACTGACCTATCTGCAGAGCGCGTCGGACCTCGCGCAGATGATCGCCGCGGGCTCCTTCCCGTTCCCCGCCGAGCAGGTCGACATGGACGCCTCACCGCGCGCCGGTGACGGGCTGATCAGGCTGGACGCGGACGGTGTGGTGCAGTACGCCAGCCCCAACGCGCTCTCCGCGTACCACAGGCTGGGCCTCGCCACCGACCTGGTGGGACTCCACCTCGGCCAGACCACCGCCGACCTGGCCCCCGCCCGCGGCCCGGTGGACGAGGCACTGGTCAAACTGGCCAGCGGCTGGGCGCCCCGGGAGACCGAGGTCGAGGGCAACGAGGCGATCATCCAGCTGCGCGCGATCCCGCTCAAACCCAAGGGAACGCGCATCGGTTCACTGGTGCTGCTCCGCGACGTCACCGAACTGCGCCGCCGCGAGCGGGAGTTGATGACCAAGGACGCCACCATCAGGGAGATCCACCACCGGGTGAAGAACAACCTCCAGACGGTGGCCGCCCTGTTGCGGCTGCAGGCCCGGCGGATGGACTCGGACAAGGCGCGCGGCGCGCTGGAGGAGGCGGTACGGCGGGTCGGTTCGATCGCCATCGTGCACGAGACGCTGTCGCAGAACCTCGATGAGCGGGTGCAGTTCGACGACATCGCGGACCGGGTGATCGTGATGGTCGCCGAACTCTCGCCGGGCCGGGTCTCCGCGTCCCGTACCGGTCGCTTCGGCATCCTCACCGCGGAGATCGCCACCCCGCTGTCGATGGTGCTGACCGAACTGCTGCAGAACGCCCTTGAACACGGCTTCGGCCCCGGCCAACGCGGCACGGTGGAGGTCGCCGCGCAGCGCGGCCCCGACCGCCTGCTGATCACCGTCGAGGACGACGGCCGGGGGCTACCCGAGGGCTTCGACCCCCAGCGCGCGGGCAATCTGGGCCTACAGATCGTGCGCACCCTGGTGGTGGGGGAGTTGAACGGCACCTTCGACATGCTCCCCGGCGAGGAAGGCGGCACCCGCGTCGTCCTGGACCTCCCGGTCGAGGGGACGTAGGGCGGCTGGGATTGCGCCTTACCGGGCGAAGTACCCAGGAACAGCCCCGAAGTACCCCGGAACAGCATCGAGCCCCGGCCGACCAAGTCGACCGGGGCTGTTGCCTACTGCCTTGTGCTCTGTCTGCTTAGCGCTAAAGCGATCCGCGCTGCGGCTCGGGGACAGCCACCCGCGTTCCGTACGTGTGCTGTACGGCGGCGCGAGGACCATGGGGCCTGTCCGGCAAGCCGAACAGGCCCAAGCACGAAGGGGCGGCGGGCGTCAGGCGCTGACGTTGCGCGCCCGGTTGCGGGCGGCGCGGCGCTTCATCGCGCGGCGCTCGTCCTCGCTGAGGCCACCCCAGACGCCGGCGTCCTGACCGGACTCCAGCGCCCACTGCAGGCACTGCTCCATGACGGGGCAGCGACGGCAGACGGCCTTGGCTTCCTCGATCTGCAGCAGCGCAGGACCGGTGTTGCCGATCGGGAAGAACAGCTCGGGGTCTTCCTCGCGGCAAATGGCGCGATGACGCCAGTCCATGTCTGCTCCAACTCCTGTGGTGTTGCTGGCACGTTGCTTGTGAATGTGAACGCTTTCACGAATCCCCCCGCAGGCAACGGGCCGACAGCCAGTCTCCTGGCGCGGACCGCGGAATGAGGAAAGGGATTCGGGCGACGAACGATGATCCAAGGGGTGCCCTGGAAACGCCGTCCCGATCGCCATGTAGAGACTCGCAAACCTGGGCTGCGGATACAACCCCTTCCGGGAAGTTTTTTTGGATTCCTCGGTGTCGCCTCGATCACAGCCGTACTTCCATGGGGTGCAGGTGAGGCTAAACGTTCGAGTGAAAGGACTTTAGGCCCTGGCACTCACACAATCACACGCAGTGCACGGCGAACGCCTGTGAAGGTCGCGCTCACTCGCAGTCCCAGGTGGTCACCGTCCACCTGAAAGGGCAGTGGAACCTGTGATTGCAAGGTGAAGTCGGTCAGATCATGCAGGGTCGTCACGTGCTTGCCGTGCGGGCCGCGCTCCGGGGTTGACCGCAGCAGCTGACCGGCGTGCCGGGCGACCGACGCCGAGGACAGTTTCGACAGGGCCAGCACGTCGAGGGCGGTGTCGAACGACGCCTGGGGCGTTGCGTACACAGGGCGGTTGCCGAAGAACGTCCAGGGCGAGGTGTTGCAGACTATGGCCAGTACGAGGTCGCGCAGTACGGTGTTCGGCCCCTCCGGTCCGACCCCCTCGGGTTCACTCAGAGTGAGCGTGCCCTGCCGTCGGTTCCGCTCGCCGAGGAACTGACGGACCATCTGCCGTACGTAGAGCGCGTGCGTCGACCGCTTACCGCGCACCCGCTGCTGTTCGACCCGGCCCACCACACCCGCGTCGAAGCCGAACCCGGCGCAGAAGGTGAACCAGCGCGGCGGCACCCCCTCGTCGTCCGTGCCCGGTGTGCCGCTGACCAGACCGAGGCCGATGGTGCGCTCGCTGCCCTCGCGCAGGGCGTCCAGCAGGGCGCCGGTCGCCTCCACGGCGTCGTTCGGCAGGCCGAGGGCGCGCGCGAAGACGTTGGTGCTGCCCCCGGGCACCACCGCGAGACGGGGCAGCGCCTCGGGGGCCGGGCCGCTGTGCAGCAGGCCGTTGACGACCTCGTTGACCGTTCCGTCGCCGCCGAGCGCCACCACCAGCTCGACCGAACCGCCCTCCACCGCGCGCCGCGCGAGGTCGCGGGCGTGACCGCGGTACTCCGTGGTCACCACTTCCAGCTTCAGATCGCTCGCCAGGGCGTGAATGAGAACATCACGGGTCCGCGCTCCGGTGGTGGTGGCCTTCGGGTTGACCACGAGAAGCGCTCGCATGAGAGGAAGGGTACCCAGCGGCCCTCCGGCGGATCTTGCCGGACCCCGGACATCGTGGGTCGGACGGTGCGAAGGGCGCGTCCGGGGCGCGGGCTACCCTGCTGGGGTGAGTCGGAAGCATGAAACCGCCCCGGAGACCGCACCCGCCGCCCCCCGCGTTCCACGGCTGACCGCCGCCGCGGCGCTCGCCGGGCTGGAAGGCGTGGCGCTGGCCGCGGGCGGGGTCTATCTGATGGCGACGGGGTTCGTCGGCCGCCACGCCAGTACCCAGACCGCCGTGATGGGCGGGCTCACCGTGCTCGCCATGGCCATACTGCCGCTCACCGCCGCGTACGGGCTGCGACGGACCCGGCGGTGGAGCCGCGGGCCCGCGCTGATCATCCAGCTGATCGCGCTGCCGATCGCCTGGACGATGGGGCAGAACGGCGGCGCTCTGCTGGCCGCCGCCGTGGCGATCGGCGCGGTGGCGCTGGCCGAACTCGTACTGCTCGTACACCCCGCGGCTACCGCCGCGCTCGGCGCGGACCAGAGCGCCGCGGAGTAGTCCTCCGGGGCGGGCTCCCGACCCGTGGTTGCGGGGGGCGGGGCTCCCGACCCCCGGGGCTCACTCCTCGACCAGCAGCCTGTCGCGGAGCTGGGCGAGGGTACGGGCCAGCAGCCGGGAGACGTGCATCTGGGAGATGCCGACCTCCTGGGCGATCTGCGACTGGGTCATGTTGCCGAAGAACCGCAGCAGCAGGATCTTCTTCTCCCGCGGCGGCAACTGCTCCAGCAGCGGTTTGAGGGACTCCCGGTACTCCACGCCCTCCAGCGCGTCGTCCTCCGCGCCGAGGGTGTCGGCGACCGCCGGGGACTCGTCGTCGGTGTCCGGCACGTCCAGCGAGAGCGTGCTGTAGGCGTTGGCCGACTCCAGGCCCTCCAGGACCTCCTCCTCGGAGATCTTCAGATGCTCGGCCAGCTCGTGCACCGTCGGCGCCCGGCCGTGCTCCTGTGACAGCTCCCCGGTGGCGGTGGTCAGCGCCAGCCGCAGCTCCTGGAGCCTGCGCGGCACGCGGACCGCCCAGCCCTTGTCCCGGAAGTGCCGCTTGATCTCGCCGACCACCGTGGGCGTCGCGTAGGTGGAGAACTCCACCCCGCGATCCGGGTCGAAGCGGTTCACCGACTTGATCAGGCCGATGGTGGCGACCTGTGTCAGGTCGTCCAGCGGCTCACCGCGGTTGCGGAACCGCCGGGCCAGGTGCTCGACCAGCGGAAGGTGCATCTGCACCAGCCGGTTGCGCAGCGCCTCCCGCTCCGGTGAGCCCTCCGGCAGCCTGCTCAGCTCCACGAACAGCGCCCGCGCCCCGGACCGGTCCTGCGGGCCCTCCGGCTCGTGCGCGCCGTCGGAGTCCTGCCGCTCGACCTGGTCCATGGGCTCCGCCTGCTCCACCGCGTCCGTTCCGTCGGTGCGCGGCACGGGGTGGTGCCGCGCGTGCTGCCGCCGGGCCGCGGGAGTGGGCTGGGCGGGCACGGCGAGGCCGCGCCCGCCGGTACCGATGCGGCGTCCCGCCTGCTCGGGCAGCTCGGTGGCGCGTTCCGGGGTCAGTTCCCGAGGAGGTTCAGTGCTCATGGCGATCCCCCGTTCCGTTCACGGTTGAACCGTAATCGCCCGGCACGCGTACCGGGACACGCTGGTCACGCGCAGGGCCGGACCTACGGCCGCCGCGGTGTGCGCGGTCGCCAGGGCTCCTGGGAAACCAGAGGACTTCCTGCATCTGGGAACCTCACGACTGTCCAGGGCCGGCGCCGCGCTTCTTGTGCAGGCTGATGCTGACCGTGTTGTCCTCGGCCACGCTGGAGTCCACCTCACCGGCGAGTGCGGAGAGCACCGTCCAGGCGAAGGTGTCGCGCTCCGGGGCGCGGCCGTCGGTGGTGGGCGCCGACACGGTCACCCACAGCGCGTCCTCGACCAGCCGGAACACGCATGAGAGCACGCTGCCGGGGACGGCCTGCTGCAGCAGGATGGCGCACGCCTCGTCCACGGCGATGCGCAGGTCTTCGATCTCGTCGAGGGTGAAGTCCAAGCGGGCTGCGAGTCCGGCGGTCGCCGTTCGCAGTACCGAGAGGTAGGCCCCCGCCGCGGGCAGCCGGACCTCCACGAAGTCCTTCGACCCGGGCTCGCCTGCGATCTGGGACACCCTCACCTCCAAGGTGGCACACGGTGGTTGAGCTTGATGGCTGCCGTTCCGCCGCGCGTGGCGGTGGTACGACTGGTAAGCGGTCCGTACACTCCGAGTAACGGAACTCGTTGCGCACCGTCCAGGGACGGTATCGCGATCTGTGCCCCGGTGTCGCCCGGACCAAGCACGCCTGTCCCCATAGAGGGGCTCACTTTCAGCACCTCCCGGTTGTCACTCATGGTAAGCCTATGAGTACGGACAGTGGCTAGGGGTCTGCGGTCTCAATTCGAAAGCGGTATCGCGCGATTGGGGTTTGGCGAGGCCACAGAGGCCACAGTGGCGCTTGAGGCCAGAGCGCGCAGTGGTCCGCCGGTCAACCGGTGAACCGTCCACTCTTCCATGGCCACCGCGCCCAGCGACTTGTAGAAGCCGATCGACGGCTCGTTCCAGTCCAGCACCGACCACTCGAAGCGCTCGTATCCCCGCTCCACGCAGATCCGGGCCAGTTCGGCCAGTAGCGCCTTGCCGTGCCCGCCGCCGCGCGCCTCGGGGCGTACGTACAGGTCCTCCAGGTATACGCCGTGGGTGCCGGTCCATGTCGAGTAGTTGCGGAACCACAGCGCGAAACCGACGGCCCGCGGCCCACCCTCGACGGACGCTTCCTCCGCGATCAGCGCGAAGGCGGCCGGATGCGCCCCGAACAGCGCGTCGCGCAGCTGCTCCGGGGTGGCCCGCGCGTCCTCCAGCGACCGCTCGTAATCCGCCAGTTCGCGGATCATGGCGTGGATCGCCGGGATGTCGGCGGTGGTCGCGGCTCGAATCATGCCCCCCAGGCTAACCGGACGGTCAGACATCCGGACCCGGAAGGGAGGACCGATCCCACCGAAACCGATTCCGCCGGTATTCCGGGAGCGGGGTCAGCCGGTGATGACCGCCGCCACCCTCGTGCCGGGAGCGAAAGCGCCCTCCGCGGCGAGTGCGTACGTCCCGTAGAGCATTTTCGCCACATACGTGAGGTCGGGATTCAGCCCGTGCCGTTCGGCGAACTCGTCGGCGAATTCCCGTAGTTCGGGCGTGATACGGGCGTATCCGCCGCAGTGGAAACGCGTGTCGAGCCGCCAGTCGCCGCGCCGCCCACCGAAAGCGGCCTGTTGCAGCCGCTGGATTTCGCCGTCGAGGAATCCGCCGCCCTTGAGCACCGGGAAACCGACCGCCCGCTGGGTGCCGTGGTCGAGCCCGGCGGCCAGCCCGGCCAGCGTGCCCCCGGTGCCGCAGGCGACGGTGACCACGTCCGCTACACCGCGCAGCTCACGGCCGAGGTCGGCGCATCCGGTGGCGGCGGCCGCGTTGCTGCCGCCTTCCGGGACCAGGTAGAAGCGGCCGAACCGGCGCTCCAGGCCGGCGACCACATCGGGCTCGGTCTTGCGCCGGTACGTCGCGCGGTCGATGAAGTGCAGCCGCATCCCGTCCTCGGCGGCCCGCGCCAGCGACGGATTCAACGGCCGGTCGGCCAGCTCCGCGCCCCGCACCACGCCCACGGTGTGGAACCCCAGCAACCGTCCGGCGGCGGCGGTGGCCCGCAGATGGTTCGAGTACGCCCCGCCGAAGGTGAGCAACGTACGGTGTCCGCCGTCAATGGCCGCCTGTACGTTGAGCCGCAGCTTGCGGTACTTGTTGCCCGGAATCCGGGGATGTATCAGGTCATCCCGCTTCAGCAGCAACTCGACCCCCCACCGCGCCAGCCGCTCGTCCACGACGCCCACAAGCGGCGAAGGCAGCCGCGGCTCAAGCGCGTCAAGGCAGGCAGGTGCGGTCACCCGGCCATTCTCGCCGAATCCGGCGGATCTTTCCGCACGGCGAAAGCCGACCGCCCCAGGTCCGTGGTGGACCGGGGGCGGCTGGTGATCTGTGAAGGTGGTGTCCTCGCAGATCCGGCTTCTGCCTTGGAGGGCCGAAGAAAGCTGAGCGAAGGTCAGGCCTTCTTGGTCTCCCAGAAGATCCTGTCGATCTCGGCGATCAGCTCAAGGGCCTTCTCGCCGGTCTTCGGGTCGTTGGACGCCTTGGCCGCGCTCAGGGCCTTGAGGGTGTCGTTCACCAGCTGGTGCAGCTGCGGGTACTTCTCGAAGTGCGGGGCCTTGAAGTAGTCGCTCCACAGCACCGAGACGTGGTGCTTGGCCAGCTCGGCGCGCTGCTCCTTGATGATCAGGGCACGGGTGCGGAAGTCCGCGTCCTCGTTGGCCTGGTACTTCTCCTGGACGGCCTTGACGGACTCGGCCTCGATACGGGCCTGGGCCGGGTCGTAGACGCCGCAGGGCAGGTCGCAGTGGGCGCTGACCTTGACCTTCGGCGCGAACAGGCGAGAGAACATGGCTGTCCTTCCTTGTGATCGTCTTTGCAGATGGGACATTACTCCCTGAGGAGTCCCATTTACCGGGTGCCCCCTGGTGCTTAGGACAAAAGTCTGGTGTCACCCTGGACCCGGTGGAGGATCTGACAGGAGGCTCGGCATGCGCCAGCAGGGGGCAAGGCTGCCGTTCGGACTCGCAGAGGTGACGGGGCCTTCGATGGTGCCGACGCTGCACCACGGGGACCAGTTGCTCGTCCGCTACGGGGCGGCGGTGCGTGCCGGCGACGTGGTGGTGCTGCGGCATCCGTTGCAGCAGGACCTGCTGATCGTCAAACGGGCGGTGGAGCGGCGGGACGCCGGCTGGTGGGTGCTGGGGGACAACCCGTTCGCCGAGTCGGACAGCCGGATGTTCGGGACGGTCCCCGACGATCTGCTGCTCGCCCGGGTGCTGGGGCGGTTCCGGCCGCCGCGCGGGCTGCGGCGGACTCCCGTGGCAGCGGTCTCCTGGGCGGTCGGCGCGCTGCGGCCGGTGTGGTCCGACCGGTCGGTCTCCCGCCGTACGCGGGCGCGTTAGCGGTCGCCGGGCCGCTCAGCCCTGCGCGTTCTGCCGCTGCACCTGCCGTTTGCGGGCGCGGTACGCGGCCACGTTGGCCCGGGTCGCGCAGCGGTCGGAGCAGTAGCGGCGCGAGCGGTTGGTCGAGGTGTCGATGTAGGCGTTGCGGCACGAGGCGGCCTGGCAGACGCCCAGCCGGTCCGCGCCGAGTGCGGTGAGCTGGAAGGCCAGGCCCATGCAGGCGGGCGCGGTGTAGGCGGCCGTGGCGTTGTTGGCGTGGTCGGCCAGGTGCATGTGCCACTGCGGGCGGCCCTGGTCGTCCAGGTCGCCGTGGCCGGAGATCTGCGGGCTGACCGGGTACTCCAGCATCAGCGCGTTGAGCAGGTCCACGGCCCGCACCTCGTCGCCCTCGGCGGCGGCCTCGAAGACCGCGCGCAGCCTGGTGCGTACCGCGCGCAGCCGGGTCACGTCGGCGTCGCCCGCCCGGCGGGCGGCCTGGCGGTTGGGGCCGAAGAGTTCGCGCACCGCCTCGACCGAGGAGAGGGCGTCCTCGCCGTGGTCCGGGCGCTCGGTGTTCACGAGCCGCACGGCATAGTCCGAGTAATAAGCCAGCTCCACTTGTGGTCCTTACTCAGTGCGGTCTAGGGTCGGGCTTGCGGCGACGCTGTAATGGGCGCAACCGCTACCAGGGTATTACGAGCAGGGGTGGCCGTGATGACGGAAACAAGCATCGTTCCCGCCGACTGGCAAGCATGGCAGCACAGCTGGGACCGCCAGCAGGAGTGGTACCTGCCGGACCGCGAGGAGCGGTTCCGGGTGATGCTCGACCTCGTGGAGGCGGTGGCCGGTCCGGCGCCGGTCGTGCTGGACCTGGCCTGCGGCACCGGCAGCATCTCCGACCGGCTGCTCAAGCGGCTGCCCGAGGCGCGCTCGACCGCGCTCGACCTCGACCCGGCGCTGCTCACCATCGCGCGGGGGCACTTCGCGGACGAGCCGCGGATCCAGTTCGTCACCGCCGATCTGCGTGACCCCGACTGGACGCGGAAGCTGCCGCACCGCGAGTACGACGCGGTGCTCACCGCCACCGCGCTGCACTGGCTGCAGACCGAGCCGCTGGCCCGGGTGTACGGGCAGATCGCGGGCGTGCTCAAGGACGGCGGGGTGTTCATGAACGCCGACCACATGCCGGATCCGGCCACTCCGCGGATCAACGCGGCCGAACAGGCGCTGCGGCACGCGCGAATGGAGCGCGAGCGGGCGGCGAGCGGGGTGCCGGACTGGCGGGAGTGGTGGCAACTGGCCGCCGCCGACGACCAGTTGGCGGACGCGGTGGCCCGGCGGTACGAGATCTTCGGTGACCACGCGGACGGTGAGCCGCATCCCGTCGAGTGGCACGCCCGGACCCTGCGGGACGCGGGCTTCAGCGAGGCGCGGGCGGTGTGGCGCTCGGTGCCGGACGCGGTGGTCCTGGGCCTCAAGTAGGGCCGCTTCGCCGGTACCGGACGGCGGTCCGTCCGGTACCGGCCGGGCCACGCTGCGGGGTGCTCGTCGGCGCGCCGGATCTGGCTGGGGGTAGGTCGCCGATGCGCCTGGCGGCTTGGGGGTAGTCCCCCAAGCCGCCATGTGGTCCTGCGTTTCAGGGAGTTGGGGAGCCTGCCCCCAAGATCCCCTCTACCGGCGGGCGACGCCCTCCGCGCGGGCCGCTGCGGCGACCGCCTTGGTGACCGCCGGAGCCACACGGGGGTCGAAGGGAGACGGGATGACGCAGTCCGCGCTCAACTCGTCGTGGACGACCGCGGCCAGCGCCTCGGCGGCGGCGATCTTCATGCCCTCGGTGATCCGCGAGGCCCGGACCTGGAGGGCGCCCGCGAAGATGCCGGGGAAGGCCAGCACGTTGTTGATCTGGTTCGGGTAGTCGCTGCGCCCGGTGGCGACCACCGACGCGTACTTGTGCGCGACGTCCGGGTGGATCTCCGGGTTCGGGTTGGCCATCGCGAAGACGTACGCGCCCTTGGCCATGGTGGCGACCGCCGCCTCCGGCACCGTGCCGCCGGAGACGCCGATGAACACGTCGGCACCGGACAGCGCGTCCTCCAAACCGCCCGTGATGCCCGCCTTGTTGGTGAAACCAGCCAACTCCCGCTTGACGTCGGTCAGATCGGTGCGGCCGCTGTGCACCACGCCCCTGCGGTCGGTGACCGCGACATCGCCGATGCCCGCCTCCACCAGGATCTTGGCGATCGCCACCCCGGCGGCGCCCGCCCCGGAGATCACCGCCCGCAGCTCGCCCAGCGAACGTCCGGTCAGCACGGTCGCGTTGCGCAGCGCGGCGAGCGTGACCACCGCCGTGCCGTGCTGGTCGTCGTGGAACACCGGGATGTCCAGCCGCTCCTGGAGCCTGCGCTCGATCTCGAAGCAGCGCGGCGCGGAGATGTCCTCCAGGTTGACCCCGCCGAACGAGGGCGCCAGCCGGACCACCGTGTCCACGATCTCGTCCGTGTCCGTGGTGTCGAGCGCGATCGGCACCGCGTCCACCCCGCCGAACTGCTTGAACAAGATGGCCTTGCCCTCCATCACCGGCAGCGACGCCTCCGGACCGATGTCACCGAGACCCAGCACCGCCGTACCGTCCGTGACCACCGCCACCACCTGGGACTTCCAGGTGTAGTCGTGGACGAGTTCGGGCTGTTCCGCGATCGCGGTGCAGACCTTGGCGACCCCCGGCGTGTAGGCGAGCGACAAGTCGTCGCGGTCGCGCACCGGCACCGTCGCGCTGATCTCCATCTTTCCGCCGCGGTGCAATGCGAACGCCGGATCGATCAGTTCGCTCTGATCGGCGTCGCTACGAGGGTTGATGATCTCCGCTGCCACAATTGACCCCTTTGTCGAAATGCTTGTTGAGGGTACTCCCCCCGGTTCGGGGAGGGCGGGGCGGCGTCCGTCGTCTCCGCGGTGGGAGGCGTACGGCCGCCGTGCGCGTCGCACTCACGCACTGGACCCCGGGTGAGGGGTGGAATGATCCGTTCTACCGGATAACTGTTTCTACTGACGAGTCCATAAATTCTCCCTGCCGCGTCCCGAACGGCCGGTTAATTGCGGCTGTTGCCCGAATGTCGGGAAGTGGAGCGCGGGGATGTACGACTCGTACAGCGGTGCCCATCGCGGTCCGGCCCTGGTGTTCCGGCCCGATGGGGCAACGGGGATCGCCCGTTTTCCGATTTTGACACACCCGGCTCGCGAATGGGCGGCGCCCGGTTGGCGAGCAGCACGGATCACACCGGGCATGAGGGTCTCGCCGAACGCTTCGGGCGGTACCGGTCCGGGTGATGTGCGTCGCTTCACGGAGCGGGGACTGGTGGGCAAACGCCCGTGGGATTAGCTTCATGACCATGTTCGCCGCCTATGCCACTCGTTTCGACCGTGACCAGCCGCTCAGCGGGCTGGAGTTGGGGGAGCGTCCCGAACCGGACGCGCGGCCGGGCTGGACGGTCGTGGACGTCAGAGCAGCCTCGATCAACCACCACGACCTGTGGTCGCTGCAGGGCGTCGGGCTGACCGAGGAGAGTCTGCCGATGATCCTGGGCTGCGACGCGGCCGGGGTGGACGCGGACGGCAACGAGGTCGTCGTGCACTCGGTGATCGGGCAGTCGGGGCACGGGGTCGGCCCGCGTGAGCCGCGCTCCATCCTCACCGAGCGCTACCAGGGCACCTTCGCCGAGCGGGTGGCGGTACCGGCGTGGAACGTACTGCCCAAGCCCAGGGAACTCACCTTCGAGCAGGCGGCCTGTCTGCCCACCGCGTGGCTCACCGCGTACCGGATGCTGTTCACCAACGCGAACGTGCGGCCCGGTGATTCGGTGCTGGTGCAGGGGGCGGGGGGCGGCGTGGCCACCGCCGCGATCGTCCTGGGCAAGGCGGCGGGGCTGCGGATCTTCGCCACCAGCCGGGACGCGGTGAAGCGGGCGCGCGCCGTCGAGTTGGGCGCCGAGGAGGCCTTCGAACCGGGGGCGCGGCTGCCGCACCGGGTGGACGCGGTGATCGAGACGGTCGGGGCGGCCACCTGGTCGCACTCGGTCAGGTCGCTGCGGCCCGGCGGTACGTTGGTGATCTCCGGCGCGACCAGCGGCAACACCCCCAAGGCGGGGGAGCTTAACCGGATCTTCTTCCTCGAACTGAAGGTCGTGGGCTCCACGATGGGCACCAAGGAGGAGCTGGCCGGCCTGCTCGACTTCTGCGCCGCCAGCTCGGTGCGGCCGGTGATCGATTCCGTACTGCCGCTCGACCAGGCCCGGGAGGGCCTGGCCAAGATGGCCTCCGGCGACCTGTTCGGCAAGGTCGTGCTGACGGTCTGAGGAGTTCTTCGGGGGAAGCCCGCCAGGCACCTCCCGCCTCACCGCCGCAGTACCGCTCCGATGTGGGCCGCGGCGCCGGCCAGGTGGCGGCGCACGTCCCGTAGCTGGGCCGCGGTGACCCCGTGGTCACGGGCGGCGTCGCGGATGTCGTCGCGGAAGCGGTCCAGCAGGCGTTCCAGGTCACGGGCCGGGTTGGTGGAGGCCGTGTCGTCCTCCGCCGCCCACTCGGGCGCGGTCTCCCGCGGAGACTCCGCCCTGACGTGCGACGGCCGGGAGGCGTCCGGGATGTCCTCCGTCGGGGTCTGCGACGCGGTGGCGCTTTCCCACGGACCGCGCGGGGCGTCCTCCGGGGACCTGCCGAAGCTGCTCATCTCGCGGCTGAACTGGGCCAGGCCCTCCTTCATCGCGCTCTGCCAGTCGCCCTGCCGGGCGTGCTCGCGCACCTCGTCCTGCACTCTGCGGACGATCCGCTGCACCTCCTCGCGGGCGAACGCCTGTGCCTCCCTGGCCTGTTGGCGGGCGGTGCGCGCCTCCTCCTTGGCCCGGCGGCTCTCCTCCTTCATCCGGCGGTACTCCTCGCGGCCACCGTCCCGCCCGTTGCTGCGGGCCTGCTGGGCGGCCTCGCGGACCTCGCGGCGCAGATCGCTGGCAGAGCCGCGGACGTCCTCGCGGATCTCGGCGGCCAGTTCGGAGACCGAGTCCCGGATCTCCTGCTCGAGGTCGGCCAACTCGCCCTGCCGGCCGGCCAGTTCCGCCCGCCCGCTGTCGGTCAGTGAGTAGACCTTGCGGCCGCCCTCGGTGGTGTGGGTGACCAGGCCCTCCTTCTCCAGCTTGGCCAGCCGGGGATAGACGGTTCCGGCCGAGGGGGCGTACAGGCCCTGGAAGCGCTCCTCCAGCAGCCGGATCACCTCGTAGCCGTGCCGCGGCGACTCGTCCAGCAGCTTGAGCAGGTAGAGCCGCAGGCGGCCGTGTGCGAAGACGGGGGGCATCTCAGACGTCCTTCCGCAGTGACGGGGCGTCCACCGGTTCCGCCGGTTCCAGCGGCGGCCTGCGCAGCAGCGCGATGGCGCCGGAGACCGTGGTGGCCTTGAGCCGGGCGGCGCCGTGCCCGATCCGGCCGGTGATCCGCTTGGCGCCCCACTGGTCGGTGACCCGCAGTTCGCCGAACGCGCACGAGACCGCGCCGCTGGCGGTGTTGGCGTCGACCTCCGCGTCCCCGGGCTCGGGGATGCGGATGGCGAGATCACCGGAGACGGTGTTGAGCTGGACCGCGGCGCCCGCGGAGGGGTCCAGGTCGAGCACCATGTTGCCGCTCACCGAGTCGGCCTTGACGTTGGAGCCGGTGCCCTCGATGACGGTCAGGTCGCCGGAGACGGTGCTGAACTTGAGGTCGCCGGAGAGGGCCTGCGCCTCGACGTTGCCGGAGACGCTGTCGGCCTGCACCGGGCCGGAGAGGCCGACCAGGGTGGTGTCGCCGCTGACGCCGTGCACCGCGGTGTCGCCGCAGACCCCGGAGACCACGGCCGTGGCGCCGACCGTGCCCACTTCCACCCGGGTGTCCGCGGGGACCGCGAGCGAGACCACGGCCTCCCGCTTCCAGCTCTTGCGGTCGAGCCAGCCGAGCAGTCCCTTCCAGGGCACGTCCTCGTAGCCGACGGTGAGCCTGCCCCCGTCATGGGTGACGATCAGCGGTGGTCCCTCGATCGCGGAGACCTCCAGCCGGGCGGCACCCTCGTCCGTCCCGACCACGTTGACCGTCCCGCCGACGATGCGGACGTGCAGGGCGGTGACGGGGCCGTCGAAGCTGATCTTCTGTGGTTCCGCCACGGTCCACGCATGGGCTGACATCCGGGCCTCCCGAGGCTGGGGTACACGCAACATATCGCGTCCTCTGCGAGACACGATATATCGCGTACTGGAGAAGTCAAGGGAGGCCCGGAGGTCTTTATTCCTCTTCCTCGTCGTCGAGGCGCGCCAGCCAGGTCGCCAGCCGCTCGACCGGGACCTCGAACTCGGGGTTGAGGTCGACGAACTCACGCAGTCGCTCGGCCAGCCACTCGAAGGTGACCTCCTCCTCACCGCGCCGGTCCTCCAGCTCCTCGATGCCGCGGTCCGTGAAGTACAAGGGGTGCTCCAGATCAGAAACAGGGACGTTTTCGGCCAGCTTAAGACCGCTCGGCCGCCCCTTCGTCCGCAGGCCCGGGGGCATGCGCACCCCCGCGGCCCCCGACGGGGTCGCTTTCGCGCCATCCCCTTAATTCACAGCCGTCCGGCGACTAGCCTGATCTTCCACCACGTCGCACACGGCGCGGGCCAGTCGCCCCGCCGGAGAGTGGAGGGGGCCATGGGGGAGCGGGTCGAGCGCATCGAACTGCCGGACGGGACCGAGGTGTGGGCCCGGCTGTCCGCGCCCGTCCTCGCGGACGGCGAGGAGTACGGGGACTACGAGGACGTCGGCGCCCTCGACGGGGTCGTCGCCCGGGTCCAGCACCTGCGCGGCCTGATCACCGGCGTCGCCGCCTCGGTACGGGACGCGGCGGAGCGGGCCGCGCCCGACGAGGTCAGCGTCGAGTTCGGGGTGGAACTGGCGGTCAAGTCCGGCGCGATCGTCAGCGTGCTGGCCGACGGCGAGTCCCGGGCCGCCCTCACCGTCACCCTGACCTGGCGGGACCGCCTCGGCCGGGAGCCCGAGCCGCCCCGGCACCCCCGGTCCGCGCTGGACGGCATGCCCAGCACCGTCCCGATGCCGCCGACCCCGCCCGCACCATGAACCCCGCACTGCGCCCTGCCGAGGCCGAGGCCCGGTTGCGCGAGCTGGCCCGCGAGGTGGCCGTCGCCATCCTGGCCGCGCCCGACGACACGGCGGAGTTCTGGGGCAGCGGCCTGCTGGTCGCCCCCGAGTGGGTACTGACCTGCGCACACGTGCTGGTGCGCCGGGACAGCCGGATGGGCCGCCGAAGGTGGGCCGGGGACGGCGAGATCGGCGTACGGGTCGGCGAACGCGTGCTGCCCGGCCGGGTGGTGTACGCACTGCCCGACCCCGAGGAGCTGACCGGCTGGGAACTCGGTGACGAGCGCGAGTACGAACTCGCCCCCGATCTCGCGCTGATCCGGCTGACCAGTCCCGTGGAGCACGGCTGCGCCTGGCTGAGCGACCGGGCGATCCCCCCGGTCAGCGGGCGGGTGGCCGCCGTCGGCTGGCGCAGGCCGGGGGAGACCATCGACCCCTGGGACGGCACCTGCACCGTTCCCGGCAACGACCGGATCGACGTCTTCCGGCTCGGCCCCGACTCGGAGATCCCGGCCGGGGTCTCCGGCAGCCTGGTGGTCGACCTGGCGCACGGCCGGGTCGTCGGCGTGGTCAAGGCCCGCCGCCGCAGCCGCGACGGCGGCAAGGCGGTACTGCTCACCGCGCTGCGCGCGCTCGCCGATTCCCGGCCGCTGGCACCGGAGTTGGCGCCGGAACGCGATCCGTACCAGGAGCTGGTGCGCGGCCACGACCGCTGGCACTACGGGCAGCAGCGGCCCCGCCGCCAGGCCCGTGCCACCTGGATCGACGTACAGGGCCAACTCTCCGATGTGATAGGCGAGTGGACCCCGTACGACCGGGCCAGGGCGCTGGGGCTGCTGGCCGAGCTGCCTCCGCCGCGCAGCGGGGGCGTGGTGCAGCGGCTGGTGGAGCGGGTGCTGGGGCCGGGCACGGTGCACGATCCGCTGCCGGTGGCCTGGCGGGACGGCCACGGCCTGCTGTACGAGCCGGAGGACGGCAAGCAGCTGCTGGCCTTCGTCACCTATCTGGTGCTGGTCGCCGAGGAGGTACGGGCGCAGGACCCGGCGGGCGCACGGGAGTTGCTGGAGTTCGCCATGAGCCGGGCGATCTCGCTGCCCGCGCCGGACCGCAACCGGCTGATGGAGCTGGTGGAGGCGATGACCGCGCAGGCCACCGCCGGGCAGGCCGCGGTGCTGGTCGCGCTGGCGCCGGTGGTCTGGGAGGAGGACCGGCCGGTCCGGTTCCGCTGGGAGATCCAGGTGGTCCGCTCGCCCGGGGACCGGCAGATCACCACGGTGTGCGACGAGCGGGACGGCGTCGGCTTCGAGGAGGCGGTGGCCCAGATCCAGGAGCCGCTGGCACTGGCCCTCGACCGGGCGGACGGCACCGGCCGCCCGGCCACCGTCGAACTCGCCCTCCCCGTCCACCACTTCGACACCGCCGCCCACCTGTGGACGCCCGGCCGACGGCAGCAACGGCACCGCCCGGCCCGGCCGATGGGCTCCCGCCGGCCGGTGGTGGTCCGGGACGTGGACCGGGTACCGCCCACCGCCGAGTGGCTGGGCCGGTGGAGCGGCGTCTCGCACAGCACCGGGCTGACCCCGCTGTCGCTGCCGGTACTGGACCGCAGCCCCGGCTACGAGAAGCTGCGCAACGCCCCCGTCGAGTCGGTGCCGGTGCTGTGCGGCCCGGTGGGCGACGGCGAGGCGCTGCAGACCATGTACGACGTACTGGACGCGGGCCACGGCATCGCGCTGTGGTGCGCCGAACCGCATCCGCCGGACGGCTGCGGGCCGCGGTGCGGCGTCTTCCGGCGCGAGGCCGAGCAACTGCTGGCGCACGTCGCGGGCGCCGCCGAACTCCCCGAGGCGATCAGGGTGCTGCGGGCCCGCGGCCATGACCTGCGGGACATACCCGGGTCCGGCGCCGGGCAGCGCTGGGCGGAGCACCTGGTGCTGCTGTACGACGACGCGGACAGCCCGCTGCCCGGCTTCGGGGGCGCACGGTGAGTCGGGGTCCGCTGACGGCGTGCCACCGTACGCGTCCGGAAAGCACTGTTGGTCTCCGCGTTGGTGGGTAGTGTCGTAAAGAGAGGAGCGCGAAGTGAACGAGTGGCTCATCTACCGAGGAACCGGTCGCCCGCACGAGGGCATCGACCGGTTGCCGGGTCCGCCGCCGTGGCGCAATTTCGACGGCCACCCGCTCGTCAGCCCACCCGCGCCGATCGACACCGCATCGACCCGGCGGCTGGGACTCCAGCAGGACCTCGCCGAGCAGTACCGGCCGAGCCCCACCGAGCTCGAACTCATCAACGCCGCACTGTACTTGCGCAGGCCGCTGCTGGTCACCGGCGAGCCCGGCAGCGGCAAGAGCACCCTGGCCCACGCGGTCGCCCATGAGCTGGGCCTGGGCCGGGTGCTGCGCTGGCCCATCGTCAGCCGGACGGTACTGCGCGACGGCCTGTACCAGTACGACGCGCTGGCCCGGCTGCAGGACCTGCAACTCGCCCGTACCGCACCGCTGCCGGACGCCGAGGAGCCGGCCGCGGACGGCATCGGCCGCTACGTCCGGCTCGGCCCGCTGGGTACCGCTTTGCTGCCCGCCGCCAAACCCCGGGTGCTGCTCGTCGACGAGCTCGACAAGAGCGACATCGACCTGCCCAACGACCTGCTCAACGCCCTGGAGGAAGGCGAGTTCGCCATCCCGGAGCTGGAGCGCATCGCCGACCGGCATCCCGAGGTCGAGGTACAGGACGACGACGGCGGCCGGGTCACCGTGCGCGGCGGCCGGGTACGCTGCCGCGCCTTCCCCTTCGTCGTACTGACCAGCAACGGGGAGCGGGACTTCCCGGCGCCGCTGCTGCGCCGCTGCATCCACCTGCGGCTGAGCACTCCGGACGAGGAGCGGCTCGCCGCGATGGTGCGGGCGCACTTCGGGCCGGAGGCGGCGGAGCACCACGCGCCCGTCATCCGGCAGTTCCTCGACCGCAGGCCGGGCGAGCAGCGATCGGCCGACCAGCTGCTGAACGCCATCTACCTCACCCAGCAGGCCAAGGACGAGGACCTCGGCACTCGGGAGCGGCTCGCCGACGAACTGATGCAGCCGCTCAACCGGATGAGGTGATCCCCGATGGCCACCGGGTCGGACCCCTACCCGCGGCTGATCGCCCGGCTGCGGGCCGCAGGGATCGCTCCGGACGCCGAAGCGCTCGCCGACGCCCTTTGGCTGGCCCGCGCGATGGGCGCCCGGACCGACCCGCGGCCCCCCGCGGACGGTGACCGTCGGGATCCGGCCACAACCACCGCACCGTCCGCCGACCACCCGCCGCGCCCACCGCGGGAGCGCCCCGAGAGCGCCGGGGCCGCCGGGCCGGATGACGGCGAGCGTCGGGAGCCGGTGCGTCCCCTACGTCCCGACGGGCTGTCGCCGCAGGAGGAGTTCACCCAGATCCGGGTGCCGATCGCCGCCGCCTTCCCCGGGCTGCTGCCGCTGGAGCGCGCGTTGCGGCCGCTACAGCGCTACCGGCCACGGATCCAGCCGGTGTGCGGCGAACTGGACGAGACGGCCACCGCCGAGACCAGTGCCCGCAGCGGGCAGCTGATGCCGGTCTTCGAGGAGGTACGGCGCAGGGAGGCCAGCCTGCTGCTGGTCATGGACGACTCGCCGTCCATGGTGGTGTGGGACCAGATGCTCCAGGAACTGCGGCTGGTCTGCGAACACGTCGGCGCCTTCCGCGACGTCTGCGTCCAGTACCTGCGCTCCCGCCCCGACGGCCTGCCGGGCGTCGGCGCGGGACGCGACCCCGGTGAACCACTGGCCCCCGCCGACCGGTTGCGCGATCCGACCGGGCGCACCATCACGCTGCTGCTCAGCGACTGCTCCGGCGCGCTGTGGCGGCGCGGTGCGGCGCAGCGGCTGCTGCACCGGTTCGCGGGCACCGGCCCGGTCGCCGTGCTCCAGCCGCTGCCGCAGCGGATGTGGCCGCGCACCCTGTTGCCCGCCGAGCCCGGACTGCTGCGCGGCCCCGGCGGCCCGGGCGGGCGGCTGGACTTCGTACCGCGCCGCCGCCGCTCCCAGCCGCGCGCCCCCGGAGCGCTGGCCGTGCCGGTGCTGTCGCCCACCCAGTCGGCGCTCGGCGCGTGGGCCCGCGCGGTCGCCGGAACGGCCCCCTGCGCGCTGGACGCCTCCGCCGCCTGGGTGCACGACCGGCGCGAAGTGGCCCCTGTACCAAGGCAGTTCTCCGAACGCACCCCGGAGGACCTGGTCCAGGAGTTCCAGGCGGTCGCCTCCCCCGCGGCCCAGCACCTGGCCGTCTACCTGTCGGCGGCGCCGCTCGCCTACCCGGTGATGCAGTTGGTGCAGCGCGCGATGATGCCGCAGACCGGCCCGGTGGAGATGGCCGAGGTGCTGCTCAGCGGCCTGCTGCTGCGACACGAGGAGGAGCCCCGGCAGACCGACGCGCCGGAGCGGGAGAGCACCGGGCCGTGGTACGAGTTCGTGCCCGGGGTACGGGACGTGCTGCTGCGCAGGCTCGGCCTCGGCGAGGCGTCGCTGGTGCTCAAGCACTGCTCGCTCTACGTGGAGCGGGTGTTCGGGCGGCGGGCCCGCAACTTCCCGGCGATGGTGGTGGGTTATCTCTCCGGCGGCGCCGGACCGTCGGATTCCGGCGAGTTCGGCACCGTGCCGGTCCCGGAGCCGTTCGCGGAGGTGCCGCGCAAGGTGCTGCGCCGCTTCCAGCCCGGCGGCGTCGGGCCCGCCCCGGGCCAGCCCGCGCAGACCGGCCCGCAGGCCAGCGTCACACCGCCCGGCGGGGTGTTCATCGGCCACCAGGGACGCGTGGTGGACACCGCCCGGGACCGGCTGGCCCGCTTCCAGCGCCACGGCACCATCCGCGACCTGTGGGAGGCCATCCGCCTGCTGCGCACCGCGCCCGCCGACGACCGCCAGCCGCGCCGCACCGTACCGCTGCGCACACTGCTCGCCGAGTGCCTGCTGAGCCTGTGGGAGACCCGGCCGGACGACGGGACGCTGGTGGACGCCGAGCAGAACGCCCGGCTGGCCACCGAGTACGCCGTCGACAGCGGAGTGCTCGCCACCGACGCCGCCCGCGCCCATCTGGTGCTCGGCCGCGTGCTGCGGGCCCAGGCCGCACAGGCCGAACGGCCCGGACGCAAGGCCGAGTTGCTCGCCGAGGCGGCCGACAGCCTGGAGCGCTCGCACCGGCTGCTGCGCGGGGAGCCGCACGCGGCGCTTGAGGCGCAACTGTGCGGGGTGGAGGTGGCCAAGGAGCGGTACGACCTCGGCGGCGATCGCCATCTGCTGATCGGCGCCGCGCTGCGGCTGGACGAGGTGCTGGGCTCCTGGCCGTACCGCGAACCGCTGCCGGACCGGGCCCAGGTGGCCAGGGGCGGACTGCTGCTGGCGCTGTCCGAGGACGCCGCGCGGCGCGGGGCCGCCGACGAGGCCCGTTCGCTGGCGCTGCGCGCGGTCGCCGACTTCGAGGCGGTCGCCGCGACCGCCACCGATCCGTCACCGCAAACCTGCCAGGTGCTGCTGGAGTTGGCCGCCGCCCGGGCCGCCGCGGCCGCCGACCCGGGCGCCTTGGAGGCGCTGGCCGAGCTGCGCCGGGCGCTCGCGGTGGCCGACGCCCTGCCGGACCAGCCGGAGTTGACCCTGGAGTGCCTGCGGCGGCTCGGCCGGGCCCACGCCGCGCGCTACGCGCACACCGCCGACACCGCCGAACTGGCCGCCGCCGACCGGGCGTTCGCCCGCGCCCAGAGGCTGCTGCCCACCGATGACCCGGACCGCGCCCAACTGCTGGTGGAGCGCGGCAGGGTGCTGGCGGAGTGGACGGCGCGCGGCGGTGGCCTGGCGGTGGCCACCGACGCGGTGCGGGTGCTGCGCGAGGCGCTCGCCCAGACCCCGGAGAGCCATCCGCTGCTCGCCGAGCGGCGCCTGGTGTTCGGCCGGGCGCTACGGCAGCGGCGGGCGGTGGGCGGCGCGCAGACCGACCTGTACGAGGCCGAGTGGATACTGGACCGGGCCGCCCGTGGCGCCAGCCCGGGGAGCACGGACGCGATGGCGGCCCGCGCCTGGCTGGAGCACGGCGGGGTACTGCTGGACCTCGCGGAGGGCCCCGGCGCGGCGGAGAAGCGGGACCAGGCCGCCGAGTCGTTCCGCCGCGCGGCCGACAGCGCGCTGCGCGCGGGCGAACTGCTGCTCGCCGCCCAGGCGTACCACCAGCGCGGCACCGTGCTGGAGCGCACCGCCGGGCGGGCCAGGGCCCTGGAGGCCTACCGTTGCGCATGGGAGCTGTGGCAGCGTTCCGGGGCGGCCGGGGGACCGCAGGCCCGCTCCACCCGGGAGCGGATGCTGGCGTTGGAGGAACCGGAGTGATCAGTACGCGCGAGGCGGGGCCATGGCTGTCGGCCGAGGAGCCGCTGCCCGACTACGCCGGGCTCGACCTGGACGCACTGGCGGAGCGCACCGCCCATCCGGTGCTGGGCGCGGTGCTCGCCGGGCTGCGCGACAGGGCACGGCACGCCGCGGACGCCGTCGCGTACCACGAGGACTCGCCCGACCGCTGACCGGTTCCGGCCCCTGTCGGCGCGGCGGGCGGGAAAGGGGCGGCGGAGCGGGGAAAACCGGGCGCAGGGCGGGAGGAATCAGTCAGTCGCCGGTCGAATATGTTTGCGCCAACTCCTTTGCGGCCATGCACGCTTCATGAGTGAGGTCGAAGGATCAGCGTTCGCCCCCTGGCCCCTCGCCGCACTCGACGTCCCGGCACTGCGTGCGGCGGGCCGACAACCGGTCCCCCTGCGGCAGTTCGTGCTCAAGGTACACAGCCGGTGCAACCTGGCCTGCGACTACTGCTACATCTACCAGGGCCGCGACCGCAGTTGGCGGGACCGTCCGGCACGCACCCCGAGCGCCACCATGCGCCGCACCGCTCAGCGTGTCGCCGAGCACGTGCGGCGGCACGGACTGCGGGAGATCCGGGTCGACCTGCACGGCGGCGAACCCCTGATGACCGGCCCCGGCACGGTGCTCGAATACGCCGAGGCGGTGCGCTCGGCGCTGCCCGCGGGCCGCACCGCGCACATCACCGTGCAGACCAACGGCACCCTGCTCACCGCCCACACGCTGGACCGGCTGACCGCCGCCGGGATCCGGGTCGGGCTCAGCCTCGACGGCGGCACGGCCGCGCTCAACGCCCGCCGCACCGACCACGCCGGGCGGCCCTCCTGGCCCGCGGCCTCCCGTGCCGCACGGCTGCTCGCCGACCGGCCGGACGGCTACGCCGGACTGCTGTGCACCATCGACCTGTCCGCCGACCCCGCGCTCGTCTACCACTCGCTGGCCGCGCTGCGCCCGCCCAGCCTCGACCTGCTGCTGCCGCACGCCAACTGGACCGCGCCGCCACCGGGGTTACCGCACCGGCCGCCGTGGGCCGCGCGCCACGCCCGCGCCGTGCCGTACGGGACGTGGCTGGCCACCGTCTTCGACCTGTGGTGGGACGGCGAACCCGGGCCGCGGGTAAGGCTGTTCACCGAGATCATCGCGCTGCTGCTCGGCCTGCCCAGCCGCACCGAGTCGGTCGGCCTGTCACCGAGCGCGGCACTGGTGGTGGACACCGACGGCGCGATCGAGCAGGTCGACTCGCTCAAGACCGCGTACGAGCACGCCCCCGCGACCGGCCTGGACGTCTTCCGCAACACCTTCGACCAGGCGCTCGACCACCCCGGGGTGGTCGCCCGGCAACTCGGCGCCGACGGCCTCGGCGCCACCTGCCGCGGCTGCCCGGTGGTACGAGTGTGCGGCGGCGGCAACTACACCCACCGGTACCTGGAGGGCAGCGGTTTCCGTCATCCTTCGGTGTACTGCGCCGACCTGGAGCACCTGATCCGGCACATCGCGCGTCGGCTCAATACGGCACTCGCGCACCACGATTCCGTTACCCTGCCCGACAGAGGGTCAGCTACGCGGACGGACAGGGGGTTTCGGCCGGGGCCCGGTGATCAGCCCCCGGAAGAAGGCATTCGGGCAGAACGGTAAGCGGCAGAGGGAGACGGTCGGATGGCCGAACGCACGCAGGTTGGCGGCCCCCGAGAGCACTTCACCATAAGCTACGCGGGGTTCAACCGGCCCTGGGCGGCCTGGATCGCGCACCGACTCGAACGGCAGGGCCACGGCACCGCGATGCTGCGCTGGGACCCGCCGGTGGACATGCCGCTCACCGAGGCGCTGGACAACCTGCTGACGGCGCCGGGACGGGTCCTGCTGGTGCTGGACGACTGGTACTTCTCGCTCGGCCCGCGCACCGACGCCGAGTGGACCGAGGCGCTGCACGCCGTCGTACCGGCGAACGTCGAGCGGTTCGCCGCGGTCAGCGTCGCCACCCGGGCACTGCCGCCCACCGCGGCCCCGCTCAGCCCCGTCGACCTGCGCGACCTCGACGCCCGCGAGGCGCACCGCAGGATCATGCGGCGGCTCGGCCTGGACGGGGAGCGGACGGCCCCCGACGCCGAACCCGATCCGGCGGCGCCGCGATTCCCCAACGACCCGCCCGCGGTGTGGAGCCTGCCGCGCCGCAACGTCCGCTTCACCGGCCGGGACACGGTGCTGGAGGCGCTGCACGAGCGGTTCGCCGCGGACGGCCGGGGCGGCGCCCGGTGCTCGCTGCGCGGGATCTCCGGGGTCGGCAAGTCGCAGATCGCCGCCGAGTACGCGCACCGGTTCAGTAACGACTACGACATCGTGTGGTGGGTGAGCGCCGCGTTCCGGGCCACCGCCCGGGAGCAGTTCGCGGCCCTCGCGCCCCGGCTCGGTCTGGAGACCGGCACCGAACTCGGCGACCGCATCCGCGCCGTACAGGAGGCGCTGCGCACCGGACGGCCGTACCGCAAGTGGCTGGTGGTCTTCGACAGCGCCGACGACATGGAGCAGATCGAGGACCTGCTGCCGGAGGGCAACGGGCATGTGCTGCTCACCACCCTCACCCAGGACTGGGCGGCCACCGGAACCGTCTCCGAGATCGAGGTCCGGCCCTTCGAGCGGGACGAGTCCATCGCCTACGCGCGCCGCCGCGCCGAACGGCTGACCGTCGACGAGGCCGACCAGCTCGCCGACGCGGTCGAGGACCTGCCGCTGCTGCTGGCGCAGACCTCGGCCTGGCTGTCCACCAACCCGATGGCCGCCAAGGACTACATCGAACTGATCCGCCGCGGCAGCCCCAGCCAGATCGCCATTCGGATCTCCTCCGACTACTCGATGGGCTTCCAGACCAGCTGGTCGATAACGCTCAACACGTTGGCCGAGCGCAGCCCGGAGGCGACCGAACTGCTCCGGCTGTTCGCGTTCTTCGCACCGGACGCCATCCCGGTACGGCTGATCCAGACCGCCCGCCCCTCCGACCTGCCGGAGCACCTCGCCGCGCTGGCCACCGACCAGATCCGCTGGCACACCGCGCTGCGCAGGCTGTCGGAGTCCACCGCGGTCCGGATGGACTACGTGGAGACCCCGGAGCAGGACCCGACGGTGGACACCGTGCAGATGCACCGGCTCTACCACGGCTTCCTGCTCAGCAACCTGTCGGAGACCGAGCGCGACGAACTGTCCGCCACCGCCTGCCGGGTGCTCGCCGGGGCCGACCCGCGCAGCCCGGGTGACACCCGGGAGTGGGCGCGGTACGCCGAGCTGATCCCGCACCTGGAGACCTCCGGTGCGCTGGACAGCACCGAGCCGGACGTCCGCCAACTCATCCTCAACTGCCTCAACTACCTCAAGCTGCGCGGCGAGAACAGCATCGCGCTGCGGCTGTGCGAGCTGACCGTCCCCCGGTGGCGGGCGGCGCTGCCGCGGCACGACCCGGCGCTGCTGGAGCTCAGCCGGGTGCACGCCAACATGCTGCGCCGCTGCGGCCGTTACCGGGAGGCCGAGGCGCTGGGCCGGGCCGCGGTGGAGGAGCTGGCCGCGGTGCGCGAGCCCGGCGACCCCGAACTGCTGTGGGCGCAGAACAGTCTGGGCGGCAGCATGATGGCACTCGGCTCCTACGAGGAGGCCAGGGCGCTCTACGCGGCGTCCGTGGAGGTCTACACCCGGCTGCTGGGCGAGGAGGCGCCGCGCACCCAACAGGACCGCGGCAACCTGGCGTTGGCGCTGGGCCTGCTCGGCCGCTACCAGGAGGCACTGGACCTGCACGCGGTCAACCTGCGCATCAGGGAACGGCTGTTGCACCCGCGCCACCACCTCACCCTGCACTCCGGGCTGCAGTACGCCTGGATGCTGCGGCTGCTCGGCCGGTACGCGGAGGCGATGTCCCGGCAGGAGCAGAACGTACGGGTGCACCGCCAGATCATGGACCAGTTCAACCCGCAGACCATGCGCGCCGAGCTCAACCTGGCGCTGTGCATGCGGCGCACCGGGCTGGTGCCGGCGGCCGAGGCGCTGATGCGCAGCGTGGTGGAGCGCTTCCAGCAGACGCAGGGGCCGCGCCATCCGGACACCCTGATGGTGCAGGCCGACTACGCGACGCTGCTGCGCGCGCACGGCGACCTCGACCAGGCCCGCGAGCTGTCCACCGCGGTGGCCGAGCGGTACCGGGGCCTGGTCGGCGAGGACCACCCGTACGCGATCGGCACGTTGGGCAACGTCGGCCTGGTGATGTGGGAGTACGGCGAGCGGGGGGAGGCGCTGGCCAACGCCGAGCGCGCCTGGCACGACATGGCCGCGGCCGTCGGCCAGGACCACCCCTGGACACTGGGCTGTGCGCTCAACACCTCCGGCGCCCGCAACCTCGCCGGGGACGAGGAGGGCGCGGCGCGGGTGAGCCGGGAGAACCTGGAGCGGGCCAAGTCGGCGCTGGGGGACACCCATCCGCTCACGCTGTCCTGCAAGGCCGCGCTCGCCGACGACCTGCGGTCGCTGCGGCGCACCCAGGAGGCGGCGAAGCTGGAGGGTGAGGCCCTGCAGCAGCTCGCCGACACGTTGGGCGCGCAGCACCCGCACACCATGTCCGTTCGGCGCCGCGAACGGCCTTATTGGGACTTCGAGCCCCAACCCAACTGAGAAGGCGTTGGTTCGGGGGCGAAGCCCCCGAGGGGCCTCGCTCCCAGGCCCTCAAACGCCCAGGCCCCCGCTGAACGATCAGCGGGGGCCTGGGCGTTGAACGCCGGAGGCTCAGATCTCGAAGACCTCGTTCACCAGCTGCGCCTGCTCGGCCTGGTGCCGCTTGGCGGAGCCGACCGCCGGGGCGGACGAGGTGGGACGCGAGACCCGGCGCAGCCGGTCCGCGTTGTCCGGGGCGGCGCCCAGCACCAGGTCCAGGTGGTCGATCAGGTTGAGCGCGATGAACGGCCAGGCACCCTGGTTCGCCGGCTCCTCCTGGGCCCAGACGAACTTCTGCGCCTTGGTGAACGGCGCCAGCGCGGCCTGGATCTCCTCACCGGGCAGCGGGTACAGCCGCTCGATGCGGATCAGCGCGACGTCCTCCGCCTTGCGGGCGGTCCGCTCGGTGAGGAGGTCGTAGTAGACCTTGCCGGAGCAGAAGACGACCTTGCGCACCTTGTCCGGGTCCACCGCGTCGTCGCCGATCACCGGGCGGAAGCCGCCGGAGGTGAACTCCTCCACCTTCGAGCTGGCCGCCTTGAGCCGGAGCATCGACTTCGGGGTGAAGACGATCAGCGGCTTGTGGTGCGGGTTGTGGACCTGCCAGCGCAGCAGGTGGAAGTAGTTCGACGGCAGCGTCGGCATGGCGACCGTCATGTTGTTCTGCGCGCACAGCTGGAGGTAGCGCTCGATACGGGCCGAGGAGTGGTCCGGGCCCTGGCCCTCGTAGCCGTGCGGCAGCAGCAGGGTGACGCCGGAGGTCTGGCCCCACTTCTGCTCGGAGGCCGAGATGTACTCGTCGACCACGTTCTGCGCGCCGTTGGCGAAGTCACCGAACTGCGCCTCCCACAGCACCAGCGCGTTCGGCCGGGCCAGCGAGTAGCCGTACTCGAAGCCCATCGCCGCGTACTCGCTCAGCAGCGAGTCGTAGACCATGAACCGCGCCTGGTCCTCGGACAGGTAGAGCAGCGGGGTGTAGTCCTCGCCGGTCTCCCGGTCCACCAGCACCGCGTGCCGCTGGCCGAAGGTGCCGCGCCGGGAGTCCTGGCCGGCCAGCCGGACCGGGGTGCCCTCCATCAGCAGCGACCCGAACGCCAGCGTCTCGCCCATCGCCCAGTCGATCGTGCCGTCCTCGACGCTGGCCGCCCGGCGTTGCAGCTGCGGCAGCAGACGCGGATGGACGGTGACGTGCTCGGGCAGGTTGACCTGCGACTCGGCGATCCGCTTGACGACCTCCTGGGAGATCGCGGTGTCCAGCTTGACCGGGAACTCCGGCAGCACGGCCGGGACCTCGGCCTCGGCTGCCGGCGCCGCGGCGGCCTCGCGGACCTCGGTGAAGACCTTCTCCAGCTGGCCCTGGTAGTCCTGGAGCGCCTGTTCGGCCTCTTCCAGGGTGATGTCGCCACGGCCGATCAGCGACTCGGTGTAGAGCTTGCGCACCGAGCGCTTCTTGTCGATCAGGTCGTACATCTGCGGCTGGGTGAACGAGGGGTTGTCCGCCTCGTTGTGGCCCCGGCGGCGGTAGCAGACCAGGTCGATGACGACGTCCTTGTTGAACGCCTGGCGGAACTCGAAGGCCAGCCGGGCCACCCGGACCACGGCCTCCGGGTCGTCACCGTTGACGTGGAAGATCGGCGCCTCGATCATCCGGGCCACGTCGGTGCAGTACATCGACGAGCGCGAGGAGGCCGGGGGAGCGGTGAAGCCCACCTGGTTGTTGATCACGATGTGCACGGTGCCGCCGGTGCGGTAGCCGCGCAGCTGCGACATGTTGAGCGTCTCGGCCACCACGCCCTGGCCCGCGAAGGCCGCGTCGCCGTGCAGCTGGACGGGCAGCACGGTGAAGTCGGTGCCCGCCTTGCCGATCAGGTCCTGCTTGGCCCGGGCGATGCCCTCGACCACCGGGTCGACGGTCTCCAGGTGCGAGGGGTTGGCGGCCAGCGAGACCTTGATCTGCTCGCCGTCCAGACCGGTGAAGGTGCCCTGGGCGCCCAGGTGGTACTTCACGTCGCCGGAGCCGTGCATCGACTTCGGGTCGAGGTTGCCCTCGAACTCCCGGAAGATCTGCGCGTAGGACTTGCCGACGATGTTGGCCAGCACGTTGAGCCGGCCGCGGTGCGCCATGCCGATGACGACCTCGTCCAGCCGGGACTCGGCGGCGGAGTCGAGGACGGCGTCCAGCAGCGGGATGACGGACTCGCCGCCCTCCAGCGAGAAGCGCTTCTGGCCGACGTACTTGGTCTGCAGGAAGGTTTCGAACGCCTCGGCCGCGTTCAGGCGGCGCAGGATGCGCAGCTGCTCCTCGCGCTCCGGCTTGGTGTGCGGGCGCTCGACCCGGTCCTGGATCCACTTGCGCTGCTTGGGGTCCTGGATGTGCATGAACTCGATGCCGACGGTGCGGCAGTACGAGTCGCGCAGCACACCGAGGATGTCGCGCAGCTTCATCATCGACTTGCCCGCGAAACCGCCGACCGCGAACTCGCGCTCCAGGTCCCACAGGGTCAGGCCGTGCTCGATGATGTCCAGGTCGGGGTGCTTGCGCTGCTTGTACTCCAGCGGGTCGGTGTCGGCCATGACGTGGCCGCGCACCCGGTAGGAGTGGATCAGCTCGAAGACCCGGGCGGCCTTGGTGACGTCGTCGTCGTGCGCGGTGTCGATGTCCTGGCGCCAGCGGACCGGCTCGTAGGGGATGCGCAGCGACTCGAAGATCTTGTCGTAGAACTCGTCCTCGCCCAGCAGCAGCTGGTGCATCACCCGCAGGAACTCGCCGGACGCGGCGCCCTGGATCACCCGGTGGTCATAGGTGCTGGTCAGCGTCATGACCTTGGAGATGCCCAGACGGTTCAGGGTCTCCTGGGAGGTGCCCTGGAACTCGGCCGGGTAGTCCATCGAGCCAACGCCCATGATCATGGACTGGCCGCCCATCAGCCGCGGCACGGAGTGCACGGTGCCGATGCCGCCCGGGTTGGTCAGCGAGGCGGTGACGCCGGTGAAGTCGTCCATCGTCAGCTTGCCGTTGCGGGCGCGGCGGACGATGTCCTCGTAGGCCTGCCAGAACTCGAAGAAGTTCAGCGTCTCGGCCTTCTTGATCGCCGCGACGACCAGCTGGCGGTCACCGTTCGGCTTGACCAGGTCGATCGCCAGGCCGAGGTTGACGTGCTCGGGCTTGACCAGCGTCGGCTTGCCGTCCTTCTCCATGAACGAGTAGTTCATGGAGGGCATCGCCTTCATCGCCTGCACCATCGCGTAGCCGATGATGTGGGTGAAGGACACCTTGCCGCCGCGGGCGCGCTTGAGGTGGTTGTTGATGACGATGCGGTTGTCGAACAGCAGCTTGACCGGGACCGCGCGGACGCTGGTCGCCGTCGGCAGCTCAAGGCTGGCGTTCATGTTCTTGGCGACGGCCGCGGCGGGGCCGCGCAGCGTGATCAGCTCGGGGCCCAGCGGCGCCTCGGTCTCCGGCTCCGCCTTGGCCTTCGGCGCGGGAGCGGCGGCGGGCTTCGGCGCGGCCGCGGCGGGCGCGGGCTTCGCGGCGGGGGCGGCCGGAGCCGGCTGCTGTGCGGGGGCAGCCGGGGCCGGGGCGGCCTGCGAGGCGGGCGCGGGGGCGGCGGCGGGAGGCTTCGGGGCCGACGGCGCGGCCGGAGCGGGGGCGGGCGCCGCGGGGGCGGCCGTGCCGGTCGGCGGCGGAGTGGCGACCGCCGAGCCGGTGTCCGTGCCCGGCTTGTAGTCCGCGAAGAAGTCCCACCAGGCTCGGTCTACCGAGTTCGGGTCCTGGAGGTACTGCTGGTAGATCTCATCGACGAGCCACTCGTTCGGCCCGAAACCGGACGCAGGGCTCTTGCCCTGACCGTCAGGGTCGGTCGAGACGCTCGATGTGTTGGGGGACTGTGACGACACGGCGGCAACCGCCCTCTTCCGCTTCACAAGGTGGTGGACAGCGGAAATAAAGGCTACGCCTACCGGGCGGGTACGCGCAGGTTACGAGGGGCAGTCGTCGTGTACGTCACACCGAAAACTTGGTTTGGCGGCTGGCTTTGGCGGGAAATCGGCATTCTTTTGGGCGCCCGCGCGCTGCCCATGCCCGCGCAGAGGCGCCCATTCGGCCTTCGGCCTGCGGTTTCCTGCTCCGCTGGGGTGCTCTAGTTCGAGACCGTGCGTCAATCCAACACTTGATCCTTACCCGGAAGGGTGAGGTGGATGCGGCAGCCGCGTGGGGATTCGGCCACCCGGATCCGGCCACCGTGCAGTTCCACGGCCCAACGGGCGATGGCCAGCCCCAGCCCGGTGCCGCCGTCGCTGCCCGAACCGTGCGGGGCAGGGATGCTGCCCCTGCTGAACCGTTCGAAGACCTTCGAGCGCTGCGACTCCGGGATGCCGGGACCCTCGTCGAGCACCTCCAGCTCCAAACTCTCCGGGCCCGCGCCGCGCCGGGCGCGCACGGTGACCCGGCCACTGGGCGGGCTGTGCCTGACGGCGTTGTCGATCAGGTTGGAGACCACCTGGTGCAGCCGCTCCGCGTCGGCGTAGGCGGTCAGCTCCGGCGGCGAGACGTCGAGGTGCAGATGGACGTCGCCGCGGGAGCGGGAGTGCGACGGGGACGCCAGCGCCACGCCCGGCTTGATGCTCGCCGCCTTCAGCACCCCGGACAGGTAAGGCCACACCTCGAAGCGCCGGGCGTCCAGCGGCACCACACCGCTGTCCAGCCGGGACAGGTCCAGCAGGTCGGCCACCAGGCGGCCGAGCCGCTCCGTCTGCGCGAGCGCCGCCCGCATGGTCTCCGGGTCGGCCTCGCAGACGCCGTCCACCACGTTCTCCAGCAGGGCGCGCAGGCCCGATATCGGGGTGCGCAGCTCATGGGAGACGTTGGCCACCAACTCCTTGCGGTGCCGGTCGGCGGCCTCCAGGTCGGCGGCCATGCTGTTGAAGGTGACGGCCAGCTCGCCGAGCTCGTCCCGGCGCCCGGTGCGTACCCGGCGGCTGTAGTCGCCCTGGGCCATCGCGCGGGCGACCGCGGTCATCTCGCGCAGCGGTGAGGTCAGCCCGTGCGAGACGAACTGCATCAGCAGCATCGAGGTGATGATGGAGAAGATGGTGATCACCCGGAGTTCGGTCTCCGAGTGGATGGCCACCAGGACCAGCAGGGTGGTCAGGAAGACCGAGCTGATCACCAGCAGTCCCAGGGCCGCCTTGATCGACCGGAACGGGTCGACGGGGCGCAGACCGTCCCAGATCCACTGCCACGCGCGGGTGCGCTCGGCGGTCGGCGACCGCCGGAAGAACCGGGGGCCGCCCGGTGCCCGGCTACGACTCATTCCCACCTACCTCCGGCGCCTTCCGGCGGGTCGCGACCGGGTCGACAAAGGCACCCCAGGGGCGTGGGCACCCGTTCCGCGGCGGAACGGGTGTGGGGGGCGTGACCGGCCTCACGGCGCAGGCGTCTCCAGGGCGTACCCCACCCCGTGGACCGTGCGGATGCGTTCGGCGCCGATCTTGCGGCGCAGTGCCTTGATGTGGCTGTCGACGGTCCGGGTGCCCGACGCGTCCGCCCAGTCCCACACCTCCGCCAGCAGCTGCTCGCGGGAGAGCACGGCGCGCGGCGTCTGCGCCAGGCACGCCAGCAGGTCGAACTCGGTCGGGGTGAGGTGGACGTCGTCCCCGCGCACTCGTACCCGGCGCTGGGCGTGGTCGATGGCCAGGTCGCCGAGCTGCAACGTTCCGCCGCGCGGGCTGCGCGCGGCGGCGGTGGCCCGTTCGACCCGTCTGAGCAGTACGTGCACCCGGGCGGCCAGCTCCCGCATGGAGAACGGCTTGGTCATGTAGTCGTCGGCGCCGACCCCGAGCCCGACCAGCATGTCGGTCTCGTCGTCCCGGGCGGTGAGCATCAGCACCGGCACCGGCCGCTGCGCCTGGACCCGGCGGCAGACCTCCAGGCCGTCGAAGCCGGGCAGCATCACGTCGAGCACCAGGAGGTCGGGCTGCCAGGCGTGGGCGGTGTCCACGGCGGCCGGGCCGTCGCCCGCGGTGTGCACCTGGAAGCCCTCGGCGCGCAGCCGGGCGGCGATCGCGTCGGCGATCGTCGGGTCGTCCTCGACGACCAGCACCCGGCGCTGGGTACCAGGTAGAGGTGTTCCGGCCCCGCCGTTCGCCGTAGTCGTCTGTGTGTTGTCCATCGGGCCCGCCCCCACTTGGTCGCGCTGCTTGGCAAGCAGCGTAAAGGGCGCGGATGGCCTGCGGCTACGCGGGCCGTACCCCGAGGTGGACCACATCCGGGACACCTCGGGCAACCGGGACAGCAATGGTCTGGACCTGTTCGAACCCGGCGGTGCGCAACGCCTCCTCGAAACGCTCCGAGGGCTGCGCGGACCACACCGCGAGCACTCCGCCCGGGGCCAGTCGTGCCCGGCAGTCGGCAAGGCCCGCCGGGGAGTAGAGCGAGTCGTTGGAGTCGGTGACGGTCCAGTCCGGGCCGTTGTCGATGTCGAGGCAGAGCGCGTCATACGTGATGTCCGCCTCACGTAGGTGGGACACCAGGTCGCCTCCGATGACGGTGACCCGTGGATCGTCCAGCGCGTGTGCCGAGAAGCGGTCGAGCGGGCCGCCGCGGTGCCAGTCGATGACCGACGGCTCCCGCTCCACCACCGTGATGGCGCCCCACCGCGGCTCGGCCGCCGCTTCGGCGAGTGAGAACCCGACGCCGAGGCCGCCGATGAGCACTGACAGCCCCGCGCCGCCCAGCGCCCGCAGCGGCGCCTGGACGAGCAGCCGCTCCGAGCGGCCGTCGGAGGTGTCCATCAGGAAGCAGCCGTTCTCGATGATCTCGTACCGCTCGGTCCCCTCGACGAGTCGCCGGCGCAGTACGACCTCGCCGTACGGACCCTCCCTGCGGTCGATCACGGTCACCGCGCTGGTCGTGTCGTCCATGCCGCCCAGGCTCGCATGAACGGTCGGTCCGTCGCTGATCGCTCACGGCGAACACGTCCCTGGGAAGGTCGGGAACAATGCCACGCTCAAAAGCATTGAGTCGATACAGCTCAACTTGATTGCCTAGGGAGAGATCATGGCTGAAGAGACCTCGTCCGCCCCGCTCACCCTGCCCGTGCTGCCGCTGGATGACGCGGTCGTGCTGCCCGGCATGGTCGTACCGCTCGATCTGAGCGACGCCGAGGTGCGGGCCGCCGTGGAGGCGGCGCAGGCAGTGGAGAGCAACCGGCCCGAGGCGGCCCATGTTCCCGGCATCCGCTCCGGCTCCCTGGCACGCAAGCCGCGTGTCCTGCTGGTGCCTCGGGTGGACGGCCGGTACGCGGCGGTGGGCACCCTCGGCGCGGTCGAGCAGGTCGGACGGCTCGCCGACGGCGACCCGGGCGCGGTCATCCGCGGCCTGCGCCGGGTCCGCATCGGCGCCGGAACCACCGGCCCGGGCGCCGCGCTGTGGGTCGAGGGCACCGAGGTCAGCGAGCCCGAGCCGACCGAGGCACCGGGCGCCGTCGCGGAACTGGTCAGGGAGTACAAGGCGCTGGCCACCAGCTGGCTGCGCAAGCGCGGTGCCTGGCAGGTCGTGGACCGCGTCCAGCAGATCGAGGACGTCTCCCAGCTCGCGGACAACTCCGGCTACTCGCCGTTCCTCACCGGTGAGCAGCGCATCCAGCTGCTGGAGACCGTCGAGCCGGTGGAGCGGCTGCGGCTGGCCATCGGCTGGCTGCGCGACCACCTCGCCGAGCAGGACGTCGCCGAGACCATCCGCAAGGACGTCCAGGAGGGCATGGACAAGCAGCAGCGCGAGTTCCTGCTGCGGCGCCAGCTGGACGCCGTGCGCAAGGAGCTCGCCGAGCTCAACGGCGACCCGGAGAACGAGTCCGACGACTACCGGGCCCGGGTCGAGGGGGCCGACCTGCCGGAGAAGGTCCGCGAGGCCGCGCTGAAGGAGGTCGACAAGCTGGAGCGGTCCTCCGACCAGTCCCCCGAGGGAAGTTGGATCCGCACCTGGCTGGACACCGTCCTGGAACTGCCGTGGAACACCACGACCGAGGACGCCTACGACATCGCCTCCGCACGCGCGGTGCTGGACGCCGACCACGCGGGCCTGGACGACGTCAAGGACCGGATCACCGAGTACCTGGCGGTGCGCAAGCGGCGCGCCGACCGGGGCCTCGGCGTGGTCGGCGGTCGGCGGGGAGGCGCGGTGCTGGCGCTGGTCGGCCCGCCCGGCGTCGGCAAGACCTCGCTGGGCGAGTCGGTGGCGCGGGCCATGGGCCGCGCGTTCGTCCGCGTCGCACTCGGCGGGGTCCGGGACGAGGCGGAGATCCGCGGCCACCGGCGCACCTACGTCGGCGCGCTGCCCGGGCGGATCGTCCGCGCCATCAAGGAGGCCGGGTCGATGAACCCGGTGGTGCTGCTGGACGAGGTGGACAAGGTCGGCTCCGACTACCGGGGCGACCCGGCCGCCGCGCTGCTCGAAGTGCTCGACCCGGCGCAGAACCACACGTTCCGCGACCATTACCTGGAGGTCGAACTCGACCTGTCCGACGTGGTGTTCCTCGCCACCGCCAACGTGCTCGAAGCCATTCCGCAGCCGCTGCTGGACCGGATGGAGCTGGTCCAACTCGACGGCTACACCGAGGACGAGAAGGTCACCATCGGCCGCGACCACCTGCTGCCGCGGCAGTTGGAGCGCACGGGTCTGGCCGGCGACGAGGTGGCGGTCGAGGACGAGGCGCTGCGCAGGCTCGCGGGCGAGTACACCCGCGAGGCGGGGGTGCGGAACCTGGAACGGGCGATCGCCCGGATCCTGCGCAAGATCGCCGCGCAGCACGAGCTGGGCGAGGCCGAACTCCCGGTTACCGTCGGCCCGGACGACCTGCGGCGGCTGATCGGCCGACCGCACCACGTGCCGGAGTCCGCGCAGGACCCGGACGAGCGACGCACCGCGGTCCCCGGGGTGGCCACCGGCCTGGCGGTGACCGGCGCGGGCGGCGATGTGCTGTACGTCGAGGCGTCGCTGGCCGATCCGGAGACCGGCGGCACCGGGCTGACGCTCACCGGCCAACTCGGCGACGTGATGAAGGAGTCGGCGCGGATCGCGCTGTCCTTCCTGCGCTCGCACGGTGCGGAACTGGAGCTCCCGGTGGCCGACCTGAAGGACCGCGGTGTCCATCTGCACGTCCCCGCGGGCGCGGTGCCCAAGGACGGGCCGAGCGCGGGTGTGACGATGACCACGGCACTGGCCTCGCTGCTGTCCGGGCGCCGGGTGCGCGAGGACGTGGCGATGACCGGGGAGGTGTCGTTGACCGGGCGGGTGCTGCCGATCGGTGGCGTCAAGCAGAAGCTGCTGGCCGCGCACCGGGCCGGGGTGACCACGGTGATCATCCCGAAGCGGAACGAGGCCGACCTGGACGATGTGCCGAGCGAGGTGCTGGAGAAGCTGGATGTGCACGCGGTCGCGGATGTCCGCCAGGTGCTGAGGCTGGCGCTGGAGCCCGCGGCGGACCGGGCGGTCCCGGTCGCCGCGTAGGTCCCGGACGGTGCGGCCGTCCCGCCCAACGAGGGCGGGGCGGCCGCACGTTCATCCGTTGGCCAGTGCCTGGAGCCGGGTGTACGTGCCGTTGAAGTAGTCCTGGTCCCCGGGCAGTACACCGGTGTCGGCGTACTGCCAGAAGGTCTGGTAGCTCCAACCGGACGGCAGCGCACCCGGGGTGGAGGTGTAGCGGGCGGTCCACAACGGGTTGCCGGCGGCGAACGCCGTAGTGCCACCGGTGCATTCGGACCACCACTGGGCGGTGGTGTAGATGACCGGGTAGCGGCCGGTGCGCGCGTGCACCGTGTCGCTGAAGTCGGCGATCCAGCTGACCATCGCCGATGGGCCCAGGCCGTAGCAGGTCGCGCCGTACGGGTTGTACTCGATGTCGAGCGCGGGCGGCAGCGTCCTGCCGTCGGCCGACCAGCCGCCGCCGTGGTCGACGAAGTAGTCGGCCTGGGCGGCGCCGTCCGAGGTGTCGGGAGTCGCGAAGTGGTACGCGCCACGGATCATGCCCACGCCGTACGAGCCGTTGTACTGCTGGGCGAAGTACGGGTTGGTGTACGTGGTGCTCTCGGTGGCCTTCACATAGGCGAACCGGCCGCCGTTCGAGCGGGCGGCGGTCCAGTCGACATCGCCCTGGTAGCCGCTGACGTCCATGCCGGGGGTCTGTACGACCAGCGGGAAGACGGGGTGGTTGGAGGGGGCGCCGCCCTCGTGGCGGAGTACGGTCGAGCCCATCCAGTCCAGTTGGGGGTGGGTGACGGGGGCGCGGCCCGCGGCCGCGGCGGCAGACGCCGTACCGGGTAACGCGAGCAGGAGCGTGAACAGGGCGGCCAGCGCCGTCAGGACGGCGCGGGATCTGTGGGGGCGGGGGCTCAGGGGGCTGTCGGCAGGGGACATGTTCCCTCCCTGTTATGGCCATGACATGGTGACCGTACGCGCGTAGAACGGCGGGATGGAAGAGGGCCCGGTCACTGCCGTTGGTCTAATCCTGCGAAATACTGAAGGAGCTGCGGCGATGGCAGGTGCTGAAACGAAATTTCAGCCCTGGGGACGGGCGAGAGGGCGCTGACGTGCGGAATGAGGAGTATCCCGAGGGGGATCGGGACCTGGAGGCGTTGGAGCGGGAGATCACCGTCTTCTACCGGCGCGCCCGCGCCTCGTCCGGTGAGATGGCGCGGGCGGTCCATCCGGAGCTGGAACCCTCGGCGTACGGGTTGCTGGTACGCCTTGAGGAGGCGGGCCCGGAGCGGGCGACCGACCTGGCCGCGTACTTCGGGGTCGGCAAGGCGACGATGAGCCGGCAGCTTCGGGCGCTGGAGCAGTTGGGGCTGGTCAGCAGGGAGCAGGATCCGGCGGACGGCCGGGCGTTCCTCGTCCGGCTCACCGACGAGGGCCGCAGCCGCTTCACACGCGTGCGGGACGCGCGCCGCGCGCGGTACCGGGGGCGGCTGTCCGCGTGGCCGCGGCAGGACGTCACGGAGCTGGCGCGCCTCCTGGAGGCGCTCAACGCGATCAACGCCCCGGAGGACCGCTGCGGGGACGCCTAGCGACAGGCCGCCCCCTCCACGTCCGCGGGCGCGTCCTCGTGTCTTCGCGCTCCGCCCGTCCGGATCCTGCCCGGGTGCGGCTGGTCCGCTACCGCCGGTCTCCGCCGCGTGGGTCGCGCGTCGTCGCCACGGGACCGGGCGCCTGGGCGGGTGCCCGTGCCGGCGACCGCGAAGGGGTGTTACAGCTCCGCCAGGACCGCTGTGGCGTCGTCGTGGCGTTTGCTGCGGGGGAAGGCGCTCCTGAGCGGGTCCGCCGACTCGGCGGTGCGGACCCGGGTGATCAGGGACTGGGGACCCTCCTTGCGCAGCAGGGCCAGCAGTTCCGGCCAGTCGCACTCGTGGAAGACCTCCACCAGACGCGCCGCCCCGTCCGTCAGGGCGGCCACCGCCCGTACCTCGGCGCGGGGCGTCGTGCCGCACACCGCCCGCGCGACCACTGAGGGATCCGCCGCGGCGGTGAAGAAGCCGCCCTCGGCGTTGCGCAACGCCTCCACCGCCCGGGCGTGCTCCGCACGGGCCCTCGCCCACTCGGCGGAGTCGCGCGGTAGCGCGCGTACCGCCGCCCGCAGTGAGGGCACCGGCTCGGGCAGATGGTCCAGACGGTCGTCAAGGACCGCCCGCGTGTTGCCCGTTGTGTCCTCGATGAGCAAGACCGAGTCGGAAAGCACCAGATGCTCGACAGCGTCCTGGTTCCACCGGACCGCCACGACGGTTGCCTGGGGAGTGTAGGGGTGAGAAAGGTCACAGCTTTCACCGTGCTGCCGCGCGGTCCGCGCGATCGCCTCCGCGAGGCACTCCCGCAGTGTCATATCCCGTTGCGAACCGGACAGTTCGAGCAGTGCGCCACCGAGCCGCGCCACGAGCCACGGAACGCCGTGCACACACCCGGTGCCTTCCGGATGCGGCGTGACGCCGTCCAGCAGCACCACCGCCGCGCCCTGACCGGAAGCGGGCAGGGCAACGGCGGCGAAGTCCTCGTTGGGGCGTTCCGGGTCGCCAGGCTCCGTGGCGGTCTCGATGCGCATGCCGCAAGTCTGCCTGAGCGCCCGTTCGAACGGCGTCGAGGCGGGCCGGGCGCGGCCCGCGGCCTCCAGGGGGTCGACAGGCGGTGGCCCGCCGCCAATGCGGGTGGGCATCTTTCCAGGACCGCGCCGCCTTCACCAAACCGCCGTGCGTGAAGAACGGGTGTGGACCGCCGTCCGGAGTTGAAGGTCAACTTCCGGTTGTTGTTCACTCCTTCGGGACGGCACGGCCGAGTCCGGGGGACCGCGTTCCACGCGGCGCGTGAAGAACGCGACAAGCTCTGCCGTAACAACCACAACGCATCGGGGGAAAACGCCGCGGGACGGCCGTACGGTTCGGCCCAGGCGTCGGATGCCCAACTGATTTGGCGTCATTTCGGCTGTGCCCACGGCCGTACCGACGTACGAGACAGGAATGCGAGAACCGGTGCGGACAATGAGGAGAGGGCGCACTCAAGCGCGCACGGAACCCGCGGTCGCGGAGAAGATCAAGGCCGCGCGCCCCGCGCCGCCCAAACGCCGGGTGCGTCAGCGACTGCTCGGCGCCCTGCTGGTCTCGGTCATCGCGGTACTGGCCGCCGGAGCCCCGGGGCTCGTCTCGGCCATCGGCGATCTGTCCCAGTCGCAGCGCCTGCTGCGGCTGACCGAGTTGAACACCTCGGCGATAGCCCTCGCGCACTCGCTCGCCGACGAGCGCGACGACATGACCGCCTACGTGGCCGCCGGACGCAGCACCGCCTCCGGCCGCGGCATCAGCGAGGACGAGCGCGCCCGCGTCGACCGCCAGGCCACCGACGTGACCCAGCAGGCGGCCGCGCTGGACACCGGCGGCTCGGCCGACCTGGCCCGCACCACCCAGACGGTGCGCACCGCGCTGGCGAACCTCGGGCACATCCGGCAGACCGCCCTGTCCGGCCCCGGCGCCGCCAAGGACGCCTTCGACGCCTACAGTCCGCTCATCGACGCCCTCGACGGCGTCAGCGGCGCCCTGGCCCGCGCCCTGCCCGCCCGGGCCTCCGCCGCCGACACCAGCGCCGGACCCGCCCTCGCCCAGGCCGTCGACCAGGCCTCCGCGGAACACGGCCTGCTCGTCGCCGCGCTCACCGCGGGCGGCACCTCCTCGCCCCTGGTGACCCAGGCCCAGCAGGCCCGGCTGGGCGAGCAGTCCGCACTGGCCGACTTCGCCGCCACCGCCACCACCCCCGCCCAGACCCAGTACGCGCAGACCGTCACCGGCACCGATGTGGCCACCGCCGAGACGTATCTGCGGCGGCTGACCGCCAAGTCGTACCTGAGCGAGTCAGACAACCGGCTCAAGACGGCCGACGTGGACTCCGCGCTGTCCGCCCGGGTCGACCGGATGCGGGCCGTCCAGGCCTCACTGGCGGCCGCCGACACCACCCGGCTCACCACGCTGCGCGACGACGACGTGACGGCGCTGGAGCTGCGGGCCACCCTGGTGGGCCTGTGCGCACTGCTGGCACTCGGCATCGGGGTCCGTACCACCCGTTCGGTCACCCGCCCGCTGGCCGCGCTGCGCCGCTACGCGGGTGACCAGCAGCCGCCGGTGCCGACCGGCAGCGGGGACGAGTTCGCCGCCGTCGCGCTGGCCGTGGAACGGCTCGCCGAGGACACCGTGCGGCTGCGCGCCGAGACCGCCGAGCAGGAGAAGGAACGCGTCCGACTGGTCGGCGAACGCCAGAAGGTGGCCGCGGAACGCGATGGACTGCGCCGCCAGCAGGCCGAGTTGCGCGGCCAGGCGGCGGCGCTGATGGCCGAGCGGGACGAACTCCTCGCCCGCGTCGAGTCGTTGCGCGGCGTGCCGCACGCCACCTTCATCAACCTCAGCCTGCGCACCCTCGCGCTGATCGAGCGGCAACTCGCCCTGATCGAGGGGCTTGAGGACCGCGAGCAGGACCCGGACGAGTTGAAGACCCTGTTCCGGCTGGACCACCTGGCCACCCGGATGCGGCGCAACAACGAGAGCCTGCTGGTGCTGGCCGGCGCCGAGACCAGCGGCGGCGCGCTGGCCAAGCCGGTGCCGCTGCTGGACGTGGTGCGCGCCGGTGTCTCCGAGGTGGAGCGCTACGAGCGGGTGCGGATCCCGTTCCTGCCGCGCGCCCAGGTCGCCGGGTTCGCCGCCGACGACACCGCCCACCTGGTCGCCGAACTGCTGGAGAACGCCACCGCGTTCTCCCCGCCGCACGCCGATGTCCAGGTCACCGGCTGGCTGTTGGAGAACGGCGAGGCCATGCTGTCGGTCGAGGACGCCGGTATCGGCATCCCGCACGACCGGCTGGACGAGCTGAACCAGTTGCTCGCCGACCCGCACCCGGACGAGTCGCACGCCACCGCCGGGCTCGGCCTGTACGTGGTGGCGCGGCTCGCCGGACGGCATGGGATCCGCGTCCAGCTGCGCGAGCAGAAGCAGGGCGGGGTGACCGCGGTCGTGGTGCTGCCGCGCACCCTCGTCGTCCACCCCGCGGAGAGCGTGGCGCCGCCGCAGGACCCGTACGCCGCCCCGGTGACCGGCGCCGCCGACCGGGCCCCGGCAACGGCACCGGCCGTCGGCGCCAAGGCCGTTGCGGCCGCGGACCCGGCGCCGCGCCGCGCCGCGGAGACGGACCAGCACGCCCGTACCCCCGCGGCCGGGGACGGTCCCACCGCCCGGCCCCGGCACCCGCGTACCGAGGAAGCCGCGCAACCGGAGCAACCCGCGCGGAGCGCCCCGGACGACCAGACCGACCCGGAATCCGGTGGGTTGACGGGCAAGGGGCTCCCCAAGCGGGTGCCCAGGGCCAGTGGGCTCACCGGTGAGCCCGCCGACCGCCCGCGCAACGCGCCGGTCGACGCCGACGCCCTGCGGCGGCGGCTCGGCGGCTTCGCACACGGGCTGCGCCAGGGGCGGCGGGACGCCGAGGCCGAGGCGACGGGCACCGTGGAGCCACCACGGCCGGCCGCCGCCCGGCAGCACCAGCAGCTACCCCAGCACCGGCAGTCACAACACGGTGAACCCTCCGAGGAGGCACGCGGGTGAACCAGTCGAGAACCGGATCCAGCACCGGCCCGCTCAGCCACGAGGCGCGCAGCCTCCAGTGGCTGCTGGGCAACCTGGTCGAGGAGGTGCCGGGGGTCCGCTCGGTCGCCGTCATCTCCTCCGACGGACTGCTGCTGTGCTCCTCCGACGCCGACGGCGAGACCGTCATCGGCGCCGAACAGCCGTGCCGGGGCCCCGGCAAGGGCCCGGCGAAGGCCTCCGGCGACCTGGCGACCGTCGTCTCCGGGCTCGCCTCGCTCACCGACGGCGCGGCACGGCTGATGAACGCCGGGCCGGTCAAGCAGTCGGTGGTCGCGATGGAGAACGGCTGCCTGTTCGTGATGTCGATCAGCGACGGCTCGCTGCTGGGCGTGCACGCCTCGCCGGAGTGCGACATGAGCGTGGTCGCCTACCACATGGCGCTGTTCGTCGGCCGTGCCGGACATGTCCTCACCCCTGAGCTGCGCAGCGAGCTCAGCAAGGCCCGTGCCGCCGAACCGGCGGGCACCCTGACCGAAAGCGAGCAGTGATGCCCGCGTCCCCGCTACCGGTCCGCGGCGCGGACCGCAAACCCTCCCGGGTCCGCCCGTACGCGCTGACCGGCGGACGGACCCGCTTCGGCCACGTGCTGCTGGTGGAGACGTTCGTCGCCACCATCGACGCGCCGGAGGAGCGGCCCCAGTTGACCTCCGGCGGGATCGCCACCGCGGTGATGCCGGAGCTGCGGGCCATCGTCGAACTGTGCCGCAGGATGCGGTCGGTGGCCGAGATCTCGGCACTGCTGCGCATTCCGCTCGGAGTGGTCCGGGTGCTGCTCAGCGATCTGGCGGACCAGGGGAAGATCCGCGTCTACGGCGCCGGGCAGGGACCGGTACAGCCCAACCGCGCGCTGGTGGAAAGGGTGCTCAGTGGACTTCGCAAGCTCTGAGACGGCCGCGCCGTATCCGATGCCGGAAGCGGAAGAAGGCATACAGGACTGGCAGAAGGACACCAGCCGGGCACCCGCGAGCGCCAAGATCGTCGTCGCGGGCGGCTTCGGCGTGGGCAAGACCACCTTCGTGTCCTCCGTCTCCGAGATCACCCCGCTCACCACCGAGGCCCTGATGACCAGGGCCAGTGAGGACGTCGACGACCTGGCGGCCACGCCGGAGAAGACCACGACCACGGTCGCCATGGACTTCGGCCGGATCACCCTCGACCAGGAACTGGTGCTCTACCTGTTCGGCACCCCGGGCCAGCAGCGCTTCTGGTTCATGTGGGACGACCTGGCCCGCGGCGCCATCGGCGGCATCGTGCTGGCCGACACCCGGCGGCTGGCCGACTGCTTCCCCGCCCTCGACTACTTCGAGACCTGCGGACTTCCGTTCGTGGTCGCGGTGAACCACTTCGAGGGGTCGCCCGAGTACGACGCGGAGGACGTTCGCGACGCGCTGTCCGTACCGGCGCGGATACCCGTGGTCGTCTGTGACGCGCGGGAGCGCGAGTCGGTGGTCGAGGCGCTGGTCGCGCTGTGCGGGCACGCGTTGACAGTGCTGCCGGAGTAGTTGATATTCGGGGGCTCGCCCCCGGACCCCCCTATGTGCGAGGAATTCGCGATGCGCAAGATACTCATCGTCGGAGCCGGACAGTCCGGTCTGCAACTGGCCCTCGGCCTGCAGTCCCGCGGTTACGAGGTCACGTTGATGACCAACCGCACCGCGGACGAGATCCGCGCCGGCAAGGTCATGTCCACCCAGTGCATGTTCACCACCGCCCTTCAGCACGAGCGGGACCTGGAGTTGAACTTCTGGGAGAGCCAGGCCCCGCGCATCGAGGGGCTCGGCGTCTCCGTCGCCGGTCCGGACGGCTCGCGTCCGATCGACTGGGTCGGGCGGCTCGAAGGCTACGCCCAGTCCGTCGACCAGCGGGTGAAGATGGCCGGTTGGATGGAGGCGTTCGCCCAGCGCGGCGGTCAGCTCGTGATCCACGGTGCCGCGGTCTCCGACCTCGACTACTTCGCGCGGCGCTACGACCTGGTGCTGGTGGCCGCGGGCAAGGGCGAGCTGGTGTCGATGTTCGGCCGGGACGCGGCCCGCTCCCCGTACGACGCCCCGCAGCGCGCGCTGGCCGTCGCCTATGTGAACGGTCTCGGTCCGCGCCCGGAGCACCCGGACTACCACGCGGTGCGGTGCAACCTGGTGCCGGGCGTCGGTGAGATGTTCATCATGCCGACGCTGACCACCTCGGGGCCGGCCGACATCCTGTTCTGGGAGGGCATCCCCGGCGGCCCGCTGGACGTCTTCGAGGGCGTCAAGGACCCGAGTGAACACCTGCGGCTCACCCTGGAGTTGATGGAGCGCTTCCTGCCCTGGGAGTACGACCGGGCGCGCGGCGTCGAACTCACCGACGCCAACGGCACGCTGGCCGGGCGCTACGCACCCACGGTGCGCAATCCGATCGGCGAACTCCCCTCCGGCGGGCTCGTGCTGGGCGTGGCCGACGTCGTCGTGGCCAACGACCCGATCACCGGCCAGGGTTCGAACAACGCCGCCAAGTGCGCGGCCTCGTACCTGGACAGCATCGTCGCGCATGGTGACAAGCCGTTCGACCGCGACTGGATGCAGGCCGCCTTCGACCGCTACTGGGAGTACGCCCAGCACGTCACCAAGTGGACCAACGCGATGCTGGCCCCGCCGCCCGAGCACGTGCTGAACCTGATCGGGGCGGCGGGCCAACTCCCGCCGGTGGCCAACCGCTTCGCCAACGGCTTCGACAACCCCGCCGACTTCGAGAACTGGTTCTTCGAGCCGGACCTGGCCCAGGCGTACCTCGCCAGCGTGGGGGCCTAGCCCCGAGGGGCGTTGGGCGCGAAGCCGCCCAACACAGATGTCCGGCCGGACGCTAAGCGTCCGGCCGGACCGCCCCGAGGATCGGATTGGCCGCCATGGGCGTCAACTTGACCACCCCGCCCGGCCGAGGGGCCTGGATCACCCTGCCCTTGCCCACGTACAACGCCACATGGGTGGCGTGCGAGAAGTAGACGATCAGGTCTCCCGGCCGCAGCGCGCCCAGCGCCACATGGCGCAACCGCGCCCACTGCTCCTGGCTGGTGCGCGGGATCGGCCGTCCGGCGTGCGCCCACGCCTGCGAGGTGAGCCCGGAGCAGTCGAACGCGTTCGGCCCCTGCGCGCCCCACACATACGGCTTGCCCAACTGCGCGTACGCGTACGAGATGGCCCGCCGCCCGAGCGCTGAGGCCGACAGGTTGTCGGCGCCGAGCGCACCGGAGGCGAGCAGCGCCTGCTGCGCCTGGTCGATGCCCTGCTCCTCCAACTGCCGCAACTGGTCGAGCTGGGTGCCGGTCAGCGAGGAGACCAGCTTCTCCACATCACCCAGCCTGGCCTTGACATCGTCGCGCTCCCTGCGCTGCTGGTCGGCGAGTCGGTGCACAGAGTCGAGCGAGGCGCGCGCCTTGGCGGTCAGGTCGCCCAGCTTGTGCTCCGCGTCCTGCAGCCGGCCCACCAACGCGGCCTGGCTGCCCAGCGCCTGGCTGAGCACGTGCGCCTGGTTGAGCGCCGTCGCCGGGTCGTCGGTGAGCAGCAGCCGCAGGTACGGGGAGACTCCACCGTTCTGGTACTGCCTGCGGGCGAGCGCGCCCGCGGTGTCCCGGCCCGCCTGGACCGCCGAACGCTGCCGCGCGAGCTGTTCGTTCAACGTGTCGACCGTCGCGCGCTCCTTGTCGAGCCGCTCCTGGGTGCCGTTGTATGTCTCCGTGGCCTGCTCCGCCTGCTGGTAGAGGGTTTGCAGGCGGGTCAACAGATCGGTGGGCGAGGGGGACTGGGCGGGATTGCGTGACGGGTCGTCGGGTGGCGGAGCGGCGGTCGCGGGCACGGCGGGCAGCGCGAGCGCGGCGGAGAAGGCTATCCCTGCACAGAACAGCGCGGATCGCGCCCACCTGCTGGGCCGGTGGACCACGGACATCCCATCACCTCCGGTGTGACCGAATCACCTTTCGTCGGGCGCGTCCGATCCTGTCATGACTCGTCATACCTTCGTCAGAGAAAGCGGAATTCGTACGTGCGAATCCGGCGTGAGTCATCACCCATCGGTTTGATTCCGGGTCGCACGCGCGGTGGATACGTCGACGGAGGGTCAGTCCATGGGCAGCGCTTGCAGGATAACCCCGTTGCGTACGAACAACCGCTCGTCCAGGAAGGCGATCCTGGTCCGGCCGGAGCCGGTCCGCGTCGACCGGTAACTCCAGGCGGCCCGGCGCCGGTTGAGGTCGAACGCACTGATCCAGACCTGGTCGTCACCGGTGGCCGCGTACACCCGGTCGCGGTAGACGACCGGCGCGTCGGCGGTCAGCGGCGGCACGGGCGCCGCGCAACTCCACAGCCGCCGCCCGGAGTCGGCGTCGAGCGCCAGCAACCCGGCGCTTCGCTCGGTGGCGTACACGACACCGCCCAGCACGGCCGTATCGCCGTACCCGGCGCTGCGCGAAGTGTCGGCGGTGCGCCACGCGATCCGTCCGGCGCCCAGGTCGACGGCCGCGATCCCGCAGCCGGTCGAGACGTACGCCCGGGTGCCGTCGGCGGCCGGACGGCCGTCCCGCTCGCCGCCCAGCCGGGTCCGGGCCAACTGGCGGCCGTCGCGGGTGTCGTACGCGGTGAGGTAACCGCCGTCGACCACGAGGAGCCGGGCGCGGTCGACGGTCGCCTGTGGGGTGGCGGTGCGGTCGGCGCGGGGGAGCCGGGTGCGCCAGCGCTGCTCACGGGTGGCCAGGTCGTAGGCGAACAGGCAGACGGTGTCGCGCCGGGCCGCCGCCACGTAGCAGGTCTCGGTGTCCGAGGCGAGGACTCCACCGCCGATGGGCGCGAACCCCGATGGGAGCGGCAGTTCCCAACGGCGGTGCCCGCGCGTCGAGTCGAGTGCGGCCAGGGTCGGTGGCCCGGTGTCCCGGGCCTGTCCGGCGACCAGCCCGTCCCCGGTGAGCTGGGCCTCGGCCGCCGGGCGGAACGCGGCCGTGCGCCAGCGGCGTTGGCCGCTCGCGCAGTCGAGCCCGGTCAGCGACCCGTCGGTGCCCGCCAGCACCACGGTGCGCTGGTCCACCGGCAGCGGCGGGGCGTCACCGGGCGGCCCCTTGGCGTAGGTCCACAGCGGGCGCGGCGCGACACCGGGCGGCCGGGTCTCGGTCGGCGTGACGGGCAGCGGACTTGACGGGTTGGCACCGGCTCCGGCGGCCGTCGGCGGCCGTCCGCGCACCAGCGCCGCCGCGATCCCGGCCAGCGCGGCGCCCACCACCGAGCCCGCCGCCGCGAGCACCGTCGTCCGGCGGGAGGGTCCGCCGGGCCCCTCGGCGATCCGCGCGGGGTCCGGGCCCCGGTGCGGCTCCGCGGCCAACAGGCGGGCGACGAGCGGACGCACCTCGGGCGGTACGGCGGACAGGTCGGGTGGATCGATGTCGCCGGTAGCGGCGTAGAGCAGTGTCGCGCCGAGCGCCCGCACGTCGTCCGCCGGACCGTCGGTGACGTCGGTGACCGTGACCATCGGCTCGGACTCGGCCAGCGTGACGCCGCCGGGGGTCAGCCGTGGGCGCGGGGCCCCGGCGCGGCGGGCCGCGTCCAACGCCCGGGCGAGCGGTGCCGCCAGCGCCCGTACGGCGGCGCCGGACAGCGGGCCGTGCTCGGCGACCGCGTCGGTCAGCCGCGGCCCGGGAAGGTGCTCGGTGGCCAGCCACGGGCGGTCGCCGGACTCCTCGGCGGCCAGCACCTCGGCCGCGTGCCGGCCGCCGATCGCGTGCGCCGCGCGCACCACCGAGCCGAACCGGTCGCACGGGCCGTCACCGCGCGCCAGCAGGAGCGTCGCGGTGCGACCGTCCCCGGCGCGGGCCAGATAGCCGGTCGCCGGGGAGCGCGGATCGTCGTCGCCCAGTCTGCCGAGCAGCTCGAAGCCGCCGACGCGTGCGGGATCGTCGGCGGTGAGCGGCTGGAGGCGCGCCGGGTCCATCGGCTCCTCCCCACGGGTCGCACTCGGGCGGTCACTTCCGAGACCGGCCGCCGGCCGGCGCGCCGGAGCGGGTCAAGGGGCGGGCGGCGTGCCGGTCCCGGCGGACCGCCAGGCGTGGGAGGCGGACCGGCCGCGCGCCCGCTCGCAGCACGCAGCCAATCGGCCCCGGCCAGCCCTGTCAACGGTCTGGACGGGATACCGGAGCTACCGGCCGGTTTCACCACGGGGGCGCGCGATACGGCGGAGGTCGCGCGCCGTTGTCACGCTTTGCTCCATGGCCACTTCAGCCGCTGCCGGTCGCGCCCTTCGGGGTCGAACTCGTACCGCCAGCGGGTCCTTCGCGGCCTGCCCGCGGGCGCCAGCCGGTACACCAGCACGGTCTCCGGCGCGCCGTCCGTACCGGGCACCGGGACCCGGTACACCTTCGGCGGCCTGCCGGTGAGGCCGACCAGCACCGGCATGACCCGTCCGTCCAGCGGACCGCCGCTGAACTCGCTCTCGTCGCTTCGCACGCCTTCAGCATCGCACCGGCTCACTCGCGCGGCTGTGCGGGAAGGGGCGGGTCGCGTTCGCCGCCGCCGACAGGCCGCTGACGTGTGCTTCGCGGCTGTCGCCCACCCGTCGCCCGGCACCGCCCTCAGCGGACGCTTCGCGGCTGCCCTTCCACGGCGGCCAGGAACCCGGACAGGACCTCGCTGGACTGCGGGTCGCCCGCGGCCGTCGCGGTGAGCACCGCGACGAAGTGGTCGATCAGCCAGTCGCGCAACTGGTCGGCGGGCGGCTGCCGCCCCTCGTCCAGCCAGATCAACGAGACCGTCTCCACCGCGGCGATCCACGACCGTACGGCCATCCGCAGCATCAACCCCGGTGCCGGTACGCCGAGATGGACGAAGACCTGCTCCGCCGCGGCGCGCCGCACCTCGTCGATGATCGCGGTGGTGCGGCTGGTCTCGGTGACGCAGCCGCCGCGCACCAGCGCGGAGAACCCGGCGTCGTGGTCGGCGACGAACGCCAGATAGCGGTCCAGGGCGTTGCGCAGCCGCTGCGTGGGAGTGCCCGCCGGCGGTTCGGTGAAGCAGGCGGTCAGCTGCTCGGCGGCGCTGCGCAGCGCCGCCTCGTAGATCTGCTGCCGGCCGCCGGGGAAGTACCGGTAGACCAGGGGGCGCGAGGCGCCCGCGGCGGAGGCGATGTCGTCTATGGACACCTGCTCGGGCGGCCGATGGCTGAACAGGTCCAGTGCCGCGACGAGCAGTTGCCGCCGCCGTTCCGCGACCGGCAGCCGCCGGTAGGCCCCGCTTTCGCCCATATGCGCAGCCTAGCCGGGGGTCGGCCCGGGCCCGGGGGCAGGGGCTCACCCCAGCAGGCCGGAGCTGAGCCAGAGCCTGCGGCCGGGGCCGCGCAGCACTCCGATCTCGTCCAGGAAGTCGGTGAGCCGTCCCGCCGAGCGGCGCATCACCTCGCGCCGGTGCGGACTGCTGCGCGCCTGCTCCAGCGCGTAGCCCGGGTTGAGGCCCACCGACTCGTACACCTTGGGGCTGATCAGCGACATGGCGACCACCCGCGCGGTCTCGCCGGACATCAGCCGGGTCAGCCCGGCCTCCCAGCGTGGCGCGCCGGCCATCTGGCGGCGCAACTCCTCGCGTGCGTACCGCACATGGCGGGCCTCCTCCACCACGTGGATCCGGGTCACCCCGCGCACCAGCGGCTGGACCCTCTCGTCGGGGAAGGTCTGGCGCTGCATCCAGTCCAGGATCTCCTCCACCAGCAGCGTCGCGGTGAACGATCCGGGCGTGGTGGACACCGTCTTCATCAACCTGGCCAGATTGTGGTGCAGCCTGCTCGGCCGGTACACCGGTGTGCCGTACTTCTTCACCAGCCGGGCGAACATCATCGAATGGCGGCATTCGTCGGCGGTTTCGGTGAGCGCGTACCGCACATGGCGGCTGGTGGGGTCGATGTCGTATATGTGCCGCATCAGCAGCTGCATCAAGATGACCTCGAACCAGATTCCCACACAGGCCAGCGAGGCCGATTCGTGCTTGCTCAACTCGATCCGCTGCTCATCGGACATGTGCCGCCAAAGCGGCGTGTCGTAGAGCGAGCACAGCTCGGGCGGCCAGAACCACATCCCGTCCTCGAACGGGGCGTCCCAGTCCAACTCCCGGTCCGGGTCGAAGGAGTGCCTGGCGGACGCGTCCAGCAGTCGCTCGGCCACCTGCTCGCGCTCCTTGAGCAGCCCGATCCCGTCCTGTCGGCCGTTGGTCGTTCCCTGTGTCACGGTCATCTTGCTGCCACCTCAGGCAAGTTGGGCTCGGGAGTTACCGGCGGTCACCCCCTTATGAGACGTGTTGTCAGCAAGGCCGTCAATACCTCCGGCCGAAGTTGTTGACCCCCCGGTAACCAGCGTGTGACGCTGCCCGCAGAGCCGTCCCGCAGTACGACCCGTCCCGCGAGGGGGAGGAGACGCCCGGTGTCCACTCATGAGCTGTACGCCCAGCGCCCTGGTCAGTCCGGTGCCGCCGCCATGGACTGGTCCGTCCAGTCCACCGGGCAGGCCCGCTTCACCTGGGAGTACGACGACGGCCGGGACCGTCTGCTGGCGCTCTACCAGAAGGGCAAGGACAAGCAGTGGGACGGTGCCAAGCGCATCGACTGGGACCTTGAGGTCGACCCGTACGACCCGCTGGGCGTGCCGGACCAGAACATGACGCTCTACGCGACCCCGTACTGGGACAAGATGAGCGAGCGCGACCGGCGGGACCTGCGCCGCCACTACGCCTCCTGGCAGTTCAGCCAGTTCCTGCACGGCGAGCAGGGCGCGATGGTCTGCGCGGCCCGCATCGTGGAATCCGCCCCTGATCTCGACGCCAAGTTCTACTCCGCGACCCAGACCATGGACGAGGCCCGGCACGCCGAGATCTACGCCCGGTTCCTGCACGAGAAGATCGGAATGCTGTATCCGATCAACGACGACCTGCAGGCCCTGCTCGGCGACACACTGCGCGACTCGCGCTGGGACATGCCGTACCTGGGAATGCAGGTCCTCATCGAAGGACTGGCGCTGGCCGCCTTCGGAATGCTGCGCGACACCACGGACAAACCGCTGCCCAAGCAGATCCTCGCCTACGTCATGCAGGACGAGGCGCGCCATGTCGCCTTCGGCAGAATGGCGTTGCGTGACTACTACAAGCAGCTAACCGACGCGGAACTGCGCGAGCGCGAGGAATTCGTCATCGAGGGCTGCTATTTGATGCGCGACCGGCTGCGCGGCGCCGAGGTCCTGGAGAACTTCGGCATTCCGGCCAAGGAGGCCATTGAGCTCAGTGAACGCTCCGAATACCTGGCGCTGTTCCGCAGTTTGCTGTTCAGCCGCATCGTCCCGTGCGTCAAGGACATCGGCCTGTGGGGCGAACGGCTGCAACGCGCCTACGTGGACATGGGCGTCTTCGAGATGGGCGACTCCAACCTGGACCTGCTGATGGCCCAGGACGAGGAGATCGCCGAACGGCTCGACGCGGAACGCTTCGCCGCCGAGGAGGCGGCCCGCACCGAGGAGATCGCCCAGGCGATCCGCGAGGGCGCCCAGCCGTCCTAGAGGCCGCCGGGGCTCAGAGTTTGACCCGCACCTCGTCGCGGATCGTGTTCACCTCGTCGGCGAACGCGTTCAGGTCGACGGAGTCGGGGCTGACCGTCAGGTTGACCCCGGTCAGCTTCATCACCGCCGCGACGGTGCCGGAGTCACCCCACACGCACACCGGCGCCGGCAGTGTCCGCACGCCCACCCGCGTGTTCAGCACCTCGCAGGACAGCGACTCGGCCGAGCCGGTCGGGGTGATGACCTTCGACGAGACGGCGACGCTGGTGTTGGCGCCGTGCTCCATGCCCTGGAGGAAGTGCTGCCGCGCCGTGCCGGGGTCGTCGATCGTGCCGTAGAAACCGGACACGACCACCCCGTCGACGGTGCCCCCCGACGCCGCACGGTACGTGCCGCCGGAGCCGTGCAGATCGTGGGCGCCGTAACCGTCCCGGACCGGCATGCCGCTGTCCAGTTTCTGCGAAAGGTCCTGCTGCAACGCGTACTTGCCGTTCTCCAGCGACGGCGGCACCGACAGCCGGTACTCCGCCCGCGTCCCCGCGCCGCCACCGCTCAGCGCGAACAGCAGCCCGGCGCCGCCCACCGCGAAGAACGCGATGGCGCCGACCACGACGGCGATGACCCTGCCGGTGTTCCGCTGCGGCGGCAACGGCGGCGGTACCGCCCAACCGGCCTGCGGCGGCTGGGCGTACGGCCCGAAGTAGCCCTGCGGATACGACTGCTGGTACGGGTGCTGGACGTACGGCTGCTGCTGCCCGTACGGCGACTGCGGCGGTGGTGTGCTCACGGTGACAGGTCCCCCCTGCGGTGAATGACGAGCGAACGCCCGGCCGCATCCTCTCGTACCGCGCAGGTGGCCTGATCAGGCCCCCGCGCCTGGCGGAGGTCTGCCTGGCGGGCTGCCGTGCGCGGGGTGAGACTGGGAGTCGTACGCGCGCACGACGTACCTCAGTGCGGTTCGCCGCGCCTTCCGCCGCAGGGCCGAAGGAGATGACGCCCATGCTGTCAGGTACTCCTCGCGACCCCCGCCGCGACCGGGGCTCGGACCCCTTCGACCTGCTGGGCAGGTTCCTCGGGCTGAGCCCGCAGTCCGCGCCGCCCGCCATGGAGCGGGTGCCGATCGGGCGGCTGCTGAGCGACTCCGCCCGCGAACTGCTGGCCGCGGCCGTGCGGCGGGCCGAGGAGGACGGCAGCGCCGACCTGGACACCGACCACCTGCTGTGGGCCGCCACCCAGGTCGAACCCTCCCGGACCACGCTGGCCAAGGCGGGCGCCGACCCCGACCGGCTCGCCGCCGAGCTGGCCGAGGTGCTGCCCACCGGCGCGCTCGCCGAAGGCGAGGAGCCGCAGCTCACCCCGGCCGCCAAACGCGCCCTGATCACCGCCCACGCCCTCGCCCGGGCCGGCGGCGCCTCGTACATAGGGCCGCAGCACATCCTCAGCGCCCTGGTCGAGCAGCCGGACAACGCCGCCTCCCAGGCCCTGGCCGCACACGCCGCCGCCCCCGGCACCCTGCGGACCGCCGGCGAGCCCACCGGCCGCGAGGGCAGCAGGACCCCGACCCTGGACGAGTACGGCCGCGACCTGACCGAGGAGGCACGGGCGGGCCGCCTCGACCCGGTGGTCGGCCGGGCCGACGAGATCGAGCAGACCGTGGAGATCCTCTCCCGCCGGGCCAAGAACAACCCGGTGCTGATCGGCGAACCCGGCGTCGGCAAGACCGCCATCGTCGAGGGGCTCGCCCAACGGATCGGGGGCGGTGACGTACCCGAGTCGCTCGCCGACAAGCGGGTCGTCCAGCTCGACCTGGTCGGCATGGTCGCGGGCTCGAAGTACCGCGGCGAGTTCGAGGAGCGGCTCAAGAAGGTGCTCGACGAGGTCAAGGCCACCGAGGGCGGACTGATCCTGTTCGTGGACGAGCTGCACACCGTGGTCGGCGCCGGCAGCGGCGGCGAGGGCGCCATGGACGCCGGGAACATCCTCAAGCCCGCGCTGGCCCGCGGCGAACTCCACCTGGTGGGCGCCACCACCATCGACGAGTACCGCAGGTACGTGGAGAAGGACCCGGCGCTGGAACGCCGCTTCCAGCCGGTACTGGTCCGCGAGCCCACCGTCGAGGAGACCGCACAGATCCTGGAGGGGCTGCGGGACGCGTACGAGGCCCACCACCAGGTGCGGTTCTACGACGACGCGCTGGTCGCCGCCGCCGAGCTGTCCGACCGCTACATCAGCGACCGGTTCCTGCCCGACAAGGCCATCGACCTCATCGACCAGGCGGGCGCCCGGGTCCGGCTGCGCTCCCTCGGACGCAGCGCCGAGGTGGTGGCCGCCGAGGACCGCGTGACCAGGCTGCGCCGGGAGAAGGACGAGGCGGTGTCCGCCGAGGACTACGCCCGCGCCGAGGAGCTGAAGGCGCAGATCTTCCGGGCCGAGGAGGAGTTGGCGCGGATCGGCGAACGCCGCGAGGGCGTGGCCGCGGTCACCGCCGACGACATCGCGTCCATCGTCTCCACCCGCACCGGCATCCCGGTGGACAAGCTGACCTCCACCGAACGGGAACGGCTGCTGAAGCTGGAGGAGGCGCTGCACTCCCGGGTGGTCGGGCAGGAGGAGGCGGTCACCGCGGTCTCCGAGGCGGTGCGCCGCAGCCGCTCCGGCCTCGGCGACCCGGACCGGCCGGTGGGCTCGTTCCTGTTCCTGGGGCCGACCGGTGTCGGCAAGACCGAACTGGCCAAGGCGCTGGCCGAGTTGCTGTTCGGCGACGAGGGCCGGCTGATCCGCTTCGACATGAGCGAGTACCAGGAGCGGCACACCGTCAGCCGCCTGGTCGGCGCCCCACCCGGCTACGTCGGCCATGAGGAGGCCGGTCAGCTGACCGAGGCGGTACGCCGCAAGCCCTACAGCGTGCTGCTGTTCGACGAGGTGGAGAAGGCCCACCCGGACGTCTTCAACCTGCTCCTCCAGGTGCTGGACGACGGGCGGTTGACCGACGCGCGGGGCCGCACCGTCGACTTCCGCAACACCGTCGTCATCATGACCAGCAACATCGGCGCGCGCCGCATCCAGGACATGGCCGACCGGCCGATCTGCGATATCCGCCGAGCCATCGAGCCGGACCTGCGCGCCCAGTTCCGGCCGGAGTTCCTCAACCGGATAGACGAGACCATCGTCTTCCACCCGCTCAGCCGGGACCACCTGTCGGTCCTCACGGAGCTGATGCTGGAGCGCAGCCGCCGACGGCTGCACGCCCAGGACCTGGAGCTGGAACTGACCGAGGCGGCCAAGCAGTGGCTGGCCCACACCGGCTACCAGCCGGAGTTCGGCGCGCGCCCGCTGCGTCGGGTCATCCAGACCGAACTGGACAACCGGGTCGCCTCGCTGCTGTTGTCCGGCGCCGCCGAACCCGGTGACACGGTGGTGGTCGACGTGGTCGACGGCAACCTCAGCTGCGCGGTCCGGCACCCCGAGAAGACCGAGCGGGGCAAGCCCCCGGAGCAGTCCGAGCAGGACAAGCCCTCAGGGAAGTCGTCATGACCCCCACCGAAAGGCAGGTGCCGATGACAGACCGGACGCAGCGCCACTCCGGGACCCACGCATCCGCGAAGCCGCTGATGGGCGTGGAGGAGGAGTACATGGTGGTGGACCCCGCCACCCGCGGCGTCGCCGCGGCCGCGGCGATGGTGGTGAAGCGGGCCGCGGTGGACCTGAGGGACGCCGTGTCCACGGAGGTCGGACAGTTCCAGTTGGAGGCCCGCACTCCGCCATGCGCCGAACTCAGCGATCTCTACCGGTATTTGCGCCAGTCGCGGGCGACGGTCGCCGCTGCGGCAGCCGCGGAAGGGCTCGGCGCGGTCGCCACCGGTGCGACCACGCTCGGTGGGGCGCTTCCCCTGCAGATCACCCAGAAGCCGCGGTATCTGGCCCAGTTGGAGACCTATCGGGAGCTGATGGACGAGCAGGCCATCTGCGCCAGCCAGGTCCACATCTGCGTACCCGACCGGGAACGGGCCGTGCTGGTCAGCAACCATCTGCGTCCCTGGCTCCCCGCACTGATCGCGCTGTCCGCCAACTCGCCCTTCTACGAGGGCCGGGACACCCGGTACGCGAGCTGGCGCTGGCTGCACTGGCAGCGCTGGCCGGTGTCCGGGCCGCCGCCGTACTTCCACTCGCTGCGTGAGCACGACGAGTTGGTCGACGCGTTGGAGGAGGGCGGGGCGCTGGTGGACCGGCGGACGGTCTTCTGGGACATCAGGCTCTCCAGCCGCTACCCGACCCTGGAGGTGAGGGCCTGCGACATGCCGGTGACCGCCGAGGAGAGCGCACTGCTCGCCGCGGTGGTCAGGGCACTGGTGGTCACCGCGGTACGAGCCGTGGAACGCGGCGACCCCGGCCCCGACCTGCCCACCACCCTGCTGCGCGCCGCCTGCTGGCGGGCGGCGCGCGACCAACTGGCGGCCGTCGGTCTTGATCCGCGCACCGGGCGGGCCACCGCGCCGGGCAGTCTGGCGGACGCCCTGCTGCGGCACATCCGTCCGGCACTTGAGGAACTCGGCGACGAGCAGACGGTGACCGAGGGCCTGCGGCGGCTGAGCGCGGTCGGGCCGGGCGCGGTACGGCAGCGCGCCGCGTACGAGCGCCGGGGGCGGCTGACCGACGTGGTGGACTTCCTGCTGGCCCAGACCCCGGCCGGGACGCTGTGAGGGGCGCCGCGCCGGCAGCGCCCTGAAGGGGCGCGGGAAACCGCGCGGCCAGCCACAGTGGTGCCGCGGACGGGCGACCGCACATCGCCGCACTCCCAGCCGAGCGCTCAGCGGCCCAGCACGGCCCGCATCACCGCCTGGGCGATCGGTGCCGCGTTGCCGCCGCCGGAGATGTCGGCGCGGTTGGCCGCCGCGTCCTCCACCACGACGGCCACCGCGACCGGCGCCGTGCCCGAACCCGTCGGCCTCGCCCAGGAGATGAACCAGGCGTAGGGCGTCCCCACGTTGCCCACCCCGTGCTGCGCGGTGCCCGTCTTGCCGCCCACGTCCACCCCGGGAATCCGCGCGCTGGTGCCGGTGCCCTGGTTCACCACGTCCAGCATCATCCGCTGGAGCAGCGACGCCGTGCGCGAACTCATCGCGCGGCCCAGGGCGTTGGGGCGCGTGACGGCGATGACCGAGCCGTCGGCCCTGGTCTCCCGGTCGATGAGATACGGCCGCATCACCGTGCCGCCGTCGGCCACGGCGGCGGCGACCATCGCCATCTGCAGGGGCGTCGCCCGGGTGTCGTACTGGCCGATGGACGACAGGGCGAGCTGGGCCGCGTTCATGCCGGTGTCGAAGACGCTCTCGCTGACTCCCGACGGAATGCCCAGGTTCGGGTCGTCGAAACCGAACGACCGTGCGGTGCGCACCATTGTCGGCAGCCCCACGTCGTCGCCGAGCTTGCCGAAGACGGTGTTGCAGGAGACCTGGAAGGCATAGCGCAAGGTGGCGTTGGAGCAGCCGCCGGACTCGTTGGTCAGCCGGGTCGCGGTGTTCGGCAGCGGGTACGGGTCGGGGGAGTCGGTGGCCGCGTCGATGTCGGTGATCCGTCCGCTGTCCAGCGCCGCGGCTGCGGTGACCACCTTGAACGCCGAACCGGGCGGGTAGGTCTGCCGGATCGCCCGGTTGAGCAGCGGCTGGTCAGGGGAGGCGGTCAGCCGCTGCCAGGCGACCACGTCCGAGGCGCCGGTGCCGGCGAAGCTCCCCGGGTCGTACGTCGGCGAGGAGACCAGCGCCAGGATCCTGCCGGTGGTCGGTTCCACCGCGGCCACCGCGCCCTTCCGGCCGCCCAGCCCGGTGAACGCGGCCTGCTGTGCGGAAGGGAGGACGGTGCTGCGCACCCGCCCGCCCGGATTCCGCTCGCGGGCGATCGCGTTCCACAGCGGGAACGCGGCGAGCCGCGGATCGGTGCCGGACAGCACCGCGTCCGCCGCGTTCTCCAGCAGCGTGGTGCCGTAGGTCTGCGAGGCGTAGCCGGTGACGGGCGCGTACAGCGAGCCGTCGCGGTAGGTGCGCCGGTACCGCAGCTGCCCGCCGGTGTCCCTGGAGCCGGTGACAGTGGCGCCGCCCACCAGGATGTCGCCGCGCGGCTGCCCGTAGCGCAGCAGGACGGTGCGCCGATTGGCCGGATTGCCGTTGTACGAGCCGGAGTTGACCACCTGCACCCGGGTGGCGTTCACCAGCAGCGCGACCAGCAGCAGCAGGCACAGGACGGCGGCGTGCCGGATGTGGCGGATCACCTCTCGTCGTCCTCCACCGGCCGTACCGCGGCGATCTCACCGGTATCGGCGGTCAGCGGGCGGGGCGCGCGGGCCGAGTCGCTGAGCCGGACCAGCAGCGCGACGATGATCCAGTTGGTGACCACGGACGAGCCGCCCTGCGCCAGGAACGGCATCGCCATGCCGGTGAGCGGGATCAGGCCCATCACCCCGCCCGCGATCACGAAGACCTGGAGGACCACGATCGACGCCAGCCCGACCGCCAGCAGCCGCCCGAACGGGTCGCGCACCGCGACCCCCGCCCGGTAGCCGCGGGCCACCAGCAGCGTGTAGAGGAGGAAGATCGCGGCCAGGCCGGTGAGCCCCAACTCCTCGCCCGGGGTGGCCAGGACGAAGTCGGACTTCACCGCGAAGCCGATCAGGATCGAGTGGCCCCTTCCCAGTCCGGTGCCCAGCAGTCCGCCCCCGCCGAAGGCGAACAGCGACTGCGCGAGCTGCCCGGCGCCCTGTCCGGCGGCGATGCTGGCGAACGGATGCAGCCAGTTGTCGACGCGGCTGTGCACATGCGGCTCCACGGTGCTGACCGCGTAGGCGCCCGCGGCGGCCAGCAGCAGGCCGATGACGATCCAGCCGGTGCGGCCGGTGGCCACGTAGAGCAGGAAGACGAAGACCCCGAAGAACAGCAGCGAGGTGCCCAGGTCGGTCTCCAGGACCAGCACCCCGATGCTCACCGCCCAGACCACCAGGATCGGCCCGAGCGCCCGGCCGGTGGGCAACCGCAGCCGGCCGAACAGGGTGCGCCCGGTGTATGCCAGGGCGTGCCGGTTGGCCGCCAGGTACGCGGCGAAGAACACCGCGAGCAGGATCTTGGCGAACTCGCCCGGCTGGAACGACAGCGCGCCCAACCGGATCCAGATCCTGGCGCCGTTGATCGCCGGAAAGAAGATCGGCACCACCATCAGCACCAGTGCGACGGCCATCGACACGTACGCGTAGCGGGCCAGCACCCGGTGGTCCCGCAGCAGCACCACCACCGCGACGAACAGGCCGATCCCGAGCGTCGACCACACCATCTGGGTGGGCGCCGCCGCGTTCCCCGGCGTCTCCAGGTCCAGCCGGTAGATCAGTACCAGCCCCAGCCCGTTGAGCAGCAACGCGATCGGCAGCAGCAACGGATCGGCGTACCCCGCCCGCCAGCGCACCGCCAGATGCGCGACGGCGGCCAGCACGGCGAGCGCGGCCCCGTACTCCGCCGCGCCGCGCGGCACCGAGCTGTGCCGGGCGAGACCCACGTTGACGTAGCCGTAGACGCTGATCAGCACGGCGGCGGCCAGCAGCGCGGCCTCCGTGCCACGCCGCTCCGGCACCCGCACGGCGGGCACAAGCACCGGGCGCGGCGCACCGGCCCCCGCGCCAGAGGCGGCGCCGGGCGGGCGGTGGTGGCTCATGGCGGCAACCTAGCAAGCGGGTGCCGGTATCCGACTGATATCCACAACCGGGGGCGTGGGGGCTCGCCCCCACGTCCTGTCCCGTCGCATCGGCGAGCAACCACGACGGCGGAGCCCGGCGGTGCCGAACCGGCCGCACCCCGAACCAGAAGATCCGCCGGAAGGGCGACTGTCAGAGCCCCTCGCTAGCGTGTCCCCATGAACGCGCCACGGGAACTCGCCGACCTGCCGTACGCCGAGCTGCTCCAGCCGCACCGCGGCGGGCTGGCCGCTGGCCGGCGGTACGACACGGTGCGGCTCGACGACCTCACCCTCCAGGACGAGCGGGCCGAGGACACGCTGTTCCTCGAATGCGCCATCACACAGTGCGCGATAACCGGTGGCTCGCTGCGCGCCGCCCGCTTCAACGAGGTGTGGATACAGGGCACCCGCCTGGTCGGCACCGACTGCGCGCAGACCAACTGGCTCGACTCCACGGCCGACTCCTGCGTACTGGCGGGCACCGAGGCCCACGGTGCCCAGCTGCGCCGGGTGACCTTCCGCCAGTGCAAGTTCGACTCGGTCAACCTGCGGGCGGCCACCCTGCGCGAGGTCCGCTTCGAGGACTGCGTGCTGCGCGACGTCGACCTGGGCGGCGCCCGCCTGACCGACGTGTCGTTCCCCGGCACGGCGCTGGAGCGGCTGCGGCTGGCACGGGCCACGCTGAAGCGGGTCGACCTGACAGGGGCCGGCCGACTCGACCTCGCCGACGGCTACGACGCGCTGAGCGGTGCGCTGATCAACAGTGCTCAACTCGTCGAGTTGGCACCGGCGTTGGCGGGCGCGCTGGGCATCGAGGTGGCGGACGGCTGAACGCCGGAGCCTTGCCGGGCACACGTCCGGGGCCGGGTGACACTCGGCCCGGGCGCATCCGGGGGGTGCTGCCACGCCCGGACCGAGTGCCCTCAACCTACTACACGGTTGTAGACGATAGGAGGGGGGCGAAGTGAAGGCAGGGCAAAGTCCTTGTGTTCACCATCTTGTCGCGAGCATGATTGGCCGCCATGCTCATGGGCCATGTGCCGGGGTCTGGGGCTGCGTCTGAGACTGGGTCGAACCGTCGTGGCATGCGCGGCGGCGGTGAGTGTGCTGGGGGCGGCCGCACCCGCCGGGGCGGCCGGCGGGGCAGCGGGGGCGCCCGTGGCGCGCCCATTGGAGACGCCCGCGGGGACCGTCACCACTCATGGCCGCACCTACCTGGCCGACGCGCGGGGACGAGCCCTGCAACTGCACGGCCTCAACCTGGGCAAGACGGAAGCCGTCACCGAGCCCGCCGTGGCCCAACTCGCCGCCAGCGGCTTCGACCTCATGCGGCTGGACATCCAGTGGAGCCGCGTGGAACCCCGCAGGGGCCGTTACGACACCGCGTACCTCCACTACCTCGACAACGTCCTGAGCTGGGCCGACCGCTACCACCTACTGGTACTGGTCGACTGGCACCAGGACGTGTACGGCCCCCGGTTCGGCGGCGACGGACTGCCGCGCTGGGCCACCCGTACCGACGGTCTGCCGTTTCACCACGATCCCGGCGACTGGTTCGCCGACTACTTCCAGCCGGCCGTTCAGGCCGCCTTCCGGCACCTGTACGACGACCCGGACCTGCGCGCCGCCCAGTCGGCCGGGTACCGGACGGTGGCCCTGGCGCTGCGCGGCCACCCCTCGCTGCTCGGGTACGACCTGTTCAACGAGCCGAGCGGGCCGTTCCCCGGCGACCCCACCGACCCCAGGGTCCAGATCGCCGCCTCCGCCGCGCTGGAGCGCGGACGGCTCGCCGCGATGTACCGCAGGGCGATCGCCGCGGTCCGCGCGGTGGACCAGCGCGCCTGGCTGTTCGTGGAGCCGACCGTCCTGGTCGGGGAGGGCGTACCGACCCGGCTGCCCGGCTTCACCGACCCGCGGGTCGGACCGCCTCGCCTCGGCTACGCCCCGCACTACTACGACACCGCGGTCGAGTCCGGCGCCGACTGGAACCCCGGCGACGGCTTCATCGCCGCGTACCAGGAGGCCATCACCCGCTACCCGGCCGCCCACCGGCTCCCCGTGCTGGTCGGCGAGTGGGGTCCGCCGTCCGCCACCACCCCCGGCAACGCCCGGCTGGTGACCCGACAGGTCGCGTCCATGCGGCGGTTCGCGACCGGCTGGACCATGTGGTACGACTGCCGCGCCGCGGGCGGCGCGGGCTACTGCGGGTACGACGCCGACGGCCGGCCCGCTCCCGGCAAGCAGCCCGCGTTCTGGCCGTACGCGACGGCGGTGTCCGGAACCCCGGACGCCGAGTCGTACGACCCGGCACATCACACGTACCGCCTCACGGCGACCCTGCGCCGCACCATCGGCCGAGCGGAAACGCAGATCATCCTTCCGTCCACCGCCTTCCCGAACGGCGTCCGAGTCTCCGTCTCCATGAGATCGGGGATACTCATCGACCAGCCCACCCGCCAACGACCGGGAGTGGTAAGGGTGTTGCCGGTGCACGGCCGCCCGGGGGAGCGGGTCACCGTCAACGTGTCAGACCGGACCGACTGAGAGGCAGCGCCCAAGGCATGTCACCCGACTCATGTGACGCGATCGTGATCGGCGGCGGGGTCATCGGACTGACCACGGCCATCCGGCTGGCCGAGTCCGGCGTGGGGGTACGGGTGTGGAGCCGCGACCCGGTGGACCGCACCACGTCCGCGGTCGCCGGGGCGCTGTGGGAGCCGTACCGCATCGAGCCACGGGACCGCGTCGCCGCATGGTCGCGCCGCACCTTCGAGGTGCTCGGCGAACTCGCGCGGCGCCCGGAGGAGACCGGCGTCCGCCTGGTGCCGGGCGTCCAGGCGCTGGAAGGCGATCTTCCACTGCCGTACTGGACGGACACCGTCCGCGATCTGCGGCGGGCCGAGCCGCACGAGCTCCCGCCCGGATACACCTCGGGCTTCCGCGCCAGCCTCCCGCTGGTCGACATGCCCACGCATCTGGACTACCTCTGCAGGCGCCTGGTCGCGGCGGGCGGCACGCTGGAGCAGCGCACGGTCGGCAGTCTCGCCGAGGCGGCCCGCCACTGCCCGCGCATCGTCAACTGCACCGGCCTGGCCGCCCGCGACCTCGTCCCCGACCCCCGGGTGCGCCCGGTCCAGGGCCAGCTGGTGATCGTGGAGAACCCGGGCCTGACCGAGTGGTTCGTGCGCGCGGGCGACGAGGGCGCGGAAACGGTCTACCTCTTCCCCCAGCCGTACGGCCTGCTGCTGGGCGGCACCGCCCGCGAGGACGTGTGGGACACCACCCCTGATCCGGCGGTGGCCGCCGCCATCATCGACCGCTGCGCCGCGATCGACCCCCGGATCGCCACCGCCCGCGTCCTGGAGCACCGCACCGGCCTGCGCCCGGTCCGCGACGAAGTGCGCCTGGAACGCGAGGAGTCGGCGGACCTGAAGGGCGCGGTGTGCGTCCACAACTACGGCCACGGGGGCGCGGGCATCACGGTCTCCTGGGGCTGCGCGGAGGAGGCGGCGGAGGCGGTGCGCAAGTGAGGCCGTCGCTCAACGCCGTGCAGCGCGCTGTCACGGCGATCGTGCTGGCGCTGGGGTTCCTCGCGCTGATGTCGTTCCTCAGCGTGACCGCGTGGAAGACGGCGAACACCGATCTGTCGACGCTGACCAGGGACCTGTCCATCGTGGCCACGGCACTGTTCGGGGCGGTGATCAACCCCAACGGCAAGCCCCGGGAGGGGCGTTGGCGGGACTTCGAGTCCTGGGTGTGGATCACCCTGACCGCCGTGGGCCTGACCGGTGTGGTCATCACCGGCGTCGCGGTCACGGTGCACGGCAACCATCCCAACAGCGTGCCCGCGCTGACGGCCGCGGTGCTGGCGTTCGCGGGCCTGTTCGTTGACACGTCCAAACTGGCCCACCCGGTCGCCTCAGTCGAACCGAATGTGCCGAACGCCGACCGCGTACCGGCGCAGCCGACCGCGCAGCGGGCCACCGGTGGCGGGGGCGATGGGCAGCCCGGCTGACCCGGCGATGCGGTCGGCTACCTGCGGAACCGTCAGTGCGTCCGTCTGGATGTGCTCGGCGAACTCCTTACCGCCCAGCCGCTCCAGACACTCGTCGAGCCGCCGTACGGCGAAGCTCTCCCACTTGACCCCGCGGCCCCATCCGCGCTCCCTGAGCCGCCGCAACACGGTCTCCCGTTCGGCGAGCAGCGCGAAGTGCCGCACATCGTGCCCCGCGGCCCGCAACTCCCCGACGATCTCCGCGAAGTAGCGCGGCTCGACCAGCGTCATCGGCGCGATGACCGTCCCGCCGTGCCGCCGCAGCACGAGGTCCAGCACCTCCCGCACTCCATGCCGCCAACTCACCAGGTCCTGGAAGTCCCCCCGCATCCCCTTCGGCAACATCCGGTGCAGCCCGAACCCCACATGCTCCGGATCACACACCACGCTTCCCGCCAACCGCCGCCGAAGCTCGTACGCGGTCTGCGTCTTCCCGCCCCCGAACGGGCCGTTGATCCAGAGCAGCATGGGGCGACGATAGCGAAGCCGCCCTACCCCGAATCGCGAAGCGGCCGAATCGTCTCCCCTGTCGCCCCATCCACCAACGCCCTGTGTCCCAGCCGTCGTTGGAGACGCACCGTGACGCCGTCGATGCGCACGTCTGCGGCGCAGGCGCCACCTGGTGGCGGGTCGTGCTCAACCCTGCGAGCCGTCACCCGCACCACGGTGGCCGTCTCCTCAGCCGCGGCCGAAACGACCGAACAGCCACCACCGGCAATCCGCAGACGCAGCACGCGCCCCGACGGATCAACCCGCACCGGCGGAACGACCGGCTCGGCCCCGTTCGGCGTGGAGTACACCGACGGCGCCACCCGAGGCGCGCCCGGCGCGTGGCCACACCCGGCCAACATCCCCGCGGCGGCGACGAGGGACAACCCGCATGCCACGCGCCGCTCGGCCACCACGCTTCCCCTCCTCGAAACGCCACGCTGACCCGCGTACGTGATCACCGTCATGGCACCGCAAGCACAAAGACCCCGCCACCAGCGTTCTCGCTGGGCGCGGGGTCTTTCGGCACCTGGATCAAGGTGCCCCCGGCAGGATTCGAACCTGCGCACACGGCTCCGGAGGCCGTTGCTCTATCCCCTGAGCTACGGGGGCTTGTCGGCCTTGTGGCGGCGACGGGTAGAACCCTACCAGCTTCTGGAGGGTGGGTGTGTACAGGGTTTTTGTGGGGGGTACCGCATGGTTCGGGGGTGCGTCCGTGCGTTGCGGAAAGCTCCCTCGCACGGGGAAGAAGTGGGTAAAACGCGGACGCAACCGGTGGTGCGCGCCTAGGCTTCAGATGTGCAGGGCGCGTCCGGGCGGGTTCTTGTCGTCGACGACAACAAGGTCATCCGACAGCTGATCAGGGTCAACCTCGAACTGGAGGGTTTCGAGGTCGTGACCGCGGCTGATGGTGCGGAGTGCCTGGACATCGTGCACCAGGTGCGGCCCGACGTGGTCACCCTGGACGTCGTCATGCCGCGGATGGACGGGCTGCGGGCCGCCGCCCGGTTGCGGGCCGACCCGCGTACCCGGCATCTGCGGATCGCGATCGTCAGCGCGTGCAGTCGGCCGGAGGTCGAGGACGGGGAGCGGGCCGCGGTGGATGCTTTCCTCGCCAAGCCGTTCGAGCCCGCGGAGCTGGTGCGGATGGTACGGCGGCTGATGCACGCCGGTCCCGCGGCCGATCCCGAGCAGTCGGAGGGGCTTCCGGCGTCCAGCCCGCGGTGCTCGTAGGCGACCGCCCAGTACGTGAAACCCATTCGCGGGACCACCCCCCTTCTCGCCTACGCTTTCCTTGTGACCCCCGCCGAGCTCTCCCGGACCGTGCTGAGTACGGTCCGCCATGCCGTGGAGGCTGATGAGCTGCGGGTGGCCGTGCCCGAGCGGGTCGTCGTGGAGCGCCCGCGCGGACCGCGGCAGGGGGACTACGCGACCAACGTCGCGCTGCGGCTCGCCAGGGCGGCGGGGCGGCAGCCGCGGCAGGTCGCGGAGATCCTGGCCGGGCGGCTCGCCCGCTGCCCCGGGATCGCCCGGGTGGAGATCGCCGATCCGGGGTTCCTGAACATCACGCTCGAAGCCGCCGCGCACGCCGGACTGGTACGGGAGGTGCTGGCGCGGGGCGCGGCCTACGGCCACAACAGCTCGTTGGCCGGTACCCGCGTCACCCTCACACACGACGGCGAACCGCGTGCCGCAGCCGTCGCCGAGGCGGGCAACCGGCTGCTGCGGGCGTGCGGGGCGCAGGAGGGGCCACCGGAGACGGTACGGGTACGGCCAGCACGCTCGGGGCATGAGCACCCCGCCGCCGACCCCGGTGCCCGCGCCGAACGCCTCTCGGCCCTGACTCCCGACGCCGCCCGCTGGGCCCTGCTGCGCCCGCCCCCCGGCGACACCCCCCGGCTCGACCCCGCCGAACTCCTCGCCCAGCGGGAGTCGAACCCCCTCTTCCGCGTCCAGTACGCCCATGCCCGTACCCGTGCCCTGCTGCGCAACGCCCGGGACCTGGGCATCGCGCCGGATCCCGACGGCCGCTACGGCCATCCGGCGGAGCACCGGCTGCTCGGTGTGATCGCCGACTTCCCGCGCATCGTGGAGGCCGCCGCCCGGCACCGCTCCCCGGACCGGGTCGCCCGGCACCTGGAGCTGACGGCCGACGCCTTCTTCGTCTGCCATGACATGTGTCCGCATCTGCCCCGCGGTGACGAGAAACCCTCGGCCGCCCACCGGGCCCGGCTGTCGCTCGCCGAAGCGGCCGGGACGGTGCTCGCGGGCGGCCTGACCCTGCTCGGCATCTCCGCGCCCGAACACCTCTGAGGAGTTTCAGAGCACCATGTCTCGTTCCGCACACCCCGCTGGGCCCCGCTACGCCGACGTTCTGCCCGAGGGCCACTACACCGCGCCGCCCACCGACCTCAACGCGCTCGACCCGAAGGTCTGGTCCCGTACCGTCACCCGCAACGCCGACGGCGCGGTCGAGGTGGGCGGGATCGATGTCCGGTCGCTGGCCGCGGAGTTCGGCACTCCGGCGTACGTTCTCGACGAGGACGACTTCCGGGGCCGCTGCCGCGCCTGGCGGGAGGCGTTCGGCCCGGACGCCGACGTCTTCTACGCGGGCAAGGCCTTCCTCTCCCGCGCGGTGGTGCGCTGGCTGCACGAGGAGGGGCTCAACCTCGACGTCTGCTCCGAGGGGGAGTTGGCCACCGCGCTGTCGGCCGGTATGCCCGCCGAGCGGATCGCGCTGCACGGCAACAACAAGAGCGTCCGGGAGATCGAGCGGGCGGTCGAGGCGGGCGTCGGGCGGATAGTGCTCGACTCGTTCCAGGAGATCGTCCGGGTCGCCGGGATCGCCGAGCGGCTCGGCAAGCGGCAGCGGGTGCAGATCCGGGTGACCGTCGGCGTCGAGGCGCACACCCACGAGTTCATCGCCACCGCCCACGAGGACCAGAAGTTCGGCGTGGCGCTGGCCGACGGCCAGGCTGCCGAGGCGGTGCGCCGGACGCTGATGCTGGACAGCCTCGAACTCATCGGCATCCACTCGCACATCGGATCGCAGATCTTCGACACCTCGGGGTTCGAGGTGGCCGCGCACCGCGTGGTCGGGCTGCTGAAGCAGGTGCGGGACGAGCACGGTGTGGAGCTGCCGGAGATCGACCTCGGCGGCGGTCTGGGCATCGCCTACACCTCGGAGGACGACCCGCGCGAGCCGCACGAGATCGCCAAGGCGCTGGCCGAGATCGTCACCCGGGAGTGCGCGGCGGCCGGGCTTTCCGTGCCGCGGCTGTCGGTTGAGCCCGGCCGGGCGATCGTCGGCCCGACGGCGTTCACGCTGTACGAGGTCGGCACCATCAAGCCGCTGGAGGGTCTGCGTACCTACGTCAGCGTTGACGGCGGTATGTCGGACAACATCCGCACCGCGCTCTACGACGCCGAGTACAGCGTGGCGTTGGTCTCCCGTTCCTCCGACGCGGCGCCGATGCTCACCCGGGTGGTCGGAAAGCACTGTGAGTCCGGTGACATCGTGGTGCGGGACGCGTTCTTGCCCTCGGACCTGGCGCCGGGCGATCTGCTGGCGGTGCCCGCCACGGGCGCGTACTGCCGTTCCATGGCCAGCAACTACAACCACGCGCTGCGCCCCCCGGTCGTGGTGGTCAAGGACGGGCAGGCGCGGGTGATCGTGCGGCGGGAGACGGAGGAGGATCTTCTGCGGCTCGATATCGGCTAGCAAGATCTTGGTCTCGGATGCTGGACGGGGGAGGGAATCCTCCGTCCGGTCGGCGAGACTGACAGGACTGGTTGCAGCTTAAACTCAAAAAGTTGTTCAAGGAATTGCTGAGAGACGAGGTCGGATGATGCGTACGCGTCCGCTGAAGGTGGCGCTGCTGGGCTGTGGAGTGGTCGGCTCAGAGGTGGCGCGCATCATGACGACGCACGCGGACGACCTCACGGCCCGGATCGGCGCCCCGGTGGAGCTGGCCGGAATCGCGGTGCGCCGACCGGACCGGGTACGCAAGGGCGTACCCGCCGAGCTGATCACCACCGACGCCACCGCCCTGGTCAAACGCGGCGACATCGACGTGGTGGTGGAGGTCATCGGCGGCATCGAGCCGGTGCGCACCCTGATCACCACCGCGTTCGAGCACGGAGCCAGCGTGGTCTCCGCCAACAAGGCGCTGCTCGCCGCCGACGGCGCCACGCTGCACGCCGCCGCCGTGGAGCACGGCGTGGACCTGTACTACGAGGCCGCGGTGGCCGGTGCCATCCCGCTGATCCGGCCGCTGCGCGAGTCGCTCGCCGGTGACAAGGTCAACCGGGTGCTGGGCATCGTCAACGGCACCACCAACTTCATCCTCGACCGGATGGACAGCACCGGCGCCGGGTACTCCGAGGCGCTGGACGAGGCCACCGCGCTGGGTTACGCGGAGGCCGACCCGACCGCCGACGTCGAGGGGTTCGACGCCGCCGCCAAGGCCGCGATCCTGGCCGGGATCGCCTTCCACACCCGCGTCACCATCGACGACGTGCACCGCGAGGGCCTCACCGAGGTCACCGCCGCCGACATCGCATCGGCCAAGCGGATGGGCTGCACGGTCAAGCTGCTGGCGATCTGCGAGCGCAGCGCGGACGGCAGGTCGGTGACGGCGCGCGTCCACCCGGCGATGATCCCGCTCAGCCACCCGCTGGCCAGCGTCCGCGAGGCGTACAACGCGGTCTTCGTGGAGGCCGACGCGGCCGGGCAGTTGATGTTCTACGGGCCCGGCGCGGGCGGCGCGCCGACCGCCTCCGCGGTCCTCGGCGACCTGGTGGCGGCCTGCCGCAACAAGCTGGCGACCACCACCGGCGTGGGCGAGTCCGCGTACACCCAGCTGCCGGTGAGCCCGATGGGCGAGGTGGTCACGCGCTACCACATCAGCCTGGACGTGGCCGACAAACCCGGCGTACTCGCCCAGGTCGCCACGGTCTTCGCGGAGCACGACGTGTCCATCGACACGGTCCGCCAGCAGGCCAAGGAACGTCACAGCGGCGCCGAAGGCGCCTCGTTCGAGGGCGGCGGGCGAGGGGCGGGCGGCGAGGCGTCGCTCGTCGTCGTCACCCACCGCGCGCCCGACGCCGCCCTGTCGGCGACCGTCGAGGCCCTGCGGAAACTCGACACCGTACGGGGCGTCGCGAGCATCATGCGTGTGGAAGGGGAGTAATCCGAGATGAACGCAGTTGTCGATCGGCCACGAATGTCCGGCACCCACCAGTGGCGCGGCATCATCGAGGAGTACCGGGACCGGCTCCCGGTGACCGCCGAGACTCCCGTGGTCACGCTGCTGGAGGGTGGCACCCCGCTCGTTCCCGCGCAGCTGCTCTCCGACCGCACCGGCTGTGACGTCTACTTGAAGGTCGAGGGGGCCAACCCCACCGGTTCGTTCAAGGACCGCGGCATGACCATGGCCATCTCCAAGGCCAAGGAGGCCGGTGCCCAGGCGGTGATCTGCGCGTCCACCGGCAACACCTCGGCGTCCGCGGCGGCTTACGCGGTACGGGCTGGGATGGTCTGCGCGGTGCTGGTCCCGCAGGGGAAGATCGCGCTCGGCAAGATGGGCCAGGCGCTGGTGCACGGCTCGCGGATCCTCCAGGTCGACGGTAACTTCGACGACTGTCTGGATCTCGCCCGCGGACTGTCCGAGAAGTACCCGGTGGCGCTGGTGAATTCGGTCAACCCGGTGCGCATCGAGGGGCAGAAGACCGCCGCGTTCGAGATCGTGGACGCCCTCGGCGACGCGCCCGACATCCATGTGCTCCCGGTGGGCAACGCGGGCAACATCACCGCCTACTGGAAGGGCTACCGGGAGTACGCGGCCGACGGCATGGCCACCCGTACGCCCCGGATGTGGGGATTCCAGGCGGCCGGTTCCGCGCCGATCGTCACCGGTGCCCCGGTGCGCAACCCGCAGACCATCGCCACCGCGATCCGGATCGGCAACCCCGCCTCCTGGAAGTTCGCGGAGGCGGCCAGGGACGAGTCCGGCGGCCTGATCGAAGCTGTGACGGACCGCCAAATCCTGTCGGCCTACCGGCTGTTGGCCTCGCGTGAGGGCGTCTTCGTGGAACCTGCCTCGGCCGCCTCGGTGGCCGGTCTGCTCAAGGCCGCGGAGGAGGGCAGGGTCGACCCGGGCCAGCGGATCGTCTGCACGGTGACCGGAAACGGCCTGAAGGACCCGGACTGGGCGGTCGCCGGCGCACCGCAGCCGATCACCGTTCCGGTGGACGCCGACGCGGCGGCCGAGCGGCTGGGGTTGGCGTAAGCCTCCTCCCAGGACCGTGGGGGCTTGCCCCGGAGGAAGGCCGCCGCGACGGTGAGCGACCACGATGGTGTGGACCGGCGGTGTCGCGGCATCTGACAGCGGCCGCGATCACCGCGGCCCGTTGAAGGACCGCCCGACCTGCGGGGAGCGCATGGCACGGCGTGCGACACGCATCGCGCGCCGTGTGTGCGCCCTATGTCGCAGCAGAACCTTCCTTCGATAGGCTGGCACCTATCGGCGCCGTCGTGTGCCGCTCCGGCCCATGCCATTGGCATTGGCCCGTGTCGCCACCGTTCGCCTCCGGGCGACGGACAAGCCCTCGCGTTGCCATCGGCCGATGACGCCAAGGCCCCGAGGCAGCACTGCACTTGCCACACAAGGAGACTCTTCGACCGATGGCCGGTCCAGCCTTCCGCGCAGCCGCCGTCCGAGTGCGCACCCCCGCGACCAGCGCCAACCTCGGACCGGGCTTCGACGCCCTCGGTCTGGCCCTGGGACTGTACGACGACGTCGTGGTCCGGGTCGCCGACTGCGGGCTGCACGTCGACATCGCGGGGGAAGGCGCCGACACCCTCAGCCGCGACGAGCGGCACCTGGTCGTACGGTCCCTGCGTACCACCTTCGACCTGCTCGGCGGACAGCCGCGGGGCCTTGAGGTGGTGTGCGCCAACCGCATTCCGCACGGCCGCGGCCTGGGCTCGTCGTCCGCCGCCATCTGCGCGGGCATCATGGCCGCCCGCGCGGTGACGATAGGCGGGCCCGAGCGGCTGGACGACACGGCGATGCTGGAACTGGCCACGGAGATCGAGGGCCACCCGGACAACGTGGCGGCCTGTCTGCTCGGCGGATTCACTCTGGCCTGGACCGAGTCCGGGGCGGCCAGAGCGATCCGGATGGACCCGGCGCCGTCCGTCGTCCCGGTGGTCTTCGTACCGGCCAAGCCGGTGCTCACCGAGACCGCGCGGGGACTGCTGCCGCGCACCGTTCCGCACGTGGACGCGGCGGTCAACGCCGGGCGCGCCGCGCTGCTGGTGGAGGCGCTGACCCGGCGCCCGGAACTGCTGCTGGCGGCCACCGAGGACCGGCTGCACCAGGAGTACCGGGAACCGGCGATGCCGGAGAGCGTCGCGCTGGTCAACCGGTTGCGCGCGGATGGCGTACCGGCCGTCATCTCCGGTGCCGGGCCCACCGTACTGGCACTGGCGGAGGACGCTACGGCGGACAAGGTGGCCGCGGTGGCCGGAGCGGGCTGGGCGGCCAACCGGCTGACGATGGATGCTTCGGGGGCCTGTGTGCTCCCGTTGGCCAGTGCGGGTACGGACGCCTCGGGAGCGGCCGTCCAATGACCCGGGGGACGAGGCGGGGGTTTGAGCCAATGGGCGACAAGGGAAGAACTGCGCGCGGCAGCACCGCGCCCCGTACCCGCCGCACCGGCGGTACGACCGGCACAGTCCCGAAGCACGATTGCCGGGCGCGGAGAGGGGGAATATTTGTTGGATCAGGTAGTGTTAACCTCAAGTCTGCACTCGACGGACCATGCATGTGTATGGTGCCGCGGTGCTGTGTGTCCCGTATCGGGGTGTTCCGTCGCGGGATCGCCATTCTTCCGGGAGCCTCCCACACTGCCTGAGCAGCCTGCCTTTGCAGTGCCGAGCACGCTCCGGAGTTAGGTGCGAAGGATCGGCCATCTTCGTGTGACCTCGTCGCACCGAAACCACCACGCAGTTATTTCTCCCGCCATCAGGCGGACCACCGCCCCGGATCCGGGCACCGCAACGAAAGCCCGGAATCCGGACAGCACAACCGGTCGCCGAGCCGATCAGGCCGACGCCCGCTCCAGGGAAGGACCCTTCGTGAGCGACACCACCGATCTGATGCGCGCAGACAGCGCTGCCGCCGCATCCGATGCCGCCGCGCCTGCCAGCGGTACCGCCACCAGGCGTCGCCGGTCTGGCACCGGCCTTGAGGGCATGGTCCTCGCTGAGCTCCAGCAGGTGGCCTCGGCACTCGGAATCAAGGGCACCGCGCGGATGCGCAAGGGCCAGTTGATCGAGGTCATCAAGGAGCGGCAGGCGGGCGGCGGCTCGACCGCCGCCGCGCCCGCCGCCGAGAAGCCCAAGCGCCGCACCACCTCGCGGACGCGCACCGGTGAGGCCGCCGCCGAGCCCAAGGCCGCGCCCGCCGAGGGCCAGCAGCAGATCGACATTCCGGGCCAGCCCGCCGGTGAGAAGCCCGCCGCCGAGCGCCGCGGCCGCCGTACCGCCGCCGACAAGGCCGTCGCCGAGAAGGCCGAGCCGAAGGCCGCCGAGCAGTCCGCCGCCACGGCCACCGCCACCGTCGAGCCCAAGGCCGCGCCCGCCGAGCAGGGCAAGGGCGAGGCCGCCGAACAGGGCCAGGGCGACCGCGAGGGCCGCCGGGACCGCCAGAAGGGCGACCGCCAGGAGCGCGGCGAGCGCGGTGACCGCGAGGGCCGCCGGGACCGCCAGCGGGACCGCCGCCGGGGCGAGGAGGGCGCCGCCGGTCAGGGCGACCGCCAGGAGCGCCAGGACCGCCAGGACCGCCAGGGTCAGGGCGACGACGACTTCGAGGGCGGCCGCCGTGGTCGCCGGGGCCGGTACCGCGACCGTCGCGGCCGCCGGGGCCGGGACGAATTCGCGGGCGAGCCGCAGCTGGCCGAGGACGACGTGCTGATCCCGGTCGCCGGCATCCTCGACATCCTGGACAACTACGCGTTCATCCGCACCTCCGGCTACCTGCCGGGCCCGAACGACGTGTACGTCTCGCTGGCCCAGGTCCGCAAGAACGGCCTGCGCAAGGGCGACCACGTCACCGGTGCGGTGCGGCAGCCGAAGGACGGCGAGCGGCGGGAGAAGTTCAACGCCCTCGTCCGGCTCGACTCCGTGAACGGCATGGCGCCCGAAACCGGCCGGGGGCGGCCGGAGTTCGGCAAGCTCACCCCGCTGTACCCGCAGGAGCGGCTGCGGCTGGAGAACGAGCCGAACCAGCTGACCCCGCGGATCATCGACCTGGTCGCGCCGATCGGCAAGGGCCAGCGCGGTCTGATCGTGGCCCCGCCGAAGACCGGCAAGACCATGATCATGCAGGCGATCGCCAACGCGATCACCCACAACAACCCCGAGTGCCACCTGATGGTCGTCCTGGTCGACGAGCGTCCGGAAGAGGTCACCGACATGCAGCGGTCGGTCAAGGGCGAGGTCATCTCCTCGACCTTCGACCGCCCGGCCGAGGACCACACCACGGTCGCGGAGCTGGCCATCGAGCGTGCCAAGCGCCTGGTGGAGCTGGGCCACGACGTGGTCGTGCTGCTGGACTCCATCACCCGTCTGGGCCGGGCGTACAACCTGGCCGCGCCCGCCTCCGGCCGCATCCTGTCCGGTGGTGTGGACTCCACCGCGCTGTACCCGCCGAAGAAGTTCTTCGGTGCCGCGCGCAACATCGAGGACGGCGGTTCGCTGACCATCCTGGCCACCGCGCTGGTCGAGACCGGTTCGCGGATGGACGAGGTGATCTTCGAGGAGTTCAAGGGCACCGGAAACATGGAGCTGCGGCTGGACCGCAAGCTCGCCGACAAGCGGATCTTCCCCGCGGTGGACGTCGACCCGTCCGGCACCCGCAAGGAGGAGATCCTGCTGGCGCCGGAGGAGCTCAGCATCGTGTGGAAGCTGCGCCGGGTGCTGCACGCGCTGGACTCGCAGCAGGCGATCGAGCTGCTGCTGGACAAGATGAAGCAGACCAAGTCCAACGCCGAGTTCCTGATGCAGATCGCCAAGACGACGCCGGGCAACGGCGGCGACTGACAGGCGAGTTGTGCCGCCGGGGCCGCCCCCCTCACTTCGGTGACGGGGGCGGCCCCTTTTCCTCTGCCCTCCTTCTGCCCTCGCTGTGTGCCGGTGCAAGGCAGGCATACGAGACGTTCGCCACTTCAGGGACTGGAACTGGCGCGGAGCGAGCAGACGTCTGACACCCCGGAATGGTCCGTTACGACGGCATTCGCGTGGCGATTGGGGGTAGCCGGAGGAAGAAGCGAGGACAGATGAACGACAAGCCGACGACCGGCCGCATACTGCGCGGCCCGGGCCGTCGCCGCAAGCCGCGCCGCAGGGCGCTGCGGATCACCGCCTGGGCGCTCGCCGGGGCCGTGGTCCTCGGCGGCGTGGGCCTCGGGTACGCCTACCTCAGGCTGAACGGCAACATCACCGGCGTCGACATCAACGCCCAGCTGGGCAAGGACCGCCCGAAGAACATCGACAACGGCTCGATGGACATCCTCGTGCTCGGCTCCGACTCACGGGCCGGCAAGAACGGCCAGTACGGCCGGGACGAGGGCGGTGCCCGGTCCGACACCGCGATGATCGTCCACCTGTACAACGGCCACCGCAAGGCCACGGTGGTGAGCATTCCGCGGGACACCCTCGTCCACCGCCCGGCCTGCACCAAGTCCGACGGGACCACGGTGCCCGCCTCGCCCAGCGACATGTTCAACGACGCGTACTCGGTCGGCGGTCCGGCCTGCGCGGTCAAGACGGTCGAGTCGATGACCGGGATCCGCATGGACCACTACATCGAGGTGGACTTCACCGGCTTCAAGAACCTGATCAACGCGATGGGCGGGGTGCCGGTCACCACCACCAAGCCGATCAACGACAAGGACAGCCACCTCGACCTGCCGGCCGGCACCCACAACCTCGACGGCGAGCAGGCGCTGGGCCTGGTCCGCACCCGGCACGGTGTGGGGGACGGCAGCGACCTGGGCCGCATCCAGCTGCAGCAGGCGTTCGTCAAGGCGCTGCTGGGCCAGGCGCACAGCGTGGGGCTGCTGACCAACCCGGCCAAGCTGTACGACACCGCGGACACCGCGACCAAGGCGCTCACCACCGACTCCGAGCTGGCGTCGGTCAACGCGCTGGTGGGCTTCGCGTCGAGCCTGAAGGACATCGGGTCCGGCGATCTGGACATGGTGACCATGCCGGTCCAGTACGACCAGACCGACCCGAACCGGGTCGTCCCCATGGACGGCAAGTCCGAACTCGTCTGGTCGGCGCTCCGGGCGGACCGCCCGGTCCCGGCGCAGGCCAAGCAGGGCTCCGCCGGGGACGAGGCACTGGCGCGCGGCTGGGTGAAGTAGGCGTTTCGTCCGGTGCCCCGCTCCCGGATCCCGGCCGGGAATAGGTGGTCCGGGCTCCCGGTTTTGGGAGTACGGGCCAGTGCTGGCAGACTGGTACGTCGGCCCCGGTTCACGTCCCGCAATCCCGCGGTGCGACCCGGTGCCCTCCCGAACCTAGGAGATCCCTTGAAGCGCGAGATTCACCCGGAGTACGTCGAGACCCAGGTCAGCTGCACCTGTGGCGCGTCGTTCACCACCCGTAGCACCGTCGCCGACGGCACCATCCGTGCCGACGTGTGCTCCGAGTGCCACCCCTTCTACACCGGCAAGCAGAAGATCCTCGACACCGGCGGTCGCGTCGCCCGCTTCGAGGCCCGCTTCGGCAAGAACGCCGGTTCCGCCAAGAAGTAGCGGGTCCGTACGCCGGTCCTCGGTCGCCCCTGCTCGGGGGCGGCCGGACCGGCTTTTTGGCGTTCGTCCCCAATCCCGTACGTAACAAGGGAACCGAAGATGTTCGAGGCGGTCGAGGAACTGATCGGCGAGCACGCCGACCTCGAGAAGCGGCTTGCCGACCCGGCGGTCCACGCCGACCAGGCCGAGGCGCGCAGGCTCAACAAGCGTTACGCCGAGCTGACCCCCATAGTCGGCACGTACCGGGAGTGGAAGCAGGCGGGCGACGACATCGAGACCGCCCGTGAACTCGGCCAGGCCGACCCGGAGTTCGCCGCTGAGGTCAAGCAGTTGGAGCAGCACCGCGAGGGGCTCACCGACCGGCTGCGACTGCTGCTGGTGCCGCGTGACCCCAGCGACGACAAGGACGTGATCCTTGAGGTCAAGGCGGGCGAGGGCGGCGAGGAGTCCGCGCTGTTCGCCGGAGACCTGCTGCGGATGTACCTGCGGTACGCCGAGCGGGTCGGCTGGAAGACCGAGATCCTGGACTCCAACGAGTCCGACCTCGGCGGCTACAAGGACGTACAGGTCGCGGTCAAGGCCAGGGGCAACAGCGAGCCCGGCCAGGGCGTCTGGGCCCGGCTGAAGTACGAGGGCGGGGTGCACCGGGTACAGCGGGTGCCCGCCACCGAGTCCCAGGGCCGGATCCACACCTCGGCCGCGGGCGTGCTGGTCACCCCGGAGGCCGAGGAGGTCGAGGTGGAGATCAGCACCAACGACCTGCGTATCGACGTCTACCGCTCGTCGGGCCCCGGCGGCCAGTCGGTGAACACCACCGACTCCGCGGTGCGCATCACCCACCTGCCCACCGGCATCGTGGTCTCCTGCCAGAACGAGAAGAGCCAGCTCCAGAACAAGGAGCAGGCGATGCGCATCCTGCGTTCCCGGCTGCTGGCCGCCGCCCAGGAGGAGGCCGAGCGGGAGGCGTCGGACGCGCGCCGCAGCCAGGTCCGCACCGTGGACCGCTCGGAGCGGATCCGGACGTACAACTTCCCCGAGAACCGGATCTCGGACCACCGGGTGGGCTTCAAGGCGTACAACTTGGACCAGGTACTCGACGGGGACCTCGACGCCGTCATCCAGGCGTGCGTCGACGCCGACGCCGCGGCGAAGCTGGCCGCGGCACAGTAAGGCCGCCCAAAACGGCTCACCGAGAAGGACGGATCGCGCGTGAACCTGCTGCTCGCGGAGGTGGCCCAGGCCACCCAGCGGTTGGCCGATGCCGGTGTGCCCTCACCCCGTTTCGACGCGGAGGAACTGGCCGCGTACGTGCACGGGGTCAAGCGCGGTGAGCTGCACAACGTCGCCGACGCCGACTTCGACGCCCGGTACTGGGAGGCGGTCGCCCGGCGGGAGAACCGCGAGCCGCTCCAGCACATCACCGGCCGCGCCTTCTTCCGGTACCTGGAACTCCAGGTCGGGCCAGGGGTGTTCGTGCCCCGGCCGGAGACCGAGTCGGTGGTCGGCTGGGCGATAGACGCGGTACGGGCGATGGACGTCGCCGAGCCGCTCATCGTCGACCTGTGCACCGGCTCCGGCGCGATCGCGCTGGCGCTGGCGCAGGAGGTGCCGCGGTCCCGGGTGCACGCGGTGGAGCTGGACGAGGGCGCGCTGCACTGGACGCGCAAGAACGTCGAGGGCTCCCGGGTGACGCTGCACCAGGGGGACGCGCTGTCCGCGCTGCCCGAGTTGAACGGCCAGTTCGACCTGGTGATCAGCAACCCGCCGTACATCCCGCTGACCGAGTGGGAGTACGTGGCGCCCGAGGCCAGGGACCATGATCCGCAGCTCGCCCTCTTCTCCGGCGAGGACGGTCTGGACACCATCCGCGGCCTGGAGCGCACCGCGCACCGGCTGCTGCGGCCCGGCGGTGTCGTGGTGGTGGAACACGCCGACACCCAGGGCCACCAGGTCCCCTGGATCTTCAACGAGGAGACCGGCTGGGCCGACGCGGCCGACCACCGCGACCTGAACAACCGCCCGAGATTCACGACCGCCCGTAAGGCGACGCCATGACCACGCTGGATCACCCCGCCCTCGAAGGCCGGGGTTCCGGGGGTTGTCCTCCGGAAGATCGCAGTACCACCGCCCGCAGGGCGACGTCGTGAACCCGGAACCCCCGTACAACCCCCAGGTCCATCAGATGGAGGACAGCTAATGGCTCGGCGTTACGACTGCTCCGACGCGTCCGACCGCGCCACCGGGCTGCGTGAGGCCGCCTCGGCGGTGCGCCGCGGTGAGCTCGTGGTGCTGCCCACCGACACCGTGTACGGCATCGGCGCGGACGCCTTCAACGGCGAGGCGGTCGGCGACCTGCTGCAGGCCAAGGGCCGGGGCCGCAACATGCCCTCGCCGGTGCTGGTCGGCTCCCCGAACACGCTGCACGGCCTGGTCACCGACTTCTCCGAGCTGGCGTGGGAGCTGGTGGACGCGTTCTGGCCGGGTGCGCTGACCCTGGTCGCCCGCCACCAGCCGTCGCTCCAGTGGGACCTCGGTGACACCCGTGGCACGGTCGCGATCCGGATGCCGCTGCACCCGGTCGCCATCGAACTGCTCACCGAGACCGGGCCGATGGCCGTCTCCAGCGCCAACCTGACCGGACAGCCGTCCCCGCAGACCTGCGATGCCGCCCAGAACATGCTCGGCGACTCGGTCTCCGTCTACCTCGACGGCGGCCCGACCCCGGACGCCGTGCCGTCCTCGATCGTGGACGTCACCGGCAAGGTACCGGTGCTGCTGCGGGCCGGTGCGCTCAGCGCCGCGCAGCTGCGCGAGGTCGTACCCGAGCTGGAGGAGTCGGCGTGAGCGGCACCAGCAGCTGTTACCGCGGCGGGGCGGACCCATGGTGCTGACCCGCCCTGACGAGCGGGGCATAACGGGCGGCACTGACGCGGAGGACCGTTTCCGCGTGCTGTACGTGTGCACCGGAAGCGTCTGCCGGTCGCCGATGGCCGAGCGGCTGACCCGGCTGGAGCTCGACCGCAGGCTGGGCGACGGCGCGTCCCAGATCGCGCTGCGCAGCGCGGGCACCTGGGGCCATGTCGGCGCGCCCATGGAGACGCACGCGGCCACCGTGCTGAGCGAGTACGGCGCGGACCCGGACGGCTTCCGCGGCCGGGAACTCGTCGACGACCACGTCATCGAGGCCGACCTGGTGCTCACCGCCACCCGCGACCACCGCGCCCAGGTGGTGTCCATGGGCCACGCGGCGGGCCTGCGCACCTTCACGCTCAAGGAGTTCACCCGGCTGGTCCGGGCGATAGACCCGGCGACGCTGCCGGACGGCTGCGTGATCGACCGCGCCCGCGCGCTGGTCCGCGCGGCGGCGGCGCTGCGCGGCTGGCTCCAGGCGCCCAACGCGGAGGACGACGAGGTCTACGACCCGTACGGCGCGCCGGTCACCGTCTTCCGCCACATCGGCGCGGAGATCCACTCCGCCCTGGACCCGGTCGTGACGGCCCTCACCGGCGTCCCGTCACGGGTGAGCTGAGGGCCGTCGGGGATCGGGGCCCGCTCCGCGGAAAATCCCCGCAGCCCGGACCTAACGGTCAAGGCGCGCCACCGCGGTGGCGCGCCTATCGTGGATCCATGGCGGTTGCCGGCACCAGCCCCGAGACGGACGCCCACACGGCGCCGTACGCCGCCGCGCACGCAGCGGACTTCGACGTACTGCGCCGCCAGGACCCGGAGCTGGCGGGCGTCCTGCTCGCCGAGTACGAGCGCCAGACCGCCGGACTCCAGCTGATCGCCGCCGAGAACTTCGCCTCACCCGCGGTGCTCGCGGTACTCGGCTCCCCGCTCGCCAACAAGTACGCCGAGGGCTACCCGGGCCACCGCCACCACGGCGGCTGCGAACTGGTGGACCTCGCCGAGCGGATGGCCATCGAACGGGCCTGTGCGCTGTTCGGCTGCGCGCACGCCAATGTCCAGCCCTACTCCGGCTCCTCGGCCGTACTGGCGGCGTACGCGGCCCTTCTGGTGCCCGGTGACGCCGTACTGGCGATGTCGCTGCCGCACGGCGGCCACCTCACGCACGGCAGCCCGGCGAACTTCTCCGGCCGGTGGTTCGACTTCACCGGGTACGGGGTGGACCCCGGAACCGGGCTGATCGACTACCGGCAGCTGCGCGACCTGGCGCACGCCCGCCGTCCCAAGGCGATCGTGGCGGGCTCCACCTCGTACCCCCGGCACATCGACTACGCGGCGTTCCGGGAGATCGCCGACGAGGTGGGCGCCTACCTGATCGTGGACGCCGCGCACACCCTGGGCCTGGTGGCGGGCGGCGCCGCGCCCAGCCCGGTTCCGTACGCCGACGTGGTGTGCGCCACCACGCACAAGACGCTGCGCGGCCCGCGCGGCGGCATCATCCTGTGCGGCTCGGAGCTGGCCGACCGCGTCGACCGCGCGGTCTTCCCGTTCACCCAGGGCGGCCCGCAGATGCACACCGTGGCGGCCACCGCGGTCGCCCTCGGCGAGGCCGCCACGCCCGCCTTCGCGGGCTACGCGCACCAGGTGGTCGCCAACGCCCAGGTGCTCGCGGCGGCGCTCGGCGCGCAGGAGCTGATCCCGCAGACCGGCGGCACCGACACCCACCTGATCACCGTCGACGTCTCCGCGCTCGGGCTGACCGGCCTGGTAGCCCGTGGGCGGTGCGCGGCGGCCCGGATCTCGCTGGACAAGTGTGCCCTGCCGTCCGACCCGGCCCCGGCCGGTTCGGTCTCCGGGATACGGCTGGGCACAGCGGCGGTGACCACCCAGGGCATGCGCGAGTCCGAGATGGAACGGATCGCGAAACTGCTGGGGCGGGCGCTGCGCGGAGAGGAGGGAGTGGCGGGGGAGGCCGCCGAACTGGCTGCCGCGTTCCCGCCGTACACCCGGTTGTGATGCGACAGCCGATCACCACTGTGATCAATGTGAAGACGCTGTGGAACCGTTCGGGGTTCCTGTGTGTCCTCATCTTTGTTCACGCTCCCGGCTCGGAGGCGAATAAGGTGTGACGCTGTGCGCGAATACCTCCTGACACTCTGCGTCGCAGCGGCGGTCACGTATCTGCTGACCGGGCCGGTGCGGAAGTTCGCCATTGCCGCGGGCGCGATGCCGGAGATCCGGGCACGTGACGTGCACCGGGAGCCGACGCCGCGGCTCGGGGGCATCGCGCTGTTCGGCGGGTTGTGCGCGGGGCTGCTGGTGGCGTCGTCGCTGCCCAATCTCGGCGATGTGTTCAACCTCTCCAACGAGCCGCGCGCACTGCTGTCGGGCGCCGGGCTGATCTGGCTGCTCGGTGTGCTGGACGACAAGTGGGGCGTGGACGCGCTGATCAAGCTCGGCGGCCAGATGATCGCCGCGGGCGTGATGGTGATGCAGGGGCTGACGATCCTCTACCTGCCGGTGCCCGGCATCGGCCCGGTGTCGCTCAGCCCGATGCAGTCCACGCTGCTGACGGTGGCGCTGGTCGTCATCACCATCAACGCCGTCAACTTCGTTGACGGGCTTGATGGTTTGGCCGCGGGCATGGTGGGCATCGCGGCGATCGCGTTCTTCATGTACGCCTACCGGCTGTGGTTCGGGTACGGGGTGGAGAACGCCGCTCCGGCGACCCTGTTCAGTGCCATCCTCATCGGCATCTGCATGGGCTTCCTGCCGCACAACATCCATCCGGCGCGGATCTTCATGGGGGACTCGGGCTCCATGCTGATCGGCCTGGTGATGGCCGCCTCCGCGATCTCGATCACCGGCCAGGTGGACCCGGACGTGATCACCAGCAACGCGGGTTCGGTGCGCGAGGCGGTGCACGCGATGGTGCCGGTGTACATCCCGCTGCTGCTGCCGCTGACGCTGATCGCCATCCCGGCCGCCGACCTGGTGCTGGCGATCGTGCGGCGCACCTGGAACGGCCAGTCGCCGTTCGCCGCCGACCGCGGGCATCTGCACCACCGGCTGCTGGAGATCGGGCACTCGCACAGCCGGGCGGTGCTGATCATGTACTTCTGGTCGGCGCTGATCGCGTTCGGCACGGTGGCGTTCTCGGCGCGTTCGTCCAGCCTGTGGATCGTGCTGGTGGTCGTCGCGCTGAGCGCGGTCGGCCTGGTCGTGCTGCTGCTGCCGCGGTTCAAGCCGCGGGCCCCGCGTTGGGCGGAGTCCTTCGTCCCGCCGCGCTACCGCAGCAGCCGGCGGCAGGCGGCGCGGGCCGCGAAGGCCGCGGCGCTGGCCGCCGAGGCGGAGGCCGAGCTGGCGCTCGCCGAGCCGGCCGCGACCGGGCAGCCCGTGCCCGGACTGCACGGCTCGACCGCGATCGGCGACCGTTCGCGGCTGCCGGATCGCCGCCGGGTCAGCAGCGCGCGCTGAAATCCACCCGACAGAACTACCTGTTTTCGCCACATAGCAGGCGCGAAAGCCGCTGTCAGCCGTAGGCGCTCATCTGTCACCCGTAGGTGTGATTGTGAGCACACGATGTAGGTAAAGACCTCATCAAATAGTTTGTGATACGGTTCACGAAACAGGGACGACGGCCGAAAGACCCCACCGAGATGGTCTTCCGGCCGGAAGAATGCCTTCCGCCCGGTTGTACGATCGCCCCAATTCCCGCCCCCGACTCCAACTTCGGAGCCGCCCCCATGCAGTCCAACGACGCCCGGATCCTGCGGAGCGCCGCGATTCCCACGTTCGCCGTGGGGGTGGTCGCGGTGGTTCTCAGCACCGTCCTCGCCGGAGGCAAAGGTGCGATCGGCTCCGTGATCGGAGTAGCCGTGGCCGGGCTGTTCTTCGGTCTGGCCGTGATCGGCCTGAACAAGGCGGCGGAGAAGTTCCCGGAGATGTTCATGGCCGCCGGGCTGGTGATGTACATGACCCAGCTGCTGGCCATGGCCATCCTGATCGCCGTCTTCCAGCGCGTCAGCTTCCTCAGCCCCCGGGCGTTCGCCTTCACCGTGATCGCCGCGACCGTGGTCTGGCTCATCGGGCAGACCCGAGGCCACCTGAAGGCGAAGACCTTCTACGTACAGCCCGTAGCGGAGCGCAAGCCGTGATCTTGGCGAACCGCTTCCGGACGGCTATCCCCCGTTCTTATGTGTTCCTCACGTCCTGCTATGGTCCGTGCCAGCACGCGGACGTGCGGATCCGGGCCGCGTCGCGCCATCACTCGGTGCGACAGCCCCCGCTGCCGCTGACCGCCGGTCCTCTTGGCCCGCTGCGGTCCCACCCCCTGATCAGTGAGACCAGTCCAGTGCCGCACCGTGGCCACGCGTCACGCCGACACACCGAGGTTGCCGTAACCATGCGTCAAGCCGCCGAAGGAGCCCGTGGTGAGTGCTGACCCCCAGATGCTCGCCTTCGAGACCAACTGCCACATCTTCAGCGGTTGCGGCTTCCCGTCTCCCGGCCTGAACTCCTTCGTCTTCAAGCCCCTGTTCACGGTCGGCGGCTTCCACTTCAACAAGCCGATGCTGCTCGCCGTGCTCACCACGATCATCGTGGTCGGCTTCTTCTGGGCGGCGTTCGCCAAGCCGAAGCTGCTGCCGGGCAAGCTCCAGATGATCGGCGAGGCCGGTTACGACTTCGTACGGCGTGGTGTGGTCCACGAGACGATGGGCCGCAAGGAGGGGGAGAAGTTCGTTCCCCTCATGGTCTCGCTCTTCTTCTTCATCTGGATCATGAACCTGTGGGCGATCATCCCGGTCGCCCAGTTCCCGGTCACGTCGATCATCGCCTTCCCGGCCGGTCTCGCGGCGATCGTCTACCTGACGTGGATGACGCTGACCTTCAAGCGCCACGGTTTCGTGGGAGGGATCAAGAGCCTCTGCGGTTACCAGAAGGGCCTCGGTGCCGTCGCCTTCCTGGTGTTCCCGCTGGAGTTCCTCTCCAACACGATCATCCGGCCCTTCACGCACACGGTGCGACTCTTCGCGAACATGTTCGCGGGTCACCTGCTCCTGCTGATCTTCACGGTCGGCGCCTGGTACACGCTGAACGGCATCGGTATCGCGTACTCGGCCGTCGCCTTCGTGATGGTCGTCGTGCTGACCCTCTTCGAGCTGTTCATCCAGGCTCTGCAGGCCTATGTGTTCGTCGTCCTCGCCTCGGACTACGTCCGCGGCGCGATCGCCGGTCACTGACGGACGCCCGCGTCCACCCCAGACCTCCGACCCGCCCTCGGTGGCCCGCCCACCGGCTGTGAAAAAACACTAAGGAAGAAAACGACATGATGGACCAGCTCGTCACCCTCGCCGCCAGCAAGGAGCACGTCTACGGCTCCGTCGCCTCCATCGGCTATGGCCTCGCCGCCATCGGCCCGGGCGTGGGTATCGGCATCATCTTCGGTAACGGTGTCCAGGCCATGGCCCGCCAGCCTGAGGCCACCGGTCTGATCCGTCAGAACATGATCCTGGGCTTCGCGCTCTGTGAGGCGCTCGCCCTCATCGGCATCGTCATGCCGTTCGTGTTCGGTCAGAACTGACCGAGCCGACCGACAGCCCTTAACAGACGAAAGGTCCCGATGTGACTCTCCTGCAGACTGCGGCGAGCGAGGCGGAGAATCCGCTCATCCCGCCGATCCCGGAGCTGGTCATCGGCCTGATCGCCTTCCTTATCGTCTTCGGCTTCCTGGCCAAGGTGCTGCTCCCTCGCATCAACAAGGTGCTGGAGCAGCGGCACGAGGCCATCGAAGGCGGCATGGAGAAGGCCGAGGCCGCCCAGGCCGAGGCACAGGCGACGCTGGAGCAGTACCGCCAGCAGCTCGCCGAGGCTCGCCACGAGGCCAACCGCCTGCGCCAGGAGGCGCAGGAGCAGGGTGCCGCGCTCATCGCCGAGATGCGCAGCGAAGGCCAGCGCCAGCGCGAGGAGATCATCGCCGCGGGCCACGCCCAGATCGAGGCCGACCGCAAGCAGGCCGCCCTCGCGCTGCGTCAGGACGTGGGCAGGCTCGCCGTCGAACTGGCCAGCAAGCTGGTCGGCGAGGCGCTTGAGGAGCACGCCCGGCAGAGCGGTGTCATCGACCGTTTCCTCGACGAGCTTGAGGAGAAGGCCGAGGCAACGCGATGAGCGGAGCGAGCCGCGAGGCACTGGCCGACGCACGCGAGCGGCTCGACGCGCTGACCGACAACACGTCCGTCGACGCGGCGCAGCTCGCCGAGGAACTGGCTGCCGTAACGGCGCTGCTCGACCGGGAGGTGTCGCTGCGCCGACTTCTCACCGACCCCGCACAGGGCGGCGAGGAGAAGGCGGAGCTGGTCCGGCGACTGCTGACCGGCCAGGTCAGCGGCGAGACCCTCGACCTGGTCACCGGCATGGTCCGGTCGCGCTGGTCGGCGTCGCGCGACCTGGTCGACGCGGTCGAGAACCTTTCGGACACCGCGGAGCTCATCGCCGCCGAGCGCTCCGGTGCGCTCGACGACGTGGAGGACGAGCTGTTCCGCACCGCGCGGATCATCGGCTCGTCCCCCGAGCTGCGTGCCGTGCTGACGGACGGCGGAACCAGCGGAGCGGCCAAGGCCGAGCTGATCAAGAAGCTGCTGGGCGGCAGGGCGCACCCCGTCACCGTCCGCCTCGTCGCGCGTCTTGTGGCACATCCGCGGGGCCGTAGCCTGGAAGCAGGGCTCGACGCCCTCTCCAAGCTGGCCGCGGAGCGTCGCGGTCGGCTGGTCGCGGTGGTCACGTCGGCGATTCCACTGTCCGACCGGCAAAAGCAGCGTCTCGGTGCGGCGCTGGCCAAGCTGTACGGCCGCCAAGTGCACCTGAACCTGGACGTGGACCCCGAGGTCCTCGGCGGGATCAGCGTGCGGGTCGGCGACGAGGTCATCGACGGCACGGTCGCCAGCCGCCTCGAAGAGGCGACCCGGCGGCTGACCGGCTGACCAGCCACCGATGGGGGGCTGGCGACAGCCCCCGAAGAACACGCGTAGCACTGAAGCGGCCCGAGTTGGGCCGTAAAGATACTTAGGGCCCAACAAGGAGAGCAGGGAACCCAGATGGCGGAGCTCACGATCCGGCCGGAGGAGATCCGGAGCGCGCTGGAGGAATTCGTCCAGTCGTACAAGCCGGACGCGGCCTCGCGCGAGGAGGTCGGTACGGTCAGCGATGCCGGTGACGGTATCGCGCACGTCGAGGGCCTGCCCTCGGCCATGGCGAACGAGCTGCTGAAGTTCGAGGACGGCACCCTCGGCCTCGCCCTCAACCTTGAGGAGCGGGAGGTCGGTACCGTCATCCTCGGTGAGTTCAGCGGCATCGAGCAGGGGCAGACCGTTCGTCGCACCGGCGAGGTGCTGTCCGTACCGGTGGGCGAGGGCTACCTCGGCCGCGTTGTCGACCCCCTGGGCAATCCGATCGACGGCCTCGGTGAGATCGAGACCGAAGGCCGTCGCGCCCTCGAACTGCAGGCCCCCACGGTCATGCAGCGCAAGTCGGTGCACGAGCCGATGCAGACCGGCCTGAAGGCCGTCGACGCGATGACCCCGATCGGCCGCGGTCAGCGTCAGCTGATCATCGGCGACCGGCAGACCGGCAAGACCGCGCTCGCCGTCGACACGATCATCAACCAGCGCGACAACTGGCGTTCCGGCGACCCGAAGAAGCAGGTCCGCTGCATCTACGTCGCCGTCGGCCAGAAGGGCTCCACCATCGCGTCCGTGCGCGGCGCGCTGGAGGAGGCGGGCTGCCTGGAGTTCACCACCATCGTCGCCGCCCCGGCGTCCGACCCGGCGGGCTTCAAGTACCTCGCGCCGTACACCGGTTCGGCCATCGGCCAGCACTGGATGTACCAGGGCAAGCACGTCCTGATCGTCTTCGACGACCTGTCCAAGCAGGCCGACGCCTACCGCGCGGTCTCCCTGCTGCTGCGCCGCCCGCCGGGCCGTGAGGCCTACCCGGGTGACGTCTTCTACCTGCACTCCCGGCTGCTGGAGCGCTGCGCCAAGCTCTCCGACGACATGGGCGCCGGTTCGATGACCGGTCTGCCGATCGTGGAGACCAAGGCCAACGACGTGTCGGCGTTCATCCCGACCAACGTCATCTCCATCACCGACGGCCAGTGCTTCCTGGAGTCCGACCTGTTCAACGCGGGCCAGCGCCCGGCGCTGAACGTGGGTATCTCGGTCTCCCGTGTCGGTGGCTCCGCGCAGCACAAGGCGATGCGCCAGGTCTCCGGCCGCCTGCGGGTGGACCTCGCCCAGTACCGCGAGCTGGAGGCGTTCGCCGCCTTCGGTTCCGACCTGGACGCGGCCTCCAAGGCGTCGCTGGAGCGCGGCAAGCGCATGGTCGAGCTGCTCAAGCAGGGCCAGTACGCGCCGTACTCGGTCGAGGAGCAGGTCGTCTCCATCTGGGCCGGCACCAACGGCAAGCTGGACGACGTCCCGGTGGAGGACATCCGCCGCTTCGAGCGCGAGCTGCTGGACTGGATGGAGCGCGAGAAGAAGGAGCTGCTCACCAGCATCCGTGAGGGCGCCAAGATGTCCGACGCGACCATCGAGGCCATCTCCGAGGCGGTCGACACCTTCAAGAAGCAGTTCGAGACCTCGGACGGCAAGCTGCTGGGTGAGGGCTGAGCATGGGCGCCCAACTTCGGGTCTACAAGCGCCGCATCCGCTCCGTCACCGCCACCAAGAAGATCACCAAGGCGATGGAGATGATCGCCGCTGCCCGCATCGTCAAGGCGCAGCGCGCGGTGGCGGCCTCCACTCCGTATGCCACCGCGCTGACCCGCGCGGTGGCGGCGGTGGCCACCGGCTCCACCGACAAGCACCCGCTGACCACCGAGAAGGAGAACCCGGCGCGCGCCGCGGTGCTGCTGATCACCAGCGACCGCGGTCTGGCCGGCGGATACTCCGCGAACGCCATCAAGGCGGCCGAGCGGCTCACGGAGCGGCTGCGCTCCGAGGGCAAGGAGGTCGTGTCGTACGTCGTGGGCCGCAAGGGTGTGGCGTACTACAACTTCCGCGGTACGGACATCGCGGACTCGTGGACCGGCTTCACCGACAGCCCGACGTACGCGGACGCCAAGCGGGTCGCCGACCCGCTGATCGAGGCCGTCGTCGCGGGCTCGGAGGAGGGCGGCGTCGATGAACTGCACATCGTCTACACGGAGTTCGTGTCGATGATGACGCAGTCACCGGTCGGCGACCGGCTGCTGCCGCTCAGCCTGGAGAAGACCGCGGAGGCGGTCGAGGAGGCTGAGGCGCACAGCGGCAAGCCCATGCCGCTGTACGAGTTCGAGCCGTCCGCGGAGGGCGTGCTGGACGCGCTGCTGCCGCGGTACGTCGAGTGCCGGGTCTACAACGCCCTGCTGCAGGCGGCGGCCTCCGAGCACGCCGCCCGCCGTCGGGCGATGAAGTCGGCGACCGACAACGCCGAGGAACTCATCAAGTCGCTCACGCGGCTTGCCAACGCGGCCCGCCAGGCCGATATCACCCAGGAAATCAGCGAGATCGTCGGTGGCGCGAGTGCCCTGGCCGACGCGACCGCGGGGAGTGACCGCTAATCATGACCACCACAGTTGAGACGACTACGGCGACGGGCCGCGTCGCGCGGGTCATCGGCCCCGTCGTCGACGTGGAGTTCCCCGTCGACGCGATGCCCGAGATCTACAACGCGCTCCACGTCGAGGTCGCCGACCCGGCCAACGCCGGGGAGAAGCGCACGCTGACCCTTGAGGTCGCCCAGCACCTGGGCGACGGCATGGTCCGCGCGATCTCGATGCAGCCCACCGACGGTCTGGTCCGCCAGGCCGAGGTGATCGACACCGGCGCGGGCATCTCGGTGCCGGTCGGCGATGTCACCAAGGGCCGGGTGTTCAACACCCTCGGTGAGATCCTGAACGAGCCGGAGGCGGCCTCCGAGGTCACCGAGCGCTGGCCGATCCACCGCAAGGCCCCGGCCTTCGACCAGCTTGAGTCGAAGACCGAGATGTTCGAGACCGGCCTGAAGGTCGTCGACCTGCTGACCCCGTACGTCAAGGGCGGCAAGATCGGTCTGTTCGGTGGTGCGGGCGTCGGCAAGACGGTCCTCATCCAGGAAATGATCATGCGTGTGGCGAAGCTGCACGAGGGTGTGTCGGTGTTCGCCGGTGTCGGTGAGCGCACCCGTGAGGGCAACGACCTCATCCAGGAAATGGAAGAGTCGGGCGTTCTGGACAAGACCGCGCTGGTCTTCGGTCAGATGGACGAGCCCCCGGGCACCCGTCTGCGGGTCGCGCTGGCCGGTCTGACCATGGCGGAGTACTTCCGCGATGTGCAGAAGCAGGACGTGCTGTTCTTCATCGACAACATCTTCCGCTTCACCCAGGCCGGTTCCGAGGTGTCCACCCTGCTCGGCCGCATGCCGTCCGCGGTGGGTTACCAGCCGAACCTCGCGGACGAGATGGGCATCCTGCAGGAGCGCATCACCTCGACCCGCGGCCACTCGATCACCTCGATGCAGGCGATCTACGTTCCGGCGGACGACCTGACCGACCCGGCCCCGGCGACCACCTTCGCGCACCTCGACGCGACCACGGTGCTCTCCCGGCCGATCTCGGAGAAGGGCATCTACCCGGCGGTGGACCCGCTGGACTCCACGTCCCGCATCCTGGACCCGCGCTACATCGCGCAGGACCACTACGACTGCGCGATGCGCGTCAAGAGCATCCTGCAGAAGTACAAGGACCTCCAGGACATCATCGCGATCCTCGGTATCGACGAGCTGAGCGAGGAGGACAAGCTCACCGTCCACCGCGCCCGCCGCATCGAGCGGTTCCTGTCCCAGAACACCCACGCGGCGAAGCAGTTCACCGGCGTGGACGGTTCGGACGTCTCGCTCGACGAGTCGATCGCGGCGTTCACCGCGATCGCCGACGGTGAGTACGACCACTTCCCGGAGCAGGCGTTCTTCATGTGCGGTGGTCTTGAGGACCTGAAGAAGAACGCGAAGGAGCTGGGCGTCTCCTGACGCCTGACGCTTCGCACGTGTGATGGGGGGCGGGCTGGTCCCGCCCCCCGTCTCGCACCCCGTTATCCTGTGACCCAACACCTGCCGGCAGCGGTGGGTGGAGACCCGAGGAGCCATCTTGGCCGAGCTGCACGTCGAGCTGGTCGCCGCCGACCGCAAGGTCTGGACCGGTGAAGCCAACATCGTCGTCGCGCGCACGGTGTCGGGCGACGTAGGCATCATGCCGGGCCACCAGCCGCTGCTCAGTGTGTTGGAGTTCGGTCCGGTGACCATCCGCACCGCCGACGGCCCGGTCGTCGCGCTGGTGCACGGTGGGTTCATCTCGTTCTCGGACAACAAGCTCTCGATTCTCGCGGAGATCGCCGAGCTGGCGGACGAGATCGACGTCGAGCGCGCCGAGCGCGAGCTCGAGGTCGCCAAGGCGGAGGCGGACGCGGCTGCGGAGCTCAAAGCCGCCGCGCGACTGCGTGTCGCCACCGGCACGTACTGAAACGCGAGCTGAGGCCGCGGACCGCCGAACAGGGGGTCCGCGGCCCGGCCGCAGCAGGAGCAGTCTGTAGAGGTGTCCGGTCACCCCGGACCTGAAGGCGAGGAGGTCAGTGGGCGTGGTCCTCGCTTTGCAGCTGTTCGGACTGGCCGTCGCGGTGGCCGCGATCGGCCTTTTCGTCTTCGGACTGCGCCGCAGGCTGATCCAGCGCCCGGGCGGCACCTTCGACTGCAGTCTGCGGTCCGTCGGGGAGACGGCCGCCGAGCCCACCGGCAAGGGCTGGGTGTACGGCGTGGCCCGGTACAGCGGCGACCGCGTCGAGTGGTTCCGGGTCTTCTCCTACGCCCCGCGCCCGCGCCGGGTGCTGGAGCGCTCCGCGATCGAGGTCATCCAGCGCCGCACCCCGCAGGGCGAGGAGGAGCTGGCGCTGCTCTCCGACGCGGTCGTGCTGGTCTGCACCCATCGAGGCGCGCGCCTCGAACTCGCCATGAGCGACGATGCCCTCACGGGCTTTCTGGCCTGGCTGGAGGCGGCGCCTCCAGGCCAGCGCGTGAACGTGGCCTAGCGGCCTTCTGGCGCTCGGGGCGAGCCGGATCAGACGGCACGCCCCGGCCCCCGTGTCGGGCTAGCGGTTCTCTCCCGGCACCCACAGCACGTCCCCCTGCTCCCTGTTGGCCGTGCGGGCCAGGATGAACAGCAGGTCGGACAGGCGGTTGAGGTACTTCGCGGTCAGCGGGTTCATCGTGTCGCCGTGTGACTCCAGTGCCGCCCAGGTGGTGCGCTCGGCGCGGCGCACCACGGTGCAGGCCTGGTGGAGCAGTGCGGCGCCGGGGGTGCCGCCGGGGAGGATGAAGCTGCGCAGCTTCTCCAGGTCCGCGAGGAAGCGGTCGCAGTCCGCCTCCAGCTTGTCGATGTAGCTCTGCCCGACCCGCAGCGGCGGGTACTTGGGGTCTTCCACCACCGGTGTGGCGAGGTCGGCGCCGACGTCGAACAGGTCGTTCTGCACCCTGGCCAGGACCGTGGTGACCTCCTCCGGCAGTGCGCCGAGCGCGATCGCCACGCCGATCGCGGCGTTCGCCTCGTTGGCGTCGGCGTACGCCGCGATCCGCGGGTCGGTCTTGGGCGCCCGGCTCATGTCGCCGAGGGCGGTGGTGCCGTCGTCGCCGGTCCGGGTGTAGATACGTGTCAGATTGACCATGGCACGAGTATGCCTCCGGCGGTTTCCGGCGGTGGGGTCGCGGTGCGCCCGCGGCCGTAGGCCGCTGATGGACGCTGTTTGCGCTGCCGGGCCGCGCCGCCGGGTTGCTCGCCGCCGCGGCGGTCTTCTCTCGGGGCAAGCCCCCAAAGGACTCTCTACGCCCCCGCCTTGCGGAAGAGGTGTGTGCCGGTGGTGACGGAGGCCACGAGCAGGGCCGACGTCACCAGTACCCCGTACCGCATGGCCGTGCCGCCGTAGTCGCCGACGAAGGCGGCCCGTACCGCGTCGACCAGGTAGCGCAGCGGCATCAGGTGGGAGAGGACGTTGAGCCAGCCGGGCGCGAGGGACATCGGGAGCAGCAGGCCCGACAGCAGCATCGCGGGCAGGTTGACGGCGTTGACCAGCGGGGCGAACGTCTGCGGGGTGGCGACCCGCATCGCCAGCGCGTAGGACAGCGAGGCGAGCGACACCGTCATCGCGGCGACGAAGCCGAAACCGATCAGGATGCCGGGCAGTGGCGCCCGCAGCCCCATCGCCAGTGCGACCAGGACCACCAGCGCGGCCTGGAAGACCAGCAGTGCCGCGTCCCGCAGCACCCGGCCGAGCAGTAGCGCCAGTCGGCTGACCGGCGTGACGCGCATCCGCTCCACGACGCCGTGCTGCTTCTCGATGAGGAGGCCGAAACCGCTGAACGCGGCGCCGAACAGCCCGAGTTGCAGCAGCAGCCCGGGCACCAGCACCTGCCAGGAGCCGCCGTGCGGTGCCAGTGGCACGCCGGTCAGCAGCGGCCCGTAGAACAGCAGGTACAGCAGCGGCATCAGCGCGCCGAAGAGGATCTGCGTGCGGGAGCGCAGGGTCTGCCGGGCGTACCGCCCGAAGACGAGCGCGGTGTCGGAGACGAAGGTGGTCAACGAGGGCTCCTAGACGGCTACGGGGGCGGCATCCGGTGGCGTGGCGGCACGCCCGGTGATGGCGAGGAAGGCGTCGTGCAGGCTCGCGTCGGGCGAGCCCGCGTACCGCGTCTTCAGCGCGGCGGGGGTGCCCTCCGCGACGATCCGGCCCTGGTCGACGACGACCAGGCGGTCGCAGAGCGCGTCGGCCTCGTCCAGGTAGTGCGTGGTGAGGAAGACGGTGGTGCCCCACTGCGCGCGGACGCGCCGGACCGTGTCCCACAGGTCGGCGCGGCTGCCCGGGTCGAGTCCGGTGGTCGGCTCGTCCAGGAACAGCACCGCGGGCCGATGGGTGAGTCCCATGGCGATGTCCAGCCGTCGCCGCTGGCCGCCGGACAGCGCGGCGCACCTGCGGTCCAGCAGCCCGGTCAGGTCGAGCCGGTCCGCCAACTCCTCGGCGCGTGCGGTGGATTGGCTGCGGGTCAGGCCGTAGAGGCGTCCCTGGGTGGTGAGTTCCTCCCGTACCGAGACGGTCGGGTCGACGCCGCCCGACTGTGCCACGTAGCCGGTCGCCCTCCGTACTCCGCGGGGGTCGCGGACCAGGTCGTGGCCCGCCACGGTGGCGGCGCCGCCGGTCGGTGCCAGCAGGGTGGTGAGCATCCGCAGGGTGGTGGTCTTCCCGGCGCCGTTGGGGCCGAGGAAGCCGAGGATCTCGCCCGCCGGCACGGTGAGGTCGATGCCGTGGACCGCGTGTACCGGTCCGTGTCTGGTCTCGAAGGTCCGGGCGAGCCCGGCCGTGCTGATGACTGCCATGGCGCAAGAAAACCAGGCCCACTTAAATTTTGCAATGCCACCAAAATTTACTGGACCCCAGCGAAGCTAGGATGGGAGCATGGCGGCAGAGGGGCTCAGGGAGCGCAAGAAGCGGCGGACGCGGCAGAACATCTCGGACATCGCCACCGGGCTGTTCCTGGAGCGCGGGTTCGACGCGGTGACGATCGCGGAGATCGCCGAGGCCGCCGAGGTCTCCGTCAACACCGTGTACAACTACTTCCCCGCCAAGGAGGACCTGTTCTTCGACCGGAGCGCGGGCCTGATCGACCGGCTGCCCCGGTACGTACGCGGCCGGGACAAGGGGGAGTCGGCCGCCGTGGCCGTACTGCGTGAACTGCGCGCTCAGGTGGAGGAGGTCTCGCCCGCCATAGGGCTGATGGACGGCTACGACCGCTTCATGCGCGTCGTGGACGGCTCGTCCGCCCTCAAGGCCCGGCTCGCCCATCTGCAGCAGGAGGTCATGCGGGCCGTCGAGCGCACGCTGCGCGAGGAGACCGGCGCCGCCCCCGGCGATCCGCTGCCGCTGCTGGTCGGCTCCCAACTCGCCTGGCTGCAGCGGACGCTCATGGAGTACATCGGCGCGCAGATGGTCGCCGGACGCGCTCCCGCCGAGGTCTCCCGCGAGGCGCTCGCCCTGCTGGACGAGATGGAGGACCTGTTGGGCGAGCGCGTCCTCAACTATGCGGTGAAGAACACATAGTGACGCGAGCCTCTTCATACTGCGCGCAGTGGTGAACGGACGTTAAGGTCCGCCCAAAGACGTCAAATGGAGGGGTGTGTCGTGGCGAAGAAGCTCGCCGTCATCGGAGCCGGTCTCATGGGCTCCGGCATCGCACAGGTATCCGCCCAGGCGGGCTACGAGGTCGTGCTGCGCGATGTCACCGACGAGGCGCTGGCCCGGGGCAAGGGCGGGATCCAGGCGTCGTACGAGAAGTTCGTCGCCAAGGGCAAGCTGGACGCCGACGCCGCGCAAGCCGCGCTCGGCCGCATCACCACGACCACCGACCTCGACGCGGTCGCCGACGCCGACATCGTCGTCGAGGCGGTCTTCGAGAAGATCGAGGTCAAGCAGGAGATCTTCCGCGCCCTCGACAAGCTGGTGCGCGAGGAGGCGATCCTCGCCTCCAACACCTCCGCCATTCCGATCACCAAGATCGCCGCGGTGACCGAGCGGCCGGAGCGCGTCGTCGGTACGCACTTCTTCTCGCCGGTGCCGATGATGCAGCTGTGCGAGCTGGTCCGCGGCTACAAGACCAGCGACGAGACGCTCGCCGCCGCCCGGGCCTTCGCCGAGGAGATCGGCAAGACCTGCATCGTCGTCAACCGCGATGTCGCGGGCTTCGTCACCACCCGGCTGATCTCCGCCCTCGTGGTGGAGGCCGTCAAGCTCTACGAGTCCGGTGTGGCCTCCGCCGAGGACATCGACATCGCCTGCAAGCTCGGCTTCGGCCACGCCATGGGACCGCTGGCCACCACCGACCTGACCGGTGTCGACATCCTGCTGCACGCCACCGGCAACATCTACACCGAGTCCCAGGACGAGAAGTTCGCCCCGCCGGAGTTGATGCGGCGCATGGTTGACGCCGGTGACATCGGCCGCAAGAGCGGCCAGGGCTTCTACCGCTACTGAAGCGGCGGACGGTGCGTCCGTGCCAGTGCGGACAACCGCGTTGGCACGCGCGCCTTCACCCCGACGAGTGAATTCGGTATCGGTTCGCTCACGGACGGCAACCCTTGGATGCGACGAATCGTCAGTTGCGGTGAGACTGGAGAGACGATCGGTACGGACCACGGGGATCCACACACCTTGGGAGCGCGCATGCACATCAGGGGCGACCATGCCCAGCTCAGCGTCGGGGGCCGCCTCGACGTCCGGAGCGCGGCGGACGCCCGTACCGTCCTGCATTCCGCTGTCGACTCCGGCCACGGGGACCTGGTGCTGGATCTGACCGAACTGGACTCGTGGGACGCCACGGGCCTCGGCGTGATCATGGGCGCGCACCGGCGCGCCGGACGTGCCAACCGCCGCCTCGTGCTGCGCGGTGTGCCCCCGCAGATGGAACGGCTGCTGGTGGCCACGCGGCTGCACCGGATCCTCACCATCGAGCGGGGTGTCACGGTGGATCCGTCGGCTCGCCCCTAGCGCCGGGGGCCGGTTCCGGCGATGCCGACCGGTGGTGTCACAGTCCGGGGGAGAACACAGTAGGGTTCGGTTCCCGGCGTGCCGTCCGGCACGCCGTCGCAAAGGCAACCGGGCCGGTCCCAAGTTCGGACGTACGGGCTTCCGGTACGACATCCCGTACGCGAGTCGCTATGGGGGGCGGAGACGATGGAATCACACAGCCGTGGCCCCGAGGACCACGAAGCCCCCGGTACGCCGGTGCCAGGGGAGCGACCGGTGACCGGTGGTGAGGAAACCCTGTCGACCCGGCGGCCGCCGCGCCCACCGCTCGCCGACGGGACCGGTGCGCAGGGGACCGCGCGGGTCGCCCAGGTGGTGGCGGGGGAGTACCTCCTGACCGTCAACCCGATAGACGGCAGCGAGGTCGTGCTGTGCCCACCCGGCCGGATATCCCCGGCCGCTCGCCGAACCCCCGAGCAGCGGGCGGCCCGCGATCTCTCCCATGGTCTTCGGGGTGTGGGCAGTGTCCCCTCCGCCCGGCCGGTGGCCTCCGCCGGTACGCCGACGCCGGGGCCGCCGCTGCTGGAGCGGTCGGAGGAGATCGAGCGGCTGGTACGGCTGCTCGGCCGGGGCCGCTCGGTACGGGTCACCGGACCCTCGGGCTCCGGCCGTACCGCGCTGCTGGCCGTGACAGCAGACCGTTGCGCGGGCCTCGCGCCCGATGGCGTGATCCGTCTGTCCGGCTACCGGCGCACCCCCGCTGACCTGCTGTACGACCTCTACACAACGGTCTACCGGGCGGACGGCCACCGTCCGGACCGGCCGCGGCTGCGTGAGCTGGCGGCCGACATCGGCGCCGTCGTCGTACTCGACGACATCGAGTTCGGCGGCGCGGCCCTGGAGGAGCTCCTCGCCGCCGCCCCGGAATGCGCCTTCCTGATCTCCGCCACCCCCGAGGTGGCCGCCCCCTCGCCCGACTCGCACCTCGAAGAGGTCTTCCTGCCCGGCCTGTCCAAGGCCGCCTGCACGGAACTGCTGGAGCGGGCCGTCGAGCGCTCGCTCACCGAAGAGGAGCGCGCCTGGGCATCGGACCTGTGGTTCGAGTCCGAGGGGCTGCCGCTGCGCTTCGTCCAGGCCGCCGCGCTGCTGCGGCACCGCGAGGCGGCCCGAAAGGCCGCGGCGGAGGACGCCGAGCGGTCCGCGGAACGGGTCGACGACAACCCGTTCGACCCCGAGGCGGTACGCGGCCGTGCCGCGCTGCCCTCGCTGGCGGAGAGCGCCGCACCGGCCCAACTGCTCGCCTCCCGGCTGAGCGAGAACGCCGCCGAGGCGCTCGCCTTCGCCATCGCGCTCGGCGGCGAGTGCCCGCACCAGTCGCATCTGCCCGCGCTGGTCGGGGACACGCACGCCGACACGGCGCTCGCCGAACTCGTCGACTGCGGGCTCGCCACCCCCGTGGGCTCGCACTTCCGGCTGGCCGCCGGGGTGCTCCAGCAGCTCACCGCCGGAGGCGACGCCGGGCAGCGGGAACGTGCCCAGGCACCCGCACAGCACTACGCGTGGTGGGCGGGGCATCCGTCGGTGGACGCGGAACGGGTCGCCGCCGAGGCGGACGCGATCCTCGCCGCGATGTCCGCCAGCCGCGACGGCGGCCACCCCAGCGCCGCGGTGCTGCTGGCGCACACCGCCGCACCGGCGTTCGCCGCCGCGTTGAACTGGAGCGCGTGGGAGCGTGCGCTGCGGATCGGACAGGAGGCCGCGCGGCTCGCCGGCGAGGTGGGTGAAGAGGCCTACTTCCACCATGAGTTGGGCGTACTCGCGCTGTGCACCGGCAATCTGGAGCGGGCGCGCACCGAGTTGGAGGCGTCCATCGGCATGCGCGGGGTGCTGGCCGACCGGCAGGGCACCATCGTCGGGCGGCGCACGCTCGCGCTGGTCACCGACCGGGCGGCCGGGCCGTCGCCGGTGCGCACCCAGTCCGCGGAGGAGATCCCGGTCTCCCGCAGCGAGGCCTCGCAGTCGCCGCTGACGGTGCGGCCGCCGCTCGCGGTGGAACGGACGGCGCCGACCGTGGTCACCCCACAGCTCGCCGCCGAGGCGCCGTCCCGGCGGCGGCTCGGCGCGCTCGCCGGATCGCGCCGCAACCTCATCGCCGCGGGGGCGGGGGCGGTGCTGGTCGCCGTGCTCGGGACGGTCGTGACGCTCGGCGCCACGTCCGGGCACCAGTCCGAGCAGAACGCGCCGATGAATGTCAACACCTCGGAATCGGCCACCCAGGACACCAACGGCGACGGTGATCTGCCGGCCGGGCAGCCGTCGACCGGAGGCGGTACGCCGCGGCACGCGCCGCCGTCCGGCTCCCCGGCACACGGTGCGTCGACGAGCCCCACGGTGTCGTCCAGCGGGGCGCCGTCCAGTGGGCCGACCTCACCGACCGGTACCGGGTCGACCCCTCCGCCCTCGAAGACGCCACCGCCCTCGACGCCGCCGTCATCGCCACCGCCGCCGTCCAAGTCGCCCACGCCGCCACCGAGTTCGTCACCGCCCTCGACGCCGCCGTCCAAATCCCCGGTCGCCCCGAGCACCGGCACGTCCACGACGGCCAGCGGGGCGGCGCCCAGCGAGTCGATGAGCGGGCCCGCTTCCAGCGGCGGTCCAGCGAAGCCCAGCGCGGCCCCCAGCGGCAGCACCGCGTAACGCCCTCAGGGCAGGGGGAGTTCGAGACGGGGGCGCCGCCGCGGTGGTCTTTTGCGGCGGGCTTGGGGCCCCATTACCCCCGGCGGGGGCGGAAAGCGAAGCCCCCGGGGCGTTCCTTCGCCACCGGGGGCTTGGGGCGGAGCCCCAAAAACCAGGGCAAGGGGGCCACGCCCCCGAAGCCCTAGAAAAGCCGCAGCTTGTCGTCTTCGATGCCGCGCAGGCCGTCGTAGTCCAGGACCGCGCAGGAAATGCCACGATCCGTGGCCAGTACGCGGGCCTGCGGCTTGATCTCCTGGGCGGCGAAGACGCCCTTCACCGGGGCCAGGTGCGGGTCGCGGTTGAGCAGTTCCAGATAGCGCGTGAGCTGTTCCACACCATCGATCTCGCCACGCCGCTTGATCTCCACCGCGACCGTACCGCCGTCGGCGTCCCGGCACAGGATGTCTACCGGGCCGATGGCCGTGGGGTATTCGCGTCGAATGAGCGTCCAGCCCTCACCGAGGGTCTCGATGCGGTCGGCGAGGAGTTCCTGGAGGTGCGCCTCCACACCGTCCTTGATCAGACCCGGGTCCACACCCAGCTCGTGGGAGGAGTCGTGCAGCACCTCCTCCAAGGTGATGATGAGCTTCTCCCCCGCCTTGTTGACCACGGTCCACACGCCGTCCCCCTCCTTGAGGGTGCACGGCGGCGACATCCAGTTGAGGGGTTTGTAGGCGCGGTCGTCCGCATGGATCGACACACTGCCATCGGCTTTTATCAGCAGAAGTCGCGGCGCCGACGGCAGGTGGGCGGTGAGCCGACCCGCGTAGTCCACGGAGCAACGAGCAATGACGAGACGCACGGTCCGCAACGCTACTCGAACCTGCCCCCGCCGCGCATTCTGATCTTGGTCGTCCGGGACCTGGAACGGGCCGGCGACAGGATGCGCATTCGGGGACAGGGCGGGCACCCGACGTTGGCTGGTTGTGGGCGCAAGCTTCTGGTGCGGCAGTACCGATCCACCTACCGTGGGTAGCGGGAGTCCGCCGTGCGGGAGATATTTCGGTGGCTTCCCTCCGACATCCGTTAGGCCCCGTGCGCCGCGCGGGGTCGCGAGAGGAGAACCCATGTCGCTCGACGTCTCACCGGCCCTCCTCGAACAGGCCGAGCGAGGCGAGGTCGACGAAGCGGAATTCGTCGACTGCGTCCGGACCTCCCTGCCGTACGCATGGGAGCTGATCAGCTCACTGGTGGCCCAACTGAAGGTTGACGGCGGCGACTTCGCCGACAACGTGGTTCCGCCGCCGGACGAGCAGGCGCGCGGCCAGCTGTTGCGCGCGCTTGCCAGTGACGCCATGCGCGGCGCTTTGCAGCGGCACTTCGGGGTCCGTCTCGCATTCCAGAACTGCCATCGGGTCGCCGTCTTCCCGCTCGACTCCTCCGCCGACCCCACGTACGCCCGCTTCACCTCGGTGCGGGCCCAACTGCTCAACCAGTCCCCCGAGTTGAGGGACTGCTGAGCCCGTACAGCGCCGCCTTGAGTCTCCCGCTGCTACGTCAGCAGCGGGAGTACTTCGCTGCCCAGTCGCGCCACGTTCAGTTCAGTACCGGTCAGATCGCCGGAGCCCTCGGCGAGCAGCGCGAAGCGGCTGATCCCGGTGCGCTCCGCGGTCGCGGCGAGCCGGTCGGCGCACAGCCGGGGGGTGCCCACCGGGTGCAGTCGGCACAGCAACTCCGTGTACTCCTCCACGTCCCGCATCCGCCGTGCCCGGCCGTCCACCGTCACATGCGCGGCGAGCCCCTGGCGTAGCCACTCCGGCATCGCCTTGGTCAGGATCTCCACGGCGTCCCGCTCGGTGTCCGCCAACTGCACCAGCCCGGCGGAGACATGCGCTACCCGGGCCACCTCTTCGGGTGAACGTCCCAGTGCCAGCGCGGTGTTGCGCCACAGCGCGGTCATCTCCGCCTTCTCCTCGTCCCCGCAGTGCATGCCGAGCAGCATCGGCAGACCGCGTTGCGCCGCGAGCCGTACGCTCGCGGCTGAGGTGCAGGCGAGCACCACCGGCGGCCCTGACGACTCCTCCAGCTCGTCGGCGCGGGGTACGACCGGGACCTCGCGGAACCGGTAGCGCGGCCCGTCCGCGCTGACCCGTGGTTCGCGCAGCCAGCGCAGCAGCAGGTCGAGCGCCTCGGGGAAGCCCTCCTCGTAGGCGGCCAGGCCGGTGCCGAAGACCTCCAGGTCCTGCCAGGGGCCGCCGCGGCCGACGCCCAGCGTGAAGCGCCCGCCGGAGGTCAGATGCAGCAGCGCGGCCTGCTCGCCGAGGGTGACCGGATGGGCGGTGGGCAGCACGCTGACCGCGGTGCCGATGCCGATCCGCCGGGTGCGGCCGAGCAGCATCGCGGCCAGCGTGGCGCCCTGCGGGCACACCCCGTACGGCATGAAATGGTGCTCGGCCAGCCATACGGCGTCGAGCCCGGCGGACTCGGCGGCATCCGCGGTGCGCAGCGTACGGTGCAGCGCCTCGGTGTGGCCCTGACCCGGGAACTGGGCCGAGAGCGCGAATACCCCTACGCGCATTGTTGATTCACCTCTCCTCGCCCGGCGAGGCTCCCCAATGGCAATAACGCGCGACACGTGCCGAAGGCACGGGCTGGCGCCGCTATTTCGTGACTGCGTGATTGTCGGACAGGCGTCTACCCGGGAATGCGGCGGTTACCCGAGGGCGACGGCGCCGCGTACGCTGGAGGTGACCCTTGGCAAGCCGCCCGTCCGTGAGGTGTCCCGTGTCGCCGCGCCGCAACCGCCCGTACCGGGCCGACAAGTTCGAACCGCGGCCCGAGGGGGACCGGCACGGCCTTGAGCGCGTGGAGACCTGGCGCGGCGAGGAGTGGGTGATGCGGCCGGTGGCGGGCAGCGGCGGCAAGACGTACCGCTGCCCCGGCTGCGACCAGGAGATCCCGCCCGGCGTCGGCCATGTCGTGGCCTGGCCGGAGTACGGGGGAGTGGACGACCGGCGGCACTGGCATCGGGGCTGCTGGGACGCTCGGGACCGGCGCGGTGCGAAGCTCCTTCGATCACGGAACGCGCCGCGCCACTGACCGGCGGCTACCGGGGGTCGGCTGGTCTCGCGAAGGGGACCTGGTGGGAGAGGAGCTCGGGCTGGGGGAGGGCCCAGCCGTGGGCCTTGAAGAGGCGGGTGGCCTCGGCGGGGGTGGTGGGGTCGGCGGACACCCGTTCCACCCAGCTGCGCGGGTCGGGGCCGAGGAGCTCGCGCAACCGGGGTGAGGCGGCGAGCAGTTCGCTCAGGAGGGTGTGCTGGTCCGCGGTGGGGCGGGGGCTGCGGCCGTCCAGGGACAGCACACCGTGGACGTTGGCGTACAGGTAGGCGACCGGCAGCTTGGCGCCGTTCGGCAGCCGCAGGGGGAAGCGGTCACAAGTGACCTTGATACGGCGGAAGTTGAGGGCTTCCGAGGCGTCGATCGCGCTCAGTTGATCGGTGTCGAGCCAGGAGGTGACCAGTGTCGACTCCCGCGAGATGTCCGGGTACGGCGAGGCGCTCACGTACCCGTGCACGCTGACGTGCGCGGAGACGCCGACCGCGATACCGGTGACGCGGACCGGGACCATGGGGACGGTCGCGGTGAGCCCGACCGAGGTGAGCTTGTGCCGCACCTGGCCGGGGGAGCCGTTGGAGCCGACCGCCATGACCGGGACGCGCTCGGCGACCGGTGCCAGCTCCAACTCGGCGAGCAGGTCGTCCAGTCGGCGCCCCGGGGTGTCGACGTGCCACCTGCCGAGGGGCCCGGGCAGCGGGCGCAGCGGCAGCAGTTCGTCGCGGTGCAGCAGTCCGGGTTCCGACACCTGGCCGCCCGGGTAGCCGAGCGGCTGTTGGGCGGCGATGGCGTCCAGCCCCAGCGCCTCCAGGCTGCGCGGCCGCGGTCGTGTCACCACACCGCGAGGGTACCGCGCGGGCGTCGCGCTCAGGCGTCCCGCTTCTTCAGCAGCGCGTACCCGCCGACCAGCGCGGCGGCCACCCAGGCCGCCATGATCAGCAGGCCCAACCAAGGACCGTACGGGCGGCCGTCGTTGCGGGTGACCACCATCATGATCTTCTGGCCCGCCTGGTCGGGCAGATAGCGGGCGATCTTCTTGGTGGCGCTGACCCCGCCGAGGATGTTGGAGATCAGGAAGAAGAACGGCATCAGGATCGACAGCGACAGCAGCGGGCTGCGCAGCATCGCCGCACAGCCCATCGCGAACACCGCCATCAGCGTCATGTACAGCCCGCCGCCGACCACCGCGCGCAGCACACCGGGGCTGCCGATCTGGGTGCGGTGGCCGCCCAGTACCGACTGGCCGACGAAGAAGGAGACGAACGAGGTCACCTCGCCGACCACCAGGGCCAGCGCCGTGGCGACGGTGATCTTGCCGAACAGGAACCTGCCCCGTTGCGGTACCGCCGCCAGCGAGCTGCGGATCATGCCCGTGGAGTACTCGTTGGAGACCACCAGCACCCCGAAGACGATCATCAGCAGCTGCCCGATGCCCATGCCCGCGAAGCTGGTGTAGGTGGGATCGAAGGTCAGTCGCTCGGTGAGGGGCATCTTGCCGAACTCGTTGTTGACCAGCAGCGAGATCAGCAGGCCGAGCCCCACCGTGATGACCGCCGCCAGCGAGAGCGTCCACACCGTGGACCGTACTGACCGGATCTTGGTCCACTCCGACCTCAGGACCGCCGCCGTCGCCGCCATGGTCACGCTCCCCTGCCCTGTCGCCAGCCCTCGCCCCAGGCGGGCCGGTCCTGCTCCGGCGGCGGCTCGCCGTCGTGTGCGTGGTATTCCACCGTTTCCGCGGTCAGCCGCATGAACGCCTCCTCCAGCGAGGCCCGCTGCGGTGACAGTTCGTGCAGCACGATCCGGTGCTCGGCGGCCAGCTCGCCGAGTTGCGCCGCCTGCGCGTCGCAGACCTCGAACGTCCCGTCGGCGGAGGCCACCGCGTTGATTCCAGCGGTGTGCAGCGCGTCCCGCAGCGCCTCCGGCTGCGGGGTGCGGATGCGTACGAACGCACGCGAGTTGCGCGCGATGAACTCCGCCATCGAGGTGTCGGCGAGCAGGCGGCCCTGTCCGATGACCACCAGGTGGTCGGCGGTGAGTGCCATCTCGCTCATCAGATGGCTGGAGACGAAGACGGTGCGGCCCTGGGCCGCCAGACCCTTCATCAGGTTGCGGATCCAGTGGATGCCCTCGGGGTCCAGGCCGTTGACCGGTTCGTCGAACAGCAGCACCCGCGGGTCGCCGAGCAGGGCGGCGGCGATGCCGAGGCGCTGGCCCATGCCGAGCGAGAAGCCCTTGGTGCGCTTCTTCGCGACCGAGGTCAGGCCGACGGTGTCCAGCACCTCGTGGACCCGCTGGGCCGGGATGCGGTTGGACTGCGCCAGGCAGAGCAGGTGGTGGTACGCGCTGCGGCCCGGGTGCCAGGCCTTGGCCTCCAGCAGGGCGCCGATGTTCGTCAGGGGGTCGTGCAGGTCGGCGTAGTGCTTGCCGTCGATGCGTACGTCGCCCGCAGTGGGGCGGTCCAGGCCCAGCATCATCCGCATGGTGGTGGACTTGCCCGCGCCGTTGGGGCCCAGGAAGCCGGTGACGATGCCCGGCCGCACGGTGAAGGTCAGGTGGTCCACGGCCACCTTCTCACCGAAGTGTTTAGTGAGGGCCCGGAGCTCGATCATGCCAACACGCTACGGGCGCTGTGCCCACCACGCACCCTTTTCCGCCCGGCCTGTCCCTCTACCTTCCCACCCGCCCACCCCTCGGGACTGCGCCCCCGGCCCCAGCCCTCGGGGCTCCGCCCTGGGTCTCGCAAGCTCGCCGGGGCCGCGCCCCAGCGGGGGCCAGGGGCGTAGCCCCGGAAGAGGGGGTCCGGGGGCGCAGCCCCCGGGAAGAGAAGGAAGAAACCTCAGCCACATGAAGAAACCCCCGCCGTAGGCGGGGGTTTCTTGGGCCGGGCCTAGCGCCTAGCGGGACTGCTGGGCGGGGACGCCGCGGGAGATGGGCTCGTCGTCGGGGGTGGCGGCGGCGGCCACCGCCGCGCCCGTCAGGGTGGCGAGCATCTCGCGGACGTTGGTCAGCTGGGCGTTGATGCTGTCGCGACGGTTCGTCAGCGCCGCCAGCTCGCGCTCGGATTCGCTGCGGATACGGTCCGCCTTGGCATTGGCGTCGGCCACGATGTCCTCCGCCTGCCGCTGGGCGGTCTCCACCGTCTGCCGGGCCCGGCGCTCGGCGTCGGTGCGCAGCTTCTCCGCCTCCAGACGCAGCTGCTCCGCACGGTGCTCGATCTCGGCGAGACGCTTCTCCGCCTTCGCCTGACGCGAGGCCAGGTCCCGCTCCGACTGCTCACGCCGCTTGGCGAGGTTCGTCTCGAAGTCCGCGGCGGCCTGCGCCGCCTTGGCGCGGGTCTCCTCGAAGAGGGCGTCCGCCTCCTCGCGCTTGTTCTGCGCGTCCTTGTTCGCCTCGGCTCGCAGCTGGTTCGCGTCCGACTTGGCCTTGTCGACGATCCGCGACCCCTCGTCCTCGGCCTTCTGCTTGCGCTCGGCCGCGTACGCCTCGGCATCCGAACGCACCTGGTTGGCGGCCCCCTCCGCCAACTCCCGGTGCTGCTCGGCGGCGCGGCGGGCCTCCTCGCGCAGGTCCTTGGCCTCCTCCTCGGCGAGCCGGAGGATCTTCTCTACGCGAGCGCCGAGACCGGCGTACGACGGTTCCGCGTCATTGATCTGGGCCTGCGCGTTCTGGGTTTCGAGGTGCAACTCCTCGATGCGCTTCTCCAGCGCGCTGATCCGGGCCAGTGCACTGTCTCGGTCGGCGACGAGCTTCGTGATGCGGTCGTCCACCTGTCCGCGGTCGTAACCACGCCGCACGAGCTCGAAGCCGAAGGGGGAGGAAGTGTCGCTCATGGGGTTCCTGTCAATTCAGGCCGGGTGAGGTGATGGAGGGAATCCTAGGGGTGGAAACGGCGTGTCATCGAGTCATTGCGCTAGGGATCTGGAAAATGTGCGCTCAATCGAGTGGCGGGTCATCGGAGCGCTTGCCACTCGAACGAGTGACTCCGGCGCCAGCGCCTGCCTTCACCACGCTGGGTCCGTCCCTGCGGTCACCCGACTTCTTGCCTCCTGAGGACGACGTTCCCTCGAACGACTCCAGCGCCTCCAACACATCCTGAACTCGGGAGATTTCCGCGTTGATGTCCTCGCGGCGGCGCTTGAGGACATCGAGTTCACGACGACCCTCGTCGACGATACGCTCCGCCTCGGCCCGCGCCTCGGCGATCGTGCGTTCGGCGTTGCGCTCCGCCTCGGTCTTCTTCTGGCCGGCTTCCTTGATCAGTCCCTCGGCCTTCTTCACCGCCGCGATGCGGACCTTGCTCGCCTCGGAGTTCGCCTCCGCCGACAGCTCCTCGGCCGCCTGCTTGGCGTCCGCCACCAGCTTGCGGGCCTTCTCCTCGGCCTCGGACAACTGCTCGGTGGCCGCGGCCACCAGCTTGTCGACCCGCTCGCCCGCCGACTTCATCGCCTCGGCGGACTCCTTGCGGGCCCGCTCGTGCAGCTCCTCGACCTCGGCCTCCACCCGGGTGCGCAGCTCGTCGGCCCGCTCCCGGATCGAGGTGGCGTCCCGGCGCGCCTCGGCCAGCAGTGTGTCGGCGTCGGCACGGGACTGCTCCACGATGCCGTTGGCCTCGCTCCGCGCCTCGGCGACGAGGCGCTCCGCCTCGGCGCGGGCGGCGCCGACCATCGCGTCCGCCTGCTCCTCCGCGGTGGCGGCGGTGCGTACCGCCGCCTCCAGCGCCTCGCTGGTGACCCGCTCGGCCTCGGTGGTCGCCTCGCCGATCAACTCGTCGGCCTGCTGGGCGGCTTCGCTGCGCTTGCGGTTGGCGTCGTCCCGGGCCTCGTCGACGACGCGCTCGGCCTCGGCGGCCGCCGAGGCCGCCAGCCGCTCGGTCTCGGCGCGGGTCTGCTCGGCGTGCTCCTCGGCCGCCTGACGCAGTTTCTCCGCCTCGATGGTGATCCGCTCGGCGTCCCGCTCCGCGCGTGCCACCCGCTCCTCGGCCTCGGCGTGCAGCCGCTCCGCCTCGGTGGCGGCGCCGGAGACCAACTCGTCGGCCTGCTGGGCGGCTTCGCTGCGCTTGCGGTTGGCGTCCTCCCGGGCCTCGTCGCGGATCCGCTCCGCGTCGGCGAGCGCCTCGGCCACCGTCCGCTCGGCCAGCGCCTTGGCGTGCTCGGCCTCCTCGTTCGCCTCCCGTCGGATGCGCACCGCGTCGGAACCGGCGCGCTCCCGCTCGGCGTTGGCCTCCGCGTGCATCCGGTCGGCGTCCTCGCGGGCCTCTTCGCGCAGCCGCTCCGCCGCGTGCTCGGCCGCCGAACGCAGCCCGGCGATCTCCTCCTCGGCCTGCTCGTGCAGCCCGGCCACCGAGTCCCGCACCTGCTGGGCGGTCTGCTCGGCCGCCCCCACCAGCTCCGTGGCGCGCTGCTCGGCCTCGGCGACCAGCCGTTCGGCCTCCGCGTCCGCGTCCTCCACCCGCTTGCGCGCGGCGGCCAGCAACTCCTCGCTCTGCTCGCGGGCTTGGCCGCGCTCCTGCTCGGCCTCGGCGCGCGCGTCGGCCAGCAGCTCCTCGGCCTCCCGGCGGCGCCTGGCCGCCTCCTCGCGGGCCGCCGCCAGCGCCTCGGCCGCCTCGGCCTCGGCACGCTCCGCGGCCGCCGCCGCCTCGGCGCGCAGCCGGTCGGCCGCCTCGCGCGCCTGGACCCGAAGCTCCTCGGCCTCCGCGGTGGCTTCACCGCGCAGCCGTACCGCGACCGCCTCGCCCTCGGCGCGAGCCTGGGAGGCGTCCGCCGCCGCCTCGTTGCGCAGCCGCTCGGCCTCCTCCTCGGCCTCGGCGGTCAACGCCCTGGCCCGTTCGGCGGCCTCGGACCGCAGCCGCTCGGCCTCCTCTGCTGCCTCGCGGCGCAGCGTGTCCGCATCGTCGGCCGCGGCGCGCACCGCCTCCTCGGCAGCCGCCAGCCGCCGGCGCAACTCGTCGCGCTGCCGGTCGAGTTCCTCTGCGGCCTCCTCGTGCAGGCGGCGAGCGGCCTCCTCGGCGTCCTCGCGCATCCGCGCGGCGGCCTGCTCGGCGTCGTCCCTGACCTGACCGGCCGCCTGCTCGGCCTCGGCGCGCAGCTCCTCGGCCTCGCCGCGGGCCCGCTCCAGCAACTCCTCGGCCTGGCGGCGCAGCGTCGCGGCGCGCTCGGTGGCCTCGGTGCGTACCCGGTCGGATTCGGCGGCCGCGCCCTGACGCAACTCGTCAGCGTCGGTACGTGCCTTGGTGAGCAGCTCCTCGGCGGTACCGGCCGCCTCCTCGATCTGCTGGAGCGCCTCGCGCCGCGCCTCGCCGCGGATCCGCTCGCCCTCGGCGACCGCCTCGGCGCGCAACTGCTCGGCCTCGCCGCGCAGTCGGCGGGCCTCCTCCTGCAACTCGACGGTCTTGGCGCGGTATTCCTTGGTGTCGTCCTTGGCCGCGCCCTTGAGCTGCTCGGCGGCCTCCTCGGCCTCGGCGCGCAGCCGTTCGGCCTCGGTGCTCGCCTCGTGCCGGATCCGTTCGGCCTCCTCGGCCGCCGACCTGGTGGTGGTCTCGGCGTCCTGGGACGCCTTGGCCAGGATCTCCTCGGCGCTACGTGCGGCCTTGGCCAGCCGTTCGGCGGCCTCCTCGGCCGCCGCGGAACGGGCCGCCTCCTGCGCCTCGGCGACCGCGCGCTCGGCCTGCGCCCGTGCGTCGTCGCGGAGTTGCTCGGCCTCGGCCTTGAGGGCCTCGGCCTCCTTGGTGGCCTCGGCGACCAGTCGGGCGATCTCGGCGCGCGCGGTACGGGTGCGCTGCTCGTTGTCCGACTCGGCGTCGGCCAGCCGCTTGGCCGCCGCCTCCTCGGCCTCGGCGCGCAGCCGTTCGGCCTCGGTGCGTGCCTCGCGCAGCGCCCGATCCGCCTCGGCAAGCGCCTGCTCGGCCCGCTGGTTCAGCTGGGCGGCCTCGCGGCGCGCCTCCTCGGCCTCGGTACGGGCCCCGGTGCGCAACTGCTCGGCGTGGTCGGTGGCTTCCTGGGCCTGCGTTCCCGCGGCGGTCAGCAGCCGCTCGGCGTCGGTACGGGCCCGGCGCAGGATCGCCTCGGCCTCCGTACGGGCCTCGGTGGCCGCCGACTCCAGCCGTTCACGGGCCTGTTGGGCCAGCCGGGCCGCCTCCGCGCGGGCGGTGGACAGCGCCGCCTCGGCCTCGGCGCGCGACTCGTCCATCAGCCGCCGCGCCTGCGCCTCGGTGCGGGCCCGCAACTGCTCGGCCCACGCCACGTTTTCGTTGACGTGCGTCTCTACGGTGCTGCGGCGCTCGGCGAGTTCCTCGTCCAGGCGGCGGCGCCGGGCGACCGCCTCGGCGTGCCACTCCGCCTCCAGCTGGGACTGGCGCTCGGCCTGCTCCTGGAGCATCCGCTGGGTGTTGGCGCGCGCCTCGCGCAGCTCGCGCTCGGCGTCCGCGCGCAGCTGGTCGGCCTGGATCTGCGCGTTGCGCAGCAGCTGCTCGGCCTGGTGGCTGATGTTCTCGTAGGCCCGCGGCTGGGCAAGCTGACGCCGCGCCTCGTGCAGCTTGGCGCGCAGCACCTCGACCTGGTAGCCGAGATCGTCTGCGTGGTCGACGGCCTTGTCCCGCTCCGTCCTCAGCCGCTCCATCTCGGCCTCGAACTGCGAGAGGTGGTCGTCAGCCTCGTAGCGGTCGTAGCCCCGCACTCCGCGGTCCCATCCGTCTCCTGGACTGCCCACCCGCCAACCGGGTGAGCTCTCCGGTGAACATAGCCATTCAGGAGAATGGTGTCAGATCTTCACCGCAGTCCGGGCCCGTCCCCCGGCGCCCAGCCCCGGGGGACACAGTACCGGGGCGGGACCCTCCCGGTCAGCGAACCAGGTCGGTGCCCGGCCGGTCAGTGATCGTCGGCGGTGGCCTCGGCGGCCGTCACCAGCTCGGTGAGCACCCCGTGGCAGTCCTTGGGGTGCAGGAACGTGATCCTGGAGCCCATGGATCCGGTGCGCGGCTGATCATAGAGGACGCGGACGCCCTTCTGGCGGATGTCATCGGCGTCGCCGTCCACGTCCGCGGTGCCGAAGGCGATGTGGTGGACGCCCTCACCGTTCTTGGCCAGCCACTTGCCGACCGCGGAGTCCTCGCGGGTCGGCTCCAGCAACTGGAGGTAGGAGGCGCCGCCGTCCGAGGTCTCGTTGATCTTCAACATGGCCTCGCGGACGCCCTGCTCCTCGTTGACCTCGGTGTGGAACACCTCGAAGCCGTACGTGGCACGGTAGAACTCGACGGTCTTGTCCAGGTCGAAGCAGGCGATACCGATGTGGTCGATGCGCGTCAGCATGCCACCAGTGCACCGCTCGCACGCGCGATCACGCAACGTGCGCGCGATCACACCGCATCGCCGGTGACCGGCGTGCTACCCGTAAGTACATTGGCCTTAACCCTCGTTAACTCCCCATCCGCAAAGGGGTCAGCGCCATGACCAGCCAGTCAGGTACGTCCGTGATCGTCGCCGGTGCGCGGACGCCCATGGGCCGTCTCCTCGGATCCCTTCGCAGCTTCTCCGCATCGGACCTCGGCGGCCTGGCGATCAAGGCCGCGCTGGACCGGGCGGGCATCGGCGGCGACCAGGTCGAGTACGTGATCATGGGGCAGGTGCTGCAGGCCGGCGCGGGCCAGATCCCGGCCCGGCAGGCCGCGGTGCAGGCCGGGATCCCGATGAGCGTCCCCGCGCTCACCATCAACAAGGTCTGCCTCTCCGGCCTGGACGCCATCGCGCTCGCCGACCAGCTCATCCGCGCCGGCGAGTTCGACGTGGTGGTCGCCGGCGGGCAGGAGTCGATGACCAACGCGCCGCACCTGCTGCCCAAGTCCCGTGAGGGCTACAAGTACGGCGCCGTCGAGATGCTGGACGCGATGGCGTACGACGGTCTGACCGACCCGTGGGAGAACATCCCGATGGGCGAGTCCACCGAGAAGCACAACGCCCGGCTGGGTATCGGCCGCGCCGAGCAGGACGAGATCGCCGCGCTGTCCCACCAGCGGGCCGCCGCCGCGCAGAAGAACGGCCTGTTCGAGGCGGAGATAACTCCGGTGGAGATCCCGCAGCGCAAGGGCGAGCCGGTGGTCTTCAGCCAGGACGAGGGCATCCGCGCGGAGACCACCACCGAGTCACTGGGCAAGCTGCGCCCGGCGTTCCGCAAGGACGGCACCATCACCGCCGGTTCTGCCTCGCAGATCTCCGACGGCGCCGCCGCCGTGGTGGTGATGAGCAAGGCCAAGGCGGAGGAACTGGGCCTGGAGTGGATCGCCGAGATCGGCGCGCACGGCAACGTGGCGGGCCCGGACAACTCGCTGCAGTCGCAGCCGTCCAACGCGATCAACCAGGCGCTGACCAAGGCCGGTCTGACGGTCGACGACCTCGATCTGATCGAGATCAACGAGGCGTTCGCGGCGGTCGCCGTGCAGTCAATGAAGGACCTGGGCGTTTCCGTCGAAAAGGTGAATGTCAACGGCGGCGCCATCGCGCTGGGTCACCCGATCGGGATGTCCGGTGCCCGGCTGGTGCTGCACCTCGCGCTGGAGCTCAAGCGGCGCGGCGGCGGGACCGGCGCCGCGGCGCTGTGCGGCGGCGGTGGTCAGGGCGACGCGCTGATCATCCACGTACCGGCCAAGTAAGCGGCCAGTCCCTTCCAGGAACGGAGCACCGATGGCGGACGTCCCCACGCTGGTCGAGCAGGCGCGCGCCGGCAGGCCGCGCGCTGTGGCGCGGCTGATCTCACTGGTGGAGGGGGCGTCACCGCAACTGCGCGAGGTGATGGCGGCGCTCGCACCGCTGACCGGCGGCGCGTACGTGGTGGGGCTCACCGGATCGCCGGGCGTCGGCAAGTCCACCTCGACGTCGGCACTGGTGACCGCGTACCGCAAGCGCGGCAAGCGGGTCGGCGTGCTGGCGGTCGACCCGTCCTCGCCGTTCTCCGGCGGTGCGCTGCTGGGCGACCGGGTGCGGATGTCGGAGCACGCCTCGGACCCGGGCGTCTACATCCGGTCCATGGCGACCCGCGGCCACCTCGGCGGTCTGGCCTGGGCGGCGCCGCAGGCCATCCGGGTGCTGGACGCGGCGGGCTGCGAGGTGATCCTCGTGGAGACGGTCGGCGTGGGCCAGTCCGAGGTGGAGATCGCCGCTCAGGCGGACACCTCGGTGGTGCTGCTTGCGCCGGGGATGGGCGACGGGATCCAGGCGGCCAAGGCCGGGATCCTGGAGATCGGCGACGTCTACGTGGTCAACAAGGCCGACCGGGACGGCGCGGACGCGACGGCCCGCGAGCTGAACCACATGCTGGGCCTGGGCGAGGCCCGCGGCCCGGGCGACTGGCGCCCGCCCATCGTCAAGACGGTCGCGGCCCGGGGAGAGGGTATCGACGAGGTGGTCGAGGCCCTGGAGAAGCACCGTGCCTGGATGGAGGAGCGGGGCGTCCTGGCCGACCGCCGGCGCCACCGGGCGGCCCTGGAGGTCGAACACATCGCGGTGACGGCCCTGCGCCAGCGGATCGGCGATCTCCACGGAGATCGCCGGCTGGACGCGCTGGCGGAGCGGATCGTCTCCGGGAGGACGGACCCCTACACGGCGGCTGACGAACTGATCGAGGGCCTGACCAACGGCGGTTAGGCCTTCTCCCGCCCGCCGTGGGCCCCGTGCCTGCCGTTGCGCGCGGTCGGTTGTGCGGCGCGCCCGCGCGCAACGGCAGGCGGGCGGGAGTCGGGAAAGGACCTACGCCCGCCCGCGCGTGGCGCGCAGATGCTTGGCGACCGGCTCCAACGCCGCCTGCAGGGACTCCAGTTCCCGCGGCGACAGCAGGTCGATGAAGTGCTCCCGCACCGCGGCGACATGATGCGGTGCGACCTGCTTCATCGTCTCCCACCCGTAGTCGGTGAGCACCGCGAACAGCCCGCGCCGGTCGGACTCGCAGTTCTCCCGCCGCACCAGCCCCGCGTTCTCCATCCGGGTGATCTGGTGGGACAGGCGGCTCTTGGACTGGAGCGTGGCGCGGGCCAGATCGCTCATCCGCATCTGGTGGTCCTCGGCCTCCGAGAGGTTCACCAGGATCTCGTAGTCGTTGTAGGTCAGGCCGAATGGCTGCAGATCCCGTTCGAGCTGGTACGTGAGCAGCCGCGACACCTCAAGGTGGGTGCGCCACGTGCGCTGCTCCTCGTCGCTGAGCCAGCGGGCGCCGTTCTCGGTCTCCATAACGTCCAGTCTACCCAATTAAGTTGAAATTTGAATAAATACCGTAATGGCAGGTGATCTTCGACAATTGTTCGAGATTACAGTCCGCAGGCTACTCCTCACAATCCGAAGCCGTCCTGGCGGGCCCGGACCACTGCGATCAAGCCATCGCCGCGCCCTGCGTGCCCGCCGCACCCGGCCCGGCCTCCGCGCCGGCGGCGTGCTCGACCTCCAGCAGCGAGGCGCCGCGCCGCTCCGCCTCGAACGCCCTGGCGCCACCGCGCAGCCCGAACAACCGCTTGGCCACGGCGATGTAGACCACCGCGAGGACGTTGATCAGCAAAGTGGCGATCTTCAGCCCGCTGACCTTCTCGCTCAACTCGTAGATCTCCAGCGGCAGGAACGCCGCGGTGGCCACCACCGTCAGGTACTCCGCCCAGCGCTTGGCGAACCACAGCCCCACGCCCTCGACCAGCTCGATCAGCGCGTAGGTCAGCAGCGCCGCCGCCACGACGACCAGCGTGGAGTGCTTGTAGTCGAAGGTCCTGCGGATCGTGTCGACCACGGGGGAGTGGTCGACGTCGTAGCCGAAGTGCTGGGCGACCGGCCGGAAGACGGTCAGGTTCTGCTCGAAGAACTGGCGTACCGCCGTCTGGGAGTTGCTGAACTTCCACACCGCCGCCGCGGCCAGCACGATGAACACCCCGCGCACCACCCGCTCGAACGCCAGCAGCCGCAGGATGAACAGGTCCCGCAGCGCCCGCCCGCGCGGCACCTGCGGCGCCCGGTCCGCCGGGCCCGAGCCGTGCGGCGCGCCCAGCGCGAAGTCGCCGCAGCGCAGGCAGCGCCAGGCCTCACCGGCCCCCGTGGCCGCCCGCAGCCGCTCGCGCAGCGCGCCCTCGTCCGGTGCGTAGGTGATGTGTCCGCGCCGGGCGCAGGTGCGGCGGTTCCAGTCGAGCTTCATCCGGGTCGTCCCCCGTGGTCCGTAGATCGCTTGACGCCACGATGCTAGGGCCTGCCCGACGGGGCCCGGGCGGAGGTGGAGCGTTTCTTCCCGGGAGGGGAGCGTCCCCCGGGCCGCCGAGAGTCGACCCCCTGCGGGAGTTCTGGTGCCGGACTGCGACAATGGCTGAGCTTGTGCAACTGTTCACAAGATCGACCGGACAACGCCCCAGCTTCCAGACGAGGTACCTCGTGGACGTGAAGACCGCCGCCGCCCTGCGCCGACTGCGCATCATCTCGATCGCCGAGGCCATCTCCTTCCTCGCGCTGCTGCTCCTCGGCTCCGTGCTCAGCCGGGTTTCCAGCATCAACCTGGTGATGCCGCTGGGCATGATCCACGGCGTGCTGTTCATCCTCTACCTGGTGCTCCTCGCCGATGTGTGGAGCAAGGCCAAGTGGACGCGCGGCAGGGTCGGCCTGTTCTTCCTGCTCTCCATCCTCCCGACCGGCGGCTTCTTCGGTGACCGCATGATCAAGAAGGAGGAGGCGGCCGGTGTGATCGCCGCCAGGGCGCGTAAGGAAGGCGTGGTCAACGCGTGATCGTCGCCTTCTCCGTCACCCCGCTGGGCGTCGGTGAGGACGTCGGCGAGTACGTCGCGGACGCGGTGCGGGTGGTCCGGGAGTCCGGGCTGCCGAACCGTACCGACGCGATGTTCACCTCGGTCGAGGGCAAATAGGACAGTTGTGATAACCGTGGCGTCCGCTGGCTTCTCATGTACTCAAGCCTTGTCACGTTCGGGCAAATAGGACAGTTGTGATAACCGTGGCGTCCGCTGGCTTCTCATGTACTCAAGCCTTGTCACGTTCGGGCGAGTGGGACGAGGTGATGGACGTGGTCAGGCGCGCCGTCGCCGCCGTGGAGGCCCGTGCACCGCGTGTCTCCCTGGTGCTCAAGGCCGACATCCGGCCGGGCGTGACCGACGCCCTCACCGGCAAGGTGGCGGCCGTCGAGCGGCATCTGGCGGGTGGCTAGCCGCCCGTCCGGATCGCGGAACGGGCCCGCCCGGCATGTGACCGCCGGGTAGGCTCCTGGGCGTGTCAAAGCCATTGAGCCTGCCCTTCGACCCCATCGCGCGCGCCGACGAACTGTGGCGGCACCGCTGGGGCGACGTGCCCTCCATGGCCGCCATCACCTCGATCATGCGCGCCCAGCAGATCCTGCTCGGCCAGGTCGACGCGGTCGTCAAGCCCTACGGGCTGACCTTCGCCCGTTACGAGGCCCTGGTACTACTGACCTTCAGCAGGGCCGGGGAACTGCCCATGTCCAAGATCGGCGAGCGGTTGATGGTGCACCCCACCTCGGTGACCAACACCGTCGACCGGCTGGTCAGATCCGGTCTGGTCGACAAGCGGCCCAACCCCAACGACGGACGCGGCACGCTCGCCTCCATCACCGAGAAGGGCCGCGAGGTCGTGGAGGCGGCCACCCGCGATCTGATGGCGATGGACTTCGGGCTCGGCACGTACGACGCCCAGCAGTGCGCGGAGATCTTCACGCTGCTGCGGCCGCTGCGGATAGCCTCGGGCGACTTCACCGAGGACTGAGCCCGGGCGGCCGCTCGGCGGGGCTGGCGGAAAGATCGCCCAGGGGGCCGCGTACGCTCGACTGTCATGAAGCGGAGTGTCCTGAACCGGTACCGCGTGATGGCGTATGTGACCGGTGTCCTTCTGATCCTGCTGACGATCGGCTGCGTCGCCAAGTACCTGCTGGACGTCAACGGGGCGACCGCGTTCGTCACCGTCGTCGGCATCGCGCACGGCTGGCTCTACGTGCTCTACCTGGTGCTCGCCTTCGACCTGGGCAGCAAGGCGAAGATGCCGTTCGGCAAGCTGCTGTGGATGCTGCTGGCCGGCACCATCCCGACCGCCGCGTTCTTCGTCGAGCGGCGGATCACCCGTGAGCTGGAGCCGCTTTTCGCGGAGGCTCCGGAGCTGGCCAAGGCCTGAGCGACGCTCCCTGCGAGTCGGGGAGCGTTTAACCATCGACAATTAGTAGGACGTCCAAGTAAATTTGACCCATGGACGCCGAAGCCATTGCGGAAGGCCGCCGTCGCTGGCAGGCCCGCTACGACCAGGCCAAGAAGCGCGAGGCCGACTTCAGCACGCTGTCCGGGGACCAGGTGGACCCGGTGTACGGCCCGCCGCCGGGCGCCGTGGTGCCCGGGTTCGAACGCATCGGCTGGCCCGGTGAGTACCCGTTCACCCGGGGCCTGCATCCCACCGGCTACCGAGGCCGCACCTGGACCATCCGCCAGTTCGCGGGCTTCGGCAACGCCGAGCAGACCAACGAGCGCTACAAGATGATCCTGGCCGCCGGTGGCGGCGGCCTGTCCGTGGCGTTCGACATGCCGACCCTGATGGGCCGCGACTCCGACGACCCGCGCTCGCTGGGCGAGGTCGGGCACTGCGGGGTGGCCATCGACTCCGCCGCCGACATGGAGGTCCTCTTCCGGGACATCCCGCTCGGCGACGTCACCACCTCCATGACCATCAGCGGCCCCGCCGTGCCGGTCTTCTGCATGTACCTGGTGGCCGCCGAGCGCCAGGGGGTCGACCCGGCGACCCTCAACGGCACGCTCCAGACGGACATCTTCAAGGAGTACATCGCCCAGAAGGAGTGGCTGTTCGCGCCCGAGCCGCACCTGCGGCTGATCGGCGACCTGATGGAGCACTGCGCGGCCGGAATCCCCGCGTACAAGCCGCTGTCGGTCTCCGGCTACCACATCCGCGAGGCCGGGGCGACGGCGGCGCAGGAGTTGGCGTACACCCTGGCCGACGGTTTCGGCTACGTCGAACTCGGCCTCTCCCGGGGCCTGGACGTGAACACGTTCGCGCCCGGCCTGTCGTTCTTCTTCGACGCGCACGTGGACTTCTTCGAGGAGATCGCCAAGTTCCGCGCCGCGCGCCGGATCTGGGCCCGCTGGATGCGGGAGGTGTACGGGGCCACGTCCGACAAGGCGCAGTGGCTGCGGTTCCACACCCAGACGGCCGGGGTCTCGCTGACCGCGCAGCAGCCGTACAACAACGTGGTGCGCACCGCGGTGGAGGCGCTCGCCGCCGTGCTCGGCGGCACCAACTCGCTGCACACCAACGCCCTGGACGAGACGCTGGCGCTGCCCAGCGAGCAGGCCGCGGAGATCGCGCTGCGCACCCAGCAGGTGCTGATGGAGGAGACCGGCGTCGCCAACGTGGCGGATCCGCTGGGCGGTTCGTGGTACGTCGAGGCGCTGACCGACCGCATCGAGGCCGACGCGGAACGGATCTTCGACAAGATCAGGGAACTCGGCGCCCGCGCCGTGCCGACCGGGGAGCACCCGGTGGGACCGATCACCTCCGGCATCCTGCGCGGTATCGAGGACGGCTACTTCACCGGCGAGATCGCCGATTCCGCCTTCCAGTACCAGCAGGCCCTGGAGAAGGGCGACAAGCGGGTGGTGGGCGTCAACTGCCACACCGGTTCGGTCACCGGGGACCTGGAGATCCTGCGGGTCAGCCACGAGGTGGAGCGCGAGCAGGTCCGCGTGCTGGCGGCCCGCAAGGCGGAACGGGACGAGACGGCGGTGCGAAGCACGCTGGCGGCCATGGTGGACGCGGCGCGCGGGGACGGCAACATGATCGCGCCCATGCTGGACGCGGTCCGCGCCGAGGCCACACTCGGCGAGATCTGCGGCGCGTTGCGCGACCTGTGGGGCAACTACACCGAGCCCGCTCGGTTCTAGGCGGTACGGCCGTCAAGGCGGCGCCTGCCGGGGATTTGGGGCTCCACCTCAAATGTCCGGCAGGTCGGCCCGTCGCGGGCGTCACCGCGCCGCGACCGCCATCGCGGCCGGGAGGCCGCCCACGAGCAGGGCGGAGAACATCCGCGCCCAGGCGAAGTCGATGCGCTCACCGCTGACCAGGATGCGGTGCACGACCGCCCCCGCGATCACGTCGAAGATCAGGTCCGCGTTGCGCGCGGCGGCCTGTTCGGCGAGCGGGTCGTCCGCGCAGCCGTCGGGCGGCACGTCCGGCGGCAGTTCACCGCGGGCCTGGGCCCGCTGGCGGCCCAGTACGACCAGGCGCTTCTGCCGGTCCACGATCGCCTCACGGATCCGCACCCGCAGCGCGTCGTCATGCGTGGACTCGGCGATCACCGCCATCAGCGCCGTCTTGGTCTCCGGCCGCTCCAGCAGCTCCGCGAACTCCATCACGACGCCCTCGACATCCGCCAGCAGGCTTCCCCTGTCCGGCAGTTGGAGTTCGTCGAAGAGAGCGGCGACGGCGTCGACCACCAGCTCGTTCTTGTTGGCCCAGCGTCGGTACAGCGTGGTCTTGGCGACCCCGGCGCGCGTCGCGACGTCGCCCATCGTGAGCTTGCCCCAACCCAGCTCCACCAGCGCGGAACGGGTCGCGTCCAGGATCGCCAGATCCGCCTCCGCGCTGCGCGGGCGTCCGGTTCTGGTCACCCATCGGACCCTACCGCCAAGTAGTCAGTGAGGGAGATCACGTGAAAGTCACGGCCAGCACTTGCGGCCCTGGGGTGCCGCCCAGTTACGCTACGACCCGTAGCGAAAGAGCGACAACCACAACGCGCGGATGGGGATCCGCGCACCGCGCGGTGCGTACCGGCACGTACCGCGGCACAGTGAGCGGCGTGCGCGCTTTACGGATATCCCGCATTCCGGTGGGGTATCCGGGGGCTGTTCACGCTTGTCCCGGCGAGGGGGGAGGATTGGCCTCATGCAGCCACGGAACATGTCCATGAGCGGCGTGGTCGACCTCGCCGCGGTGAAGGCGGCCGGTGAGGCCAAGCAGAAGGCGGAGCAGGCCCGCCGACAGCAGGCCGCCCGCGGTGACCAGGGCGCCGCCCCCTCCCAGTTGGTGATCGACGTCACCGAGGCGACCTTCGAGCGCGAGGTGCTCCAGCGCTCCGCCGAGGTCCCGGTGGTCATCGACTTCTGGGCCGAGTGGTGCGAGCCCTGCAAGCAGCTCGGCCCCCTGCTCGAACGGCTCACCGAGTCCTACGCGGGTCGGATCCTGCTCGCCAAGATCGACGTCGACGCCAACCAACTCCTCTTCCAGCAGTTCGGTGTCCAGGGCATCCCCGCGGTCTTCGCGGTGATCGGCGGCCAGATGATGCCGCTGTTCCAGGGCGCGGCCCCGGAAGCGCAGGTCCGCGAGGTGTTCGACCAGTTGATCGCGGTGGCCGAGCAGCGCTTCGGCATCACCGGCATCCCGGTCGAGGGCGCCGCCCCCGCCGCCGCGCAGGAGCCGCCGATGGACCCGGCGCTGGCCGCCGGGCACGAGGCGCTGGACCGAGGTGACCTCGGCGGCGCGATCCAGGCGTACAAGAACGTGCTGTCCGGCGACCCGGGCAACATCGAGGCCAAGCTGGCGCTGGCTCAGGCCGAGCTGCTCCAGCGGGTGGAGGGCGCCGACCCGCAGGCGGTCCGCAAGGCGGCGGCCGACAACCCCACCGATGTGGACGCCCAGATCGCCGCGGCCGACCTCGATCTGGTGGGCGGCCATGTCGAGGACGCCTTCGGGCGGTTGGTCGACACCGTCAGGCGCACCGCGGGCGAGGACCGTGAGCGCGCCCGGATCCATCTGCTCGAACTGTTCGAGGTCGTCGGCGCGGAGGATCCGAGGGTGACCTCGGCGCGCACCGCGCTTGCCCGCGTGCTCTTCTGACCGGACCTCGGAGGCCGATGACCGGGCGTCAACGCCCGGGTACCCCGCGCCACCCGGCGCGGCGGAAAGTCGCGCACGGCAGTCGCCTTTATCAAATCTTGATGAAAGGCGACTGCCGTTACCTCTAGTAAGTCAAGCGACTTTTTCTGTCCCGCTATGCCCCCGCATGTCGGGCTCTGCCGACCGCGCTCCGAACACCCTGCGTGTTCACAGTAGGCTGCCCGGTCGCACAGCGGTTATCTCGGCGTTACTCGCTAGTAATGAAAGGCCTTGTGTACCGGCCCCGAATGGACCACGATCGGCCCCACGCTCGGTCCGTTCCCCCAAGCCCGGCAAGCCGGTCGGCGCGAGGGTGAAGGATTCCCCACCGAGCAGGGCGCGCGGTGACCGCCGCCGCCCTAGGACAGGGGGGTCCCTGCCTCATGGGCAGGGCCTGTCCAGCAGGTTGCGCGAGAGCGTGGCCAGTGGTTGTCGCTCGGGGGTGATCGCCGGTACTTCGGACCCGCCGTCCGCCTGCACGCGACGGCCGCCGATGACGGCGCTCTCCTTCCCGAGGACGTAGCACTTCTCCCATCCCAGGTTCGGATCCCGAGTCCGGACCGGAGATGTACGTCCGAGAAGGAGGAAAGTCATGGAGTCAGAGCCGACTCGTGGCGGGACCAGATGGAAGCGGTTCGCCGTCGTCATGGTGCCGAGTGTCGCGGCCACGGCCGCGATCGGCGTCGCCCTGGCACAGGGTGCGCTCGCCGCGTCGTTCAGCGTCTCCGGCCAGGATTTCAAGGTCACCGCCGACAAGCTCGACGGCACGGGCTTCCTGCAGTACGGCGCCTATGACGTCCAGCACGGCGGAAAGAACATCCCGGTGGCGGTCTCGGCGTTCAAGAGCGCCAAGATCACCAACATGTGCCAGTCCGTGGTCATGCCCGTGCCGCTGGTCGGCAACGTGACCATGAGGCTACAGGCGGGCGGCAACGGAACCGCGGTCGAGGCCAAGAACCTCTACATCGACCTGGACCAGCTGAACGCCGACGCCCAGTTCAACAACATCAACATCGGCGTCGCCGCCGGGGACCAGTCCAAGGGACCCGGTATGAAGGGCCTCCCCGAGCACGCGGACCCGGGCGGTTTCGCCCAGGAAGCCGACTCGGCCACGCTGACCGGTGTCAAGCAGACCGCATGGGCCACCAGCGCGGGCACCTTCAAGCTCAACGGGTTGTCCCTGCGTCTGCTCACGGGCAAGCAAGAGTGCTACTGACGCACTCCCATTGAGTAGGGCGAGTGGGGGACGGTTCGCTGTCCCTCGCTCGGCCACCCCAACGAACCACCGATCGCCGGTCGCAGGGAGCTGTTTTCAATGAGCGCCGAGTCGCTAGGACCGCGTGACCGAATCGGCAGTTGGCGCCGGTCCTTCCGTACGTGGCGTGGCCAACGCCCCTTCTGGGCGGGCCTGCTGACGCTGCTGGGCGGACTGCCGATCATGTACTTCCCCTATGCCAACCTCACCCTCGGTCAGTTGACCGTTCGGATGGCCACCACCGCCGGTTCCGGCTCGCTGATCATCGGCGTGCTGCTGGTGGTGCTCGGCTTCACCATGTGGTTCCAGTCGACCGCCCGGGTCTTCGCCGGGGTGGCCGCCATCCTGCTGGCCCTGGTGTCGCTGGTGGTCTCCAACTTCGGCGGCTTCATGGTGGGCTTCCTGCTCGCCCTGATCGGCGGCGGCCTGTCCGTCTCGTGGGCGCCCGGTGCTCCGCCGACCCAGCCCGCGACCAACGGGGACCCCGAACCGGTCATCGCCGGGCCGGTGCTCTCGGGCAACGGGTTGGACGACGAGTCGATGAACGGGAGGCACCGTGCGGGGTGATGAGGCTCAACCCGAGAACGAGGGCAGCGCCCCTCGTGCCAGAACCGGGCCGAGGCACGCGGCCCCGCGCAGGTCGCTGCTCACCCGCGCCCCCGTGGGCAAGGCGATCGCGCTGGCCGCGATGCCCACCGCCGTACTGATGGGCATGGGACTGACACCCCGGCTCGCGCAGGCCGACGAACTGCCGAAGAACCCGTTCAGCGGTGACCACTGCGTCAGCCAGTCCGACAGCCCGTCGCCGTCCGGCTCGCCCTCCGCGTCTCCGTCCGCCACGCCGTCCGAGTCGCCCTCGCCGTCCGCGAGCGCGTCGCCCTCGGCGCAGACGGACACGCCCAAGAGCGGTCAGGACAAGGGCGGTTCGGCGCCGAGCAGCGCACCGCACGCTTCGACGCCGGACAGCAGCGCACCGCGCTCCACGGCCAGTGCGACGCCGTCGCCCAGCCAGTCGAACAACCCCTGGGACCCGCTGGGCCTCGGCAACACGCTCAAGGGCCTGCTCGGCGGCGGCTCCGCGGCCAGTCCGACGCCCAGTGCCTCGCCGACCCCCAGCGCCACGCCCACGCCGAGCGCCAGCCCCACGGCCAACGCCCCGGCGAGCGCGGCCGGTTCGGCGGCGCAGGGCGCGACGCAGGCCGTCAGGAACGCCCTGGCGAATGCCACCAAGGCGGCGAAGTCCGCGGCCCCCACCACGTCCCCGTCGGACAGCCCGTCCGCGGCTCCGTCGCCCTCGTCCACCGGGCCGCAGCCGTTCCCGTGCCCGACGTACAACGCCAAGGCGCTGGCGGACGCCGGACTGGAACCGACGTCGTCGCTGCTGCCGAACGACCCGTGGATCCTCAAGACGGACCTGCTGACCCTGATGGGCCTGGACTACCACGGCATCGTGAAGGTCAAGACGGAGAACGGCACCGTCAAGGACGTACTGAAGTTCACCGCGAGCGCGGTGGACATCAAGAACCTCCACCAGATCACGGAGGGGGCGCTGGGTACGCACTGGAACGTGCAGGGGCGCGACGGCAGTACGTCCACGGTCCGCGACGGCACGGTGACGATGTACACCGAGAAGATCAGTGGCAACCTCTTCGGGCTGATCCCGGTCACCTTCAGCCCGCAGACCCCGCCACCGCTCAACATCCCGCTGGCGATCTTCAGTAACTGCACGGTCGTCCAGGCCGGGCAGTTCGGCGGCACGCTGACCATCCCCGGCATGCACGTGTACCCCGGCTGATCCGCAGACCATTCCGGGAGCCGCACGGTGGGCGCCGGTCCCCTCGGGGGGACCGGCGCCCACCTGTAATGTCTGGGCCATGACGACGAGCGAACAGCGTGCGGTGACGGTCGTGGTGATCGGCTACAACGACGCCGCGCACATCACCGACGCGGTGCGCTCCGCGCTCGCCCAGGGCCCGGCCGTCGCCGAGGTGATCGCCGTGGACGACTGCTCCACGGACGGCACCGGCGACGTCCTGGAGCGGCTGGCCGCCGGAGAGGACCGGCTGCGCGTGCTGCGGCGGACCGAGAACAGCGGGGGCTGCGGCACCCCGCGCAACGACGGCATCCGCGCCGCCGCCACCCCGTACGTGATGTTCCTCGACAGCGACGACGTACTGCCCACCGGTGCGGTCGACGCCCTGCTGACCGCCGCCCGCGCCCACGACGCGGACGTCGCCGCGGGCCAGTGCGTACGGCGTGAACTGCCCGAGGGACGTGACACGTTGTGGCGCTCCGAGCTGTACGCGGCGCCCGCGCTCGTCGAGCGGCCGGAGGACGAACCGCGGCTGGTGGACGACACGTTGTGCGTCAACAAGCTCTACCGCACCGACTTCCTGCGCGAGCACGGCATCGTCTTCCCCGAAGGCCGGTTCGTCTACGAGGACTTCGTCTTCACCGCCCGAGTGCTCGCCGCCGCCCCGCGGGTCGCCCTGGTTCCCGACACCGTGTACGTGTGGCACGTACGGCGGGCCGCCAAGCGGTTGTCGATCTCCCTCGACCGCGCGGGCATCGACAACTGGCGCTCCCGGATCGAGGCCCACCGCCAGGTGGTCGCGATCCACACCGCGGCGGGGGAGAAGACTCTGGCCAGCGCCGCCAGGGCCAGCTTCCTCGACCGCTCGGTGCGGATGTACGTACGTGAGCTGGGCGGGCGTGGCGCCGAGTACCGCCGGGAGTGGTGGCGACTGGCCCGGGAGTACCTCGCCGGATTCGAGGAACGCGACCTGGCCGCCGCACCGCCGCCCGCGCGGACCATCGCCCAGGTCGTGCTGGCCGCCCCGGAGCCGCGTGACCTGACCCGGCTCGTGGCGCTCGCCGCCCGCCCGGCCCGGCTGCTGCCCCCCTACGCCGAGGGGCAGGTGTGGAGCGAGGACCTGCCGAAGGTCGCTCTCGGCGGGCTGGTGTCCTGCCCGATCGGCGAACTGGCGCTTGCCGCCGAGGCGTCGCTGGCCCTCAGCCCGGTGCGGGGGACGCTGATGCTGCGGGTGCACGAGCTGTACGGGCGGCTGGCCGCGGCACGGCCGGTCGCGGTCGACGTCGAGTGGACCGACCGCCACACCGGTCGCACGATCACCTCGCACACCACCGGCCTCACCCCGCAGGCCTCGGCCTGGACGGCCGAGGCGCCGGTCCACCTGACCGCGCTGGCCGAGGGCGATCTGGCGGTACGGGACCTACGGCTAACCGTCCACTTCGCGGACGGCAGTCGCACGGTGACCGCCGCCCAGGCGGCCAGCGGCGCCCTGCGCCGCGCCGCCGTGCTGAGCAGGCGCGGCGGCGCCCTGCTGGTCCAGCCCTACGCCACGGTGGACGGCGCGCTGGCCCTCCGCGTGGCGCCCGGCCTGCGCGGCGCGGTCTCCGTCCTGCGGCGGCGCCTGCGGCGGGGGTAGGCCAGGCCGCGGCGCCCGCGGCCGTGGGCCGCTGATGGGCGCGGCGGCAGGCGACCACGACGTCGGAGCACCCGTGCCGGAGCGGCCGCGGCCGGGCGTCTCAGGCGTCGTGCCGTGCCCGCCAACCGGCCCACGCCGAGTCGATCATCTCGTCGACGTCGTACTGAGCCGACCAGCCCAGCTCCTCGCGGATGCGGGCCGCGGAGGCCACCACCCGGGCGGGGTCGCCGGGGCGGCGGTCCAGGACCTTGGGCTGGACGTCCTCATGCCCGGTCACGGCGCAGATGCGCTGGACCATCTCGGTGACCGACACCCCCTCGCCGCGCCCGATGTTCACCGTCAGGTCGCCGGTGGCCCCGCCGGCCAGTCGACGAGCCGCCGCCAGATGGGCGGAGGCGATGTCGCGCACATGGATGTAGTCACGGATGCAGGTGCCGTCCGGCGTCGGATAGTCCGCGCCGAAGACCATCGGCGGCTCGCCCGCGTCCAGCTTCTCGAAGACCATGGGCACCAGGTTGAACACGCCCACGTCCGCCAGCTCCGGCCGGGCCGCCCCGGCCACGTTGAAGTACCGCAGGCACGTGGTGCCCATGCCGTACGCCTTGCCGGCCGCCCGGACCAGCCACTCACCGGCCAGCTTGGTCTCGCCGTACGGGTTGATCGGCAGGCAGGGGGTGTCCTCCGTGACGAGGTCCACATCCGGCATCCCGTAGACGGCAGCGGAGGAGGAGAACACGAAGTGCTTCACACCGGCCGCCGCGCAGGCGCCCAGCAGCACCTCAAGACCGTGGATGTTCTCCCGGTAGTACATCAGCGGCTGCTCGACCGACTCCGCCACCTGCTTCTTCGCGGCGAGGTGGACGACCCCGGTCACCCCGTGCTCCGCCAGGGTGCGGTCCAGCACCTGGCGGTCCAGCGTGGAGCCGGTCACCAGCGGGACGTCCTGGGGCAGCCGCTCCGGGATGCCGGTCGACAGGTCGTCCAAGACCACGACCCGCTCCCCGGCCTCCGCCATGGCTCGCGCCACATGCGCGCCGATGTACCCCGCACCGCCTGTAATCAACCACGTCATGCCAGACACCCTAAGGGGCCGCTCCCGTAGGGTGTGGCCGGTCCGTGCTACGCCCGGGCACACACATGTGCGGGGCGTGGACTGCCTACCGTAGGATTTCAGAACTAAAAATTCACTCAGATCTCATCGTCTCTCGTCGCCCCATACCCGTCGCGCCCACCCCAGGAACCGTCACTCCATGACAACGTTCAGCGTCATCGTCACCGCCCTCGACGCCCAGGGCTACCTCCGGGAGTGCCTCGACAGCGCACTCGGCCTGCCCGCCGAAGGGGTGGAGGTCATCGCCGTGGACAACGGCTCGACCGACGCCACGAGAGCCATCGTCGACGAGTACGCGGAGCGGGACGAGCGGGTGCACGCCGTCCACCTCCCCAAGCCGCTGACCAACGGTGCCGCCCGCGCCGTCGCGGCGAAGCAGGCCAAGGGCGACTACCTGCTGTTCATCGACGGCCGGGACTGCCTGACCGACGGCGCGCTGGCCGCACTGGGCCGGCGGATCGCCGAGACCGGTGAGCCGGACGCGGTGGTCTTCGACCACGTCCGCTCGCACTGGTGGAACGACGCGATCGCCAGCGGCGACGGCCGCCTGTTCATCGCCCCCGGGCGCGAGGTCTTCTCGGTGTACCAGCAGCCGGAGACGCTGCACCTGACGCCCACGCTCAGCAACCGCGTGCTGCGCGCCGACTTCTACGAGGCGCACTGCGAGCTGTTCGACAAGGACGAGTACGCCGAGGTGCTGCCCGCCATCGGCAGCCTGCTGGCCGCCGACCGGATCGCCATACTCGACAAGGTCTGCCTGCGCCGCCGCGAGCCGGAGACGCCGGTGCGCGAGCGCGGGCAGTTCAACCTGTTCGACCAGTACGACGCGCTGTGGGAGCTGCTGGGCAGCCGTTCGGTGCTCCCCGAGCACCGGGCGATCGTCTTCAGCGGCATGATCCGCCGCTATCTGAAGGTGCTCACCGTGCCCGGCCTGGACGAGCGGGAGCAGGCCGCGTTCTTCCACCGCGCCTCCGAGCACTTCCTGCGCTACAAGCCGAACGACTACCAGCGCCCGTCGAACCTCAACGGTGTGCGGCACGCCATGCTGGAGCGCGACTCGTACTCCGGCTACCGCGCCCTGCAGTCCGCCAACCGCAAGCGCCGTACCGTGCGCACGCTGGCCGTGAAGGCCAAGCGCAAGGCGGCGGACCTGGCCAAGGAGAGCGCCTACCGCGAGCAGCTGCGGCACCCCCTGGAGGAGGACCTGGCGGTCTTCTCCGCCTACTGGGACCGCGGTGTCGCCTGCAGCCCGGCGGCGATCTCCGCCAAGCTCGCCGAACTCGCCCCGAACATCCGCCAGGTGTGGGTGGTGCGCCGCGCCGACGTGCCGCTGGTGCCCGCCGGTGTGGACTACGTGGTGCCGGGCAGCCGCCGCTACTGGAGCGTGATGGCGCGCGCCAAGTACCTGGTCAACAACGTCAACTTCCCCGACTCGGTGACCAAGCGGCCCGGCCAGATCCATGTGCAGACCCACCACGGCACGCCGCTGAAGCGGATGGGCACCGACCAGATCCCGTTCCCGGCCACCTCGCGCGGTGTCGACTACGAGGCGCTGCTGGAGCGTTGCGCCCGCTGGGACTACAGCGTTTCGGCCAACTCGCACTCCACCGAGACCTGGGAGCGCGCCTACCCGGTGCCGTTCACCTCGCTCGACTACGGCTACCCGCGCAACGACGTCTACTACACGGCCACCGCCGAGGACGTGCTGCGCATCCGGGAGCGGCTGGGCATCGCGCCGGGCCGCAAGGCGCTGCTGTACGCGCCGACGCACCGCGACTACGAGGCCCACTGGACGCCGCGCCTGGACCTGGAGCGGATGGCCCGCAACCTCGGCGAGGACTTCGTGCTGCTGGTGCGCGGCCACTACTTCTACGACCGGGGCCTGTCCCCGCTGGAGGAGCTGCACCGGCGCGGCCTGATCATCGACGTCTCGCGCTATGACTCGGTGGAGGAACTCGGCCTGGCCTCCGACGCGTTGATCACCGACTACTCCTCGGTGATGTTCGACTACGCCAACCTGGACCGGCCGATAGTGGTCTTCGCGGACGACTGGGAGACCTACTCGGTCACCCGTGGCGTCTACTTCGACCTGACCGAGCTGTCCCCGGGCGCGGTCGGCCGCAGCCAGGAGGAGGTGGAGCGGCTGTTCCTGGACGGCGGCTGGCGGGATGAGCACGCCACCGCCAAGCGGGCCGAGTTCCGCCGGAAGTTCTGCGACTTCGACGACGGGCACGCCGCCGAGCGGGTGGTGCGCCACGTCTTCCTCGGGCAGGCGAACGTGCCGCCGGTGATACCACTGGAGGAGCGCACCCCGGCGCCGGCGCCGGAGGTGGCCGCCCGACTAGTGGCCGACAACGCACGGTGAGCGCTGCCGCGCCGGACAGCTCTTGTAGTGGATTTTCCCGGGGGGCGACCCCCGGACCGCCAGCCGAGGAAGTTCCCGGAGGACCCATGGCCCCGACGGCCCCCGACGTCACCGTCACGGTGATCGTCTACAACGACGCGGAGCGACTGCCGCGTGCGGTGGAGTCGTTGCGCCGTCAGACGCTGCGCAACATCGAGATCATCATCAGCGACGACCACTCGACGGACGACACCCCCGAGGTGGCCCGTGCGTTGGCGGCGCGGGACGAGCGCATCGTCTACAACCGCCTGCCGCAGAACAGCGGTGGTTGCAGCCGCCCGCGCAACTCGGCGATCGAGATCGCCAAGGCGCCGTACCTGATGTTCCTCGACAGCGACGACGAACTGCCCGAGCGGGCACTGGAGTTGCTGCTGGACGAGCTGCGCTCGGACGACACCGTCGACTTCGCGATGGGCGGGGTCGAGCGGGTGCGCACCGACACCGGGTCCGTGTCGGCCTGGCATCCGCACCTGTTCACCAAGAAGCAGACGGTACGCGGCATCGAGTACCACCCCGGGGTGCTGTTCGAGCACCTGTCGACCAACAAGATGTACCGCCGGGAGTTCATCGACCGGCACGCGCTGCGCTTCCCCGAGGGCATCCACTACGAGGACCAGCTGTTCTCCGCCCAGGCGTACTGCCTGGCGCGGGCGTTCACCATCGTGCCGGACCCGGTGTACCGCTGGTACATCTCGCCGTACGAGGCGGTGGGCGCGCTGTCCATCTCCAACCAGCGGCACCGGATCGAGAACGTCCGGGACCGGATCAACGTCGCCCGGCTGATCGACGACTTCCTGGTGGAGAGCGGTCACCAGGCGATCAAGGCGGACAAGGACTTCAAGTTCCTCAAGCACGACCTGCGGATGTACACCGGTGACCTGCCGTACCGCAGCCACGACTGGATCAAGCAGTTCGCCGACGAGATCGGCCCGTACCTGGAGACGCTCGCCCCCGAGGCGTTCCGCCGACTGCCGCGCGACCAGCGCGTGGTGATCCAGCTGGTGCGCGACGGCCGTTACGAGGAGGCGCAGTCGGCCTCCCGCGGCATGAGCCGCGAGGTGGCGCCGCGTGAGGTGACCGAGGACGGCACGGGCCGTGTCTACTGGGGCTCGGTGGTTCCCGCCGACCCCGAGTCGGCGCGCGAGCTGGAGGTCAGCGACCTCGACCTGCGCACCCGGCCGTTCAAGAACGCGCTGCTGCGGCACGAGATCACCCGGATCGAGCCGGAGTCGGGCTCGCGGATCACGCTGGACGTGCGCACCTACGACCCGGGCAACCAGTTGCCGATGGCCCCGGTGGTGGCGACGATCCATCTGGCGCCCGCCACCAAGCGGTTGAGCGTGTCGTTCCGGCTGGACCCGGTGCGGCCGGGGCTGTTCGAGGGGACGGTCACCCTTGACCTGTCCTCGGTGCCGCTGCCGCCGCACGGGTTCGCCGGGGTACGGCATCCGGTGCTGGCGATCACCCAGCACCGGCAGCACAACACCGGTCTGCTGCTGGCGCCGCTGGACTTCCCGGCGCTGAGCAAGCGGATCGCGTACCACCGCGGCGTGGCCGAGCACACCGTCACGGTGGAGCCGGAGGGCCACGGCGCCGGCCGCATCCAGGTGCGCTGGGAGCGGGCGGGCCTGCTGGCGAAGGCGGAGCCCCACCTCCCGACGCTGGCCCGGGTGGCAGGCCCCGGCCTGCGGAAGGTGAGCGGCCTCGTCCGAGGCCTGGCGAAGTAGGGCTGTTGGCCGGGGGGCTCGTCCCCCGGCCTCGAAAGACAAGGGGCTCCGCCCCAAACCCCCCATTGTGTCGGGGGTTTGGGGCGGAGCCCCAAAAAAATCTCAGACCACCTTCAGCAGCAGCTCGCCGTTCGGTCCCTTGGCCACCTTCTTGAGGGCGGGGTCGCCGGGGGCGAAGCCCCCGTCGCTGCGGAACTGGATGACCCAGCGCACGTGGTACTTGTGCAGCAGCGCCAACCGCTGCGCACGCGAAGTGCTCTTCTCGAAGAACTTCTTGGTGTCCTTCGACCGCTGCGCCTCGTCCTTGAGGAAGAAGTCCGGGTAACCGGACGCGACGGTGTACGGCCCGTACGCGGGCGCCTGGCGAAGGGCGAAGTAGTCCTTCGTCATGATCACCTGGCCGTACTTCACGTGCTTGGTGATCCACTGGTAGCCGCCCCACTCATGCTGGGCCGGCGCACTGCCCAGTACCGGAACCGACTTCGTGGACGCCACATAGTTGAGCGCCCCCACCTGCGACCAGCAACCGACCAGCAGCGCCAGCGCGGTGAGCGGCACCAGGACCCGGCGCGCCCGCCGTCCGGCCTCGCCCGCCAGCTCCACCGCCAGCGCGACCTGCGCGGAGATGAAGACCGCGGGCAGCACCCGCCCGTAGGACCAGTGCTGGGTCAGTCCGCCCAGCGCGTACACCAGCGCGCCGAAGGCGAAGAACAGCACCAGCGGATCGCGCCGGTCCCTCCGGAACCGCAGCGCCAGCGCCACGATGCCCAGCGACAGCAGACCGAACCGGGAGACCAGGTGGTCGTAGAGCGGCCGGTGGATCTCCTCCAGGCCGCCGACGTTCAGCAGTGAGAAGAACGAGTAGTACGGCCAGACGAGCAGGATCGCCAGCGACAGCGCTATCGCCGCGCCGATCCGCAGCCAGGCCGCCCTGCCCGGCCACGGACGCGCCCCCAGCAGTATCGCCAGCAGCCCGAAGACGGTCACCACACCGGTGAACTGGTGGCTGAGCGCGACCACCGCCAGCAGCGCGCCGAGCATGAGGTACCGGGCCATGCCCCAGTCCCTGGCCAGGGCGGTGCGCAGCATCGCCCACAGGTGGAACGCCACGCCCATGGCGAAGGTGCTGGGGTAGGCGATGCACAGGGCCAGCGAGGTCGCCCCGGGAAAGCCGCTCCAGGTGAACAGCTCCCAGCCGTACAGCAGCGTGACGCACAGGATCGCCAGCGGCACCGCCGCCCGGCGGGAGGTGAGCGTACGCACGAACTGCCGGATGCCGGTGACCAGCAGCACCAGGTTGATCGCGGCGGCGAGGTGCAGCACCTGGAACGTGGTCGCCCCGGTGACCTTGCCGATCAGCGCCAGGAAGAGCATCCACGGCGAGTAGTACGGGCTGTCGACATCCGCCTTGACCAGCGGATCGCCCGGGTTGCCGAGGTCGTGCCGCAGCCGGTCGAGGGTGGCGGCGTGGATTCCCAGGTCGCCCGCCCACGGCAGCTTCACCACCATCAGCGCGAGCAGTACGACGACCAGCAGTGCGGCGGCGGACACCGCCTTCTCCAGCAGACCGGCGGCCTGCCAACGGGTCTGGGCGGACCGGCCCAGGCGTGCTATACGCCCCTCCGGTCCGCCGGTTCCCGACGTGGCCCGCTCAGCCGCGGCGGGCACGAGCGGAGTCCAGTCGCAGTCGCCAGGGCAGGACGGCCGACTCGACCTGCACGGCCAGGTTCATCTTGGACGCGCCGATCTGCCGTTCCTCGAAGTGGATCGGCACCTCGACGCCCGTGTAACCGGCGCGCACCGCCTGGTACTTGAGCTCGACCTGGAAGCTGTAGCCGTTGCTGCGCACCTCGGACAGCTTCATCTCGGTGACCGTGTCGGCCCGCCACATGCAAAAGCCCGCGGTGACGTCCCGCAGCCCGGTGCGCAGCACCGTGCTCACATAGGCGTTGGCCCAGCGGGAGAGCAGCCTGCGGTGCAGGCCCCACTCCTCGGCGAGCCGACCGCCGGAGACGTAGCGGCTGCCGACGACGAACCCGGCGCCGGTGGCCAGCGCGGCGCCCAGCATCTGCGGCACGTACTCGACCGGGTGGCTGCCGTCGGCGTCCATCTGGAGCACGTACTGCGCGCCGTCCGCGACCGCCTGGTCCATGCCCGCCGCGTAGGCGCGGCCGAGGCCGTCCTTGGCGGTGCGGTGCAGCACGGAGATCCGGGTGCGGTCCGGCTCGTTGTAGCGCTCGGCCAGCCGCTCGGCGACCTCACCGGTGCCGTCGGGGCTGTTGTCGTCCACCACCAGCAGCCGCAGCCCCGGCAGGTCGAGCGCCATCAGCTTCTCGGCCATCCCTGGCAGGTTCTCGGCCTCGTTGTAGGTGGGCATCACCACGGTCAGCGGGATGCCGCTCCACTCCGGAGGGAGCTGTACCGGCCGACGCAGCGTGGCGGCCGTCGGTACTGCCTGGGGGGTCGTCGTCGTCATCAAGTGGTCTTCTCTGTCGGGCCGCGGACTCAGGGCTTCGGAGAGAAGCGGATCGCGGCGTCGGGGAGCGTCGAGTCGCACCACACTCGCGCCCCGCCCTGCAGTTCGTTGTCCTCGCCGACCTCGGCCCGGTCTCCGATCACGGCGTTCTCCAGTACGGTACGCGAGCCGACGCGGGCTCCAGCGCCCACGAGCGAGGCCCGCACCTGCGCACCGGACTCGACGCGTGCGCCGTCCAGCACGATGGAGCCCTCGACCACCGCGTCCGCCGCGATGAACGAACCGGCGCCCACCACGGTTCCACCGGCCAGCTTCGCGCCGTCCTCCACGGTGGCGCCGGGCAGCACCAGGTACTCACCGGTGGGTCCGGGCAGCGCGGGAGAGCGCACCACACCGCGGACCAGGTCCGCGGAGGCCTGGATCAGGGCCGCCGGGCGGCCGAGGTCCAACCAGTACGTCTGGTCCACCACGCCGTGCAGGTGCGCACCGGACTCCAGCAGCCCGGGGAAGGTCTCGCGCTCGACGGAGACCACCCGGCCGGCCGGGATGGTGTCGATCACCGAGCGGCGGAAGACGTAGCAGCCGGCGTTGACCTGGTCGGTGACGATCTCCTCGGGGCGCTGCGGCTTCTCGGTGAAGGCCAGTACCCGACCGGTCCCGTCGGTGGGGACCAGGCCGAAGGCGCTGGGGTCCTCGACCCGGGTCAGGTGCAGCGAGACGTCGGCCCCGGCCGCGCGGTGGCTGTCGACCAGGCCCACGATGTCCAGGCCGGTGAGGATGTCGCCGTTGAAGATCAGTACCGGCTCGTCGGGCCCGCAGGTCAGCGCGTCGGCCGCGTTGCGGATCGCGCCACCGGTGCCCAGCGGCTCGGTCTCGTGGATGTACGTGATGCGCAGGCCCAGGTCGGAGCCGTCACCGAAGTACGGCTCGAAGACCTCGGCCAGGTAGGAGGTGGCGAGCACCACATGGGTGACGCCGGCGGCCCGGGCCTTGGCGAGCTGGTGGGCGAGGAACGGCACACCGGCGGTCGGAACCATCGGCTTCGGCGTGTGTTCCGTGACGGGGCGGAGACGGGAGCCCTTCCCGCCGACCAGGAGGATCGCTTCCACTGACAAGTACCTCAATCACTTACGGGTCGACGGACGGGTAGGGATACTACCTACGCTTTTGCTGCGGGTTGTCCACGAGGGACGGCGGGGTGTCCGTGACGCCGCGTGGAACAACGTGCCCGGCATGGTAGTGAACGCCGCTATGGCCGGTCGGGTCACGTCGGCCGCTCTCAGGGAGTTCTCACCGGATCTCAGTGACTTTTCACCGGATCCGCTCACGGTGACCACTTGAACAACATGAGCAACCCGACCGCGTACCACCCGGCGAACACCGCCCCGCAGCCGTACAGGCACCCTTGCACCAGCCGGGGCAGCCGGGCGACCGGGCGGGCCACCAGCAGGAGCAGTATCGGCAGGAACGGCAGCATGAAGCGCGGCTTGGACAGCGGGGAGCCGGGCGTGCCGAACATCAGCTCCCACGCCCCGGCCAGCGCCAGCACCAGCGGCCACGGCACCTTGCGGTCCATGGCCAGCGCCACCACGGCCACCGCGACCAGCAGGATCAGCGCCAGCACCACCGGGTAGCGGATGTCGATGTGCTGGTAGGTCGCCACCTGCTTGAGGAAGTGCAGCGAGCCGCGGCCGAAGTCGAAGGACTGCCCCCAGGCCTTCTCCGCCTCGAACCAGCCGTCCCAGCGGCCCACCCGGCTGCCCAGGTACAGCCAGCTGAAGACCAGCCCGAGCGGCGCCAGGGCCAGCGCCAGCCACGGCCGCCAGCCGTCCCGGCGCCGTAGGAGCGCCCAGCCCGCGCTCAGCACCAGCACGCCGACCAGTACCGACGCGGTCGGCCTGATGGTCCCGGCGAGCGCGGTGAGCACGCCGGCCGCCACCCAGCGGCGGGCGATGACCGCGATCAGCGCCCACATCAGCGCCGCGCTGAAGCACGCCTCGGAGTACGGCACCCACAGCGCGAACGCGTACGGGGAGCACGCCCACAGTCCGACGCACGCGTAGCCGACGCGCCGCCCCAGCACCGAGCGGGCGAGGGTGTGCACCGCGACCGCCGCGGCGGTGGCGGCCAGCCAGGAGACCGCCACGCCCGCGTACGGGTAGCCGAGGCCGGTCACCAGGTGGACGGCTCTTATCAGCGCGGGGACCAGCGGGAAGAAGGCGAGTGTGGACCACTTCGGCACGCCGTCGGGCTGATAGCTGAGGTGGTGGGGATAGCCGTGCTCGGCGACGCTGAGGTAGTTCTTGCTGTCCCACTTGCTGAGCACCTGCACGACGCCGTAGCCGAGGTGGTGGCAGATCAGCAGCAGCACGGCGAAGGCGAGCGCCGAGACCGCCAGGTAGATGCCCGCGGCGTTCAGCGCCTCGCGGCGCGCGAAGCGTATCGTCACCGGTTCCCGGCGCAGCAGCTCGGCGAGCCGTCCCCGCCAGTCGGCGGCCGTCCCGCCCGCCCCGGAGTCCCGCGACCCGCTCACGGTGGCGGAGCTGTCGGGCGGCGGGGCTACGTCGACCATGGGGCTTCTCCGGAGGCTGGGGGAACGGACATCACCGGTGCGATGACCCGTCCGCCGGTCGGCGAACGGGCGACCGGTTCACCTTAAGGTCGGGCGTGTCGCGCTACAAAAGCCACGGGCGGGCCTGTCCCTGTCAGGGGGCAGGCCCGCCCGGGCCGGAGGGCTAGTCCTGGTGGCCGCCGCCCAGGTGGTGGACGCGGACCAGGTTGGTGGTGCCGGGGACACCGGGCGGGGAGCCCGCCGTGATGATCACGGTGTCGCCCTTGTCGTACTCGTTGAGCTTGAGCATCTCCTGGTCGACCAGGTCGACCATCGCGTCGGTGTGGTCGACGTGCTTGACCAGGTGCGTCTGCACGCCCCAGGTCAGCGTGAGCTGGTTGCGGGTGGCGGCGTCGGTGGTGAACGCCAGCACCGGTACCGGCACCCGGTAGCGGGCGAGCCGGCGCGCGGTGTCACCGGACTTGGTGAAGGCCACCAGCGTCTTGGCGTCCAGGAAGTCCGCCAGCTCGGCGGCGGCGCGGGCCACCGCACCGCCCTGGGTGCGCGGCTTCTTGCCCGGCGCCAGCGGCTGCAGGCCCCGCTTGAGCAGTTCCTCCTCGGCCGCCTCCACGATCCGGGACATCGTCTTGACGGTCTCGATCGGGTACTTGCCGACCGAGGACTCCGCCGACAGCATCACCGCGTCCGCGCCGTCCAGCACCGCGTTGGCCACGTCGGACGCCTCGGCGCGGGTGGGCCGGGAGTTGGTGATCATCGACTCCATCATCTGGGTCGCGACGATCACCGGCTTGGCGTTGCGGCGGCACAGCTCGATCAGCCGCTTCTGGACGACCGGCACCCTCTCCAGCGGGTACTCCACCGCCAGGTCGCCGCGGGCCACCATCACACCGTCGAAGGCGGCGACGACGTCCTCCATGTTGGCCACCGCCTGCGGCTTCTCCACCTTGGCGATGACCGGGACCCGGCGGCCGACCTCGTCCATCACCCGGTGCACGTCCCGGACGTCCTTGGCGTCCCGGACGAAGGACAGCGCGACCATGTCCACGCCCATGCGCAGCGCGAACCGCAGGTCGTCGATGTCCTTCTCGGACAGCGCCGGGACGTTGACGGCGGCGCCGGGCAGGTTGATGCCCTTGTGGTCGGAGATGATGCCGCCCTCGACCACCAGGCAGCGCACCCGCGGACCCTCGACCTCGATGACCCGCAGCGCGACGTTGCCGTCGTTGATGAGCACCGGGTCGCCCTGGCTGACGTCAGCGGGCAGGCCCTTGTACGTCGTGCCGCAGATGTGCCGGTTACCGGGAACGTCCTCGGTGGTGATGACGAACTCGTCACCGGCCACCAGCTCCACCGGACCGTCGGCGAAGGTCTCCAGGCGGATCTTGGGGCCCTGAAGGTCGGCGAGGACGCCCACCGCGCGGCCGGTCTCCTCGGAGACCTTGCGCACCCGGTGGTAGCGCTCCTCGTGCTCGGCGTGGGTGCCGTGGCTGAAGTTGAACCGGGCCACGTTCATTCCGGCCTCGACCAGCGTCTTGAGCTGGTCGTAGGAGTCGACGGCGGGACCCAGGGTGCAGACGATTTTCGCTCGGCGCATGTGGACGATCCTATCGATGTTTTGTTCCGGCCCGGAATTTACCCGGTGGCCCCCGTGCGGAGGCCTCCCGTTCCGGCCCGGTTTACGGGCGGACCAGCGAGTAGGCCTGCTGTGCGATCTCCAGTTCCTCGTCGGTGGGGACGACGGCGACCGCGACCCGGCTGGTCCTGGTGGAGACCAGCCGTGCCGCGCTGCCGCGCACAGCGTTGCGTACCGCGTCGATCTCGATGCCGAGGGGTTCGAGGCCGATGAGCGCGGCCTCGCGCACCGCGGCCGAATTCTCGCCCACTCCGGCCGTGAAAGCGATCGCGTCCACCCGTCCGAGTACCGCCGAATAGGCGCCGACGTACTTGCGCAGCCGGTGGACGTAGACATCGAAGGCGAGTTGCGCGTCGGCGTCGTCCTCCGCGATCCGGCGGCCGATCTCGCGCATGTCGTTGTCACCGCACAGCCCGACCAGCCCGCTGCGCTTGTTGAGCAGGTCGTCGATGTCGTCCACGCCCAGTCCGGCGACCCGCGCCAGATGGAAGACCACCGCCGGATCGATGTCGCCCGACCGGGTGCCCATCACCAGGCCCTCCAGCGGGGTGAGCCCCATGGACGTGTCCACGCACACCCCGCCGCGCACCGCCGAGGCGGAGGCGCCGTTGCCCAGGTGCAGCACGATCACGTTGACCTCGGACGGCTCCTTGCCCAGCAGCGCGGCGGTGGCCCGGGAGACGTACGCGTGCGAGGTGCCGTGGAATCCGTACCGGCGCACCCCGTACCGGTCGGCGGTGGCCCGGTCGATGGCGTACCGGGCCGCCGCCTCCGGCATGCCCGAGTGGAAGGCCGTGTCGAACACCGCGACCTGCGGCAGGTCGGGCCGCAGTTCGCGGGCCACCTTGATGCCGGTGACGTTGGCCGGGTTGTGCAGCGGGGCGAGCGGTACCAGCTTCTCGATCTCGCTGACCACCTCGTCGGTGATCAGCGTCGGCTCGGTGAACCGGGTGCCGCCGTGCACCACCCGGTGCCCGACGGCGGCCAGTTCGGGGGAGTCCAGGCCGAGGCTCTGGGAGGACAGCTCGTCGGCGACCTGCTTGAGCGCGGCGGAGTGGTCGGCGACCCCGCCCGCCTCGCCGATCCGCTCCACGATGCCGGAGGCGAGGCGGGAGCTGTCCGTGTCGCTGCGCGGAGTAGCCGCTCCGGTGAGGGTGGTGGGCGACGGGCGGGCCATGTCGAGCAGCTGGTACTTCAGCGACGAGGAGCCGGAGTTGAGGACGAGGACGCGGGTCGCGGTCACGGGATCGGGTTCTTCCTTGGTGAACGGCACTGATTTCACTGGCTGTCGGCGTCGCCCTGGGCCTGGATGGCCGTGATGGCAACGGTGTTGACGATGTCCTGGACCAGCGCGCCGCGCGACAGGTCGTTGACGGGCTTGCGCAGACCCTGGAGCACCGGGCCGACGGCGATCGCGCCCGCCGAGCGCTGCACCGCCTTGTAGGTGTTGTTGCCGGTGTTCAGGTCCGGGAAGATCAGCACCGTCGCCCGGCCCGCCACCTCCGAGCCCGGCAGCTTGGTCGCCGCGACCGCCGGGTCGACCGCCGCGTCGTACTGGATCGGGCCCTCGACCGCCAGGTCGGGGCGGAGCTCCCGGACGATCTCGGTGGCCCGGCGCACCTTGTCCACGTCCGCGCCGGAACCCGAGGTGCCGGTGGAGTACGACAGCATCGCCACCCGCGGCTCCACCCCGAACTGGGCGGCGGTGGTGGCCGACTGGATCGCGATGTCCGCCAACTGCTCGGCGTTCGGGTCGGGGTTGACCGCGCAGTCGCCGTACACCAGCACCTTGTCGGCCAGGCACATGAAGAACACCGACGAGACGATCGAGGCGCCCGGTGAGGTCTTGATGATCTCGAACGCGGGCCGGATGGTGGCCGCCGTGGAGTGCACCGCGCCGGAGACCATGCCGTCGGCCAGCCCCTCCTGCACCATCAGGGTGCCGAAGTACGACACGTCGGCGACCACGTCGTGCGCCAGCTCCACCGTCATGCCCTTGTGGGCGCGCAGCTTGGCGTACAGCTCGGCGAAGTTCTCCCGCAGCGGCGAGGTCTGCGGGTCCACCACCCGGGCGATGGCGGCGGAGCCGTGGTTTTCGACGTCCAGGCCGAGGTTGACGCCCAGCTCACCGGCGCGCTTGCGGACCGCGTCCGGGTCGCCCAGCAGCGTCAGGTCGCAGACGTTGCGGCGCAGCAGCACCTCGGCGGCGCGCAGGATGCGTTCCTCGGTGCCCTCGGGCAGCACCACGTGGCGGCGACCGGAGCGGGCCCGCTCCAGCAACTCGTGCTCGAACATCATCGGCGTCACCCGGCCGCTTCGGGCCACCGACAGCCGGTCGGTCAACTCGCCGGTGTTCACGTGGAGTTCGAACAGGCCGAGCGCGGTCTCCGCCTTGCGCGGCGTGGCCGCGGTCAGCCTGCCCTCCAGCTCGAACAGCTCGGCGGCGGTGGGGAACGAGCCGCCCGGCACCGAGATCACCGGGGTGCCCGGTGCCAGCCGCTCGGCCAGCGCGATGATGTCCCGGCCGGGGCGCTCGTCCAGGGTGAGCAGCACGCCCGCGATGGGCGGCGCGCCAGCCGAGTGCGCCGCCAGCGAGCCGATGATCAGGTCCGCCCGGTCGCCGGGGGTGACCACCAGGCAGCCGGGGGTCAGCGCGGGCAGGAACGTCGGCAGCATGGCGCCGCCGAAGACGAAGTTCATGACGTTGCGGGCCAGCCCGGCGTCATCGCCGAGCAGCACCTCGGCCCCGAGCTTCTGCACGACCTGCGCCACGGTCGGCGCGGACAGCGACGGCTCCTCGGGCAGTACGTAGACCGGCACCGGAAGGCGGTCGGCCAGCCGGTCGGCGGCGATCTTGGCGGCGTCCGGGGCGACCCGGTTGGCGATCATGGCCAGGATGTAGCAGCCCTCGTCGGCGTAGGCGCGGTGGGCGTTGTGCACCTCGGCGACGACGGAGTCGGCGCTCTGGTCCAGGCCGCCGACGATCGGGAGCACGGAGGCACCGAACTCGTTGGCCAGCCGGGCGTTGAGGTTCAGCTCGGCGGGCAGCTGGGTGTCGGCGTAGTCCGAGCCAAGGACGAGCACGAACTCGTACTCCCTTGCCACCGCGTGGAAGCGGTCGACCAGTCGGGAGACCAGCTCCTCGGTGCCCTGCTCGGCGGCGAGCCGGGCGGCCTCGTCGTAGCCGAGCCCGTAGACGGTCTTCGGGTCCTGGCTGAGCCGGTAGCGGGCGCGCAGCAGCTCGAACAGCCGGTCGGGACCCTCGTGCATCAGCGGCCGGAAGACCCCCACCCGGTCGACCTGGCGGGTCAGCAGTTCCATGACCCCCAGTTCCACGACCTGGCGGCCGTCGCCGCGTCCGATCCCGGTCACGTACACGCTGCGCGTCACGCGTTCTCCATCCTTCATCGCGATCGCTGTATCGCGCCTGTTCTGCCCTTCGAAGCTAACCCGCCCCCCTTTGCGGCGCGCGCCGGGCCGGGGATGCGCACCGGACCCCGTCATCGCAAAGTTCTCATAAGGTATGAAGGATGTGGTAATCCGATCACGATTACCCACCGTGACCCCTGGCTCACAGTTCCGAACGGCCGCCCCCGAAACAGGAGATTGACCGCGATGCGCATCGGAGTCCTCACCGCCGGCGGTGACTGCCCGGGGCTGAACGCCGTGATCCGGTCGGTCGTGCACCGCGGACTCACCGGGCACGGCGACGAGGTGATCGGCTTCGAGGACGGCTTCAATGGACTGCTGGAGGGCCGCTACCGCCCACTGGACCTCAACGCGGTCAGCGGCATCCTGGCCCGCGGCGGCACCATCCTCGGCTCCGCCCGGCTGGAGCGGGCCCGGCTGCACGAGGCCGCCGACAACGCCGACGCGCTGTGCCGCAAGTACGGCATCGACGTGCTCATCCCGATCGGCGGCGAGGGCACCCTGACCGCGGCCCGGATGCTCGCCGACGCCGGGATGCCGGTGGTCGGTGTGCCCAAGACCATCGACAACGACATCTCGGCCACCGACCGGACCTTCGGCTTCGACACCGCCGTCATGGTCGCCACCGAGGCCATCGACCGGCTCAAGACCACCGCCGAGTCCCATCAGCGGGTGATGGTGGTCGAGGTGATGGGCCGCCACGCGGGCTGGATCGCCCTGGAGTCCGGCATGGCGGGCGGTGCGCACGGCATCTGCGTTCCGGAGCGCCCGTTCGACCCCGCCGACCTGGTCGCCATGGTCGAGGAGCGGTTCGCACGCGGCAAGAAGTTCGCCGTCATCTGCGTCGCCGAGGGCGCCCATCCGATCCAGGGCACCATGGCCTACGGCTACGGCGAGATCGACGCGTACGGGCACGAGCGTTTCATGGGCATCGGCACCCGGCTCGCCGAGGAACTCGCCTTCCGGCTCGGCAAGGAGGCCCGGCCGGTCATCCTCGGCCACGTCCAGCGCGGCGGCGTGCCCACCGCGTACGACAGGGTGCTGGCCACCCGGTTCGGCTGGCACGCCGTGCAGGCGGCGCACGAGGGCGCGTTCGGCCACATGACCGCGCTGCGCGGCACCAGCATCGAGATGGTGCCGCTCAAGGACGCCATCACCGAACTCAAGCGGGTACCCGACGACCGCATCCGCGAGGCCGAGTCGGTCTTCTGACCCGCGCCGGGCTACCCCTTGACCGCCCCGCCGAGCGCGAAGCCGCCACCGAGCCGACGCGAGATCAGCGCGTACAGCAGCACCACGGGAAGCGAGTACAGGATCGAGAAGGCGGCGAGCTGGCCGTACTCCACCGTTCCGTAGCTGCCGAAGAAGGAGAAGATCGTCACCGATGCGGGCATCTTGTCCGGCGAGAGCAGCAGCATGAACGGGACGAAGAAGTTCCCCCACATGGCGACGAAGCTGAAGACCGTCACCACCGTGACCCCCGGCCCCATCAGCGGCAGCACAACGCGCAGCAGTGTCTGCGAGAATGACGCCCCGTCAGTCCATGCCGCCTCCTCGAGGGCGCTCGGCACACCGTCCATGAAGTTCTTCATCAGCCAGATGCAGAACGGCAGTTGGGTGGTGGCCAGGAACAGGATCGTCCCGTACATGGTGTCGATCAGGTTGACCTGAACGAACAGCCCGTAGACCGGAATCATGATCGCGGTGATCGGCAGGCAGGTCGAGAAGAGGACCGTGAGCATGAACGGACGGTTCAGCCGGGACCGGTACCGGGACAGCGGATATGCGGCCAGGATCGCGCACGCCACGGTGAGCGCGGTGGCGCCGCCGCAGAGGATCAGGCTGTTCAGCATCGGGGTGAAGGTGATCTCGTCGGTGAGCACCGCCGAGAAGTTGCCGGTCGTCGGCGACGACGGCACATGCACCCGCAGCCCCGCCTGCGGGTCCACCGAGGCGAGCGCCAGCCAGACCAGCGGAACGGCGAACGCGACGGCCACCAACACCAGTGCCGCGTCGGCGGCCAGCCGGTGACGGACACGGCGCGGCCCTCTCCCGCGCCGCCCGGCGGTCATCGCGATGCCCCCGCTCGGGCGGTGTGCCGTGCCGGTACCCCAGCGGTCAGATCCTCAGGTGGTCCACCCGCCGGTTCGTATGGGCCTCGATGTCCATGGTCGCGCTGTGCATCAGTTGGTGGGTCAGGTCGTTCAGCGCGCGAGCGGTGGCCAGCTCGTCGCCGATGTCCGGGATGTTCTCGTCGCCCGGGTTGCAGCGCGCCGTCCCCCGGCCGACCAGCTCCGAACTGCCGAAACCGCTCAGGTGTGCCTCGGCCTGGGTGATCGGCTGGACCTCGTTGATGCTGATCTCGATGGTGAGGGCCTTGTCCGCCATGGCGATCCTCCTCTCCCACTCCATGGTCACTCGCGGCCCCCACGGGCGCATGCCGGGAAGCTTCCATCAGACCTCCGTCCTGAGCAGCCGCAGATACACCACCGAGAACAGCGCCCCCACCACCAGGAGCAGCAGCGCCACCGCCGTGCCGTAGCCGATCAGGCTGTCCTGGAACGCCTTCTCGTACATGAACAGCGGCAGCGTCTGGCTGCGGTCCCCGGGGCCGCCGCGCGTCATCGCCCACACCAGGCCGAAGACGGACAGGGTCTGCAGGGTGTTGAGCATCAGATTGGTGCCGATCGACCGGCGGATCATCGGCAGCGTCACATGCCACATGCGCTGCGCCGCGCTCGCCCCGTCCACCTGCGCCTGCTCGGTGACGTCCTGGGGGATCTCGGCCAGCGCGGCGGAGTACACCAGCATCGAGAACGCGGTGCCGCGCCAGACGTTGGCCAGCGAGACGGCCAGGATCGGCAGCGTGAACAGCCAGTTCTGGCTGGGCAGATGGAGCCAGCCGAGGATCGCGTTCAGCGTGCCCTCGCGCCGGAAGAACGCGTACAGCAGGAACGCCGCCACGATCTCCGGCAGCACCCACGCGGCGATCACCACGCCCCCGGTGACGGTGCGCACCGGCCGGGAGGCGCGGCGCATCACGGCCGCCAGGCCGAGCCCCAGCGTGTTCTGCCCGACGATCGAGGACAGCACGGTGAACAGCAGGGTCAGCAGCACCGCGTTGCGGAAACCCGCGTCGGAGAAGGCCTGCCGGAAGTTGGCCAGCCCGACGAAGTGCGTGCCCGACGCACCGGTCAACCGCATGTCGGTGAAGGCTATGTACGCGCAGTACGCGATGGGCCCGGCCAGGAACAGCACCAGCAGGATCACGGACGGCAGCACGGGCAGCCCCCGCACCACGGTGCGTCGGGCTCGGCTCACCGCGCGGTCTCCACGGCCCCGGCCGTGATCGACGACAACTGCTGGTCGTACGCCCTGGCGGCGGCGGCCGTCGAGGACTGGCCGGTGGAGACCGCCTCCATCGCCGCGCCGATGGCGGTGGACACCTGCGGATACGCGGGCAGGGCCGGGCGGTAGTGGGTGTACCGCACCAGCTTGGTGAAGAAGCCGATACCCGGCATCGAGCTCAGATAGCCGTGGTCGGCGGCCACATCCTTGCGGACCGCGATGTTCGCGCTGCGGATGTCGTACTCGGCCGCGTTCGGCTCGCTCTGCAGCGTCCTGATGAAGTCCCAGGCGATGTCCGGGTGTTGGGCCCTGGCCGGGATGGCCCAGGTCCACCCGCCGGACATGCTGACCTCGCCGGGCGCCTGCCCGTTCTGCGTCGGCATGGCGGCGGTGCCCATCACCTGCGACCACTGCGGCCAGGGCTTGCCGCCGGTCTTGATCCAGTTGTTCCCCAGCCATGAACCGTCGAGGTCGATGGCGAGCTTGCCGGACGGGATCCACTCCGTACCGACCACCGGCTGGATGTTGGGATCAAGGGCATCGGAGATGTCCGGCCCGAGCTTCTCCGTGTACACGGTCCGTACGAAGTCCAGCGCGTCGGAGAAGCCCTTGCTCGACCGGACCCACTTCTGGGTCTGCGGGTCGTACAGCGGATCCGCGCCCGTCCCGTAGGCGAGCATCTCGAACCCCTGCATCACGGCCGCCTCACCCGGAGCCTTCCCGGTGTAGAGGTTGAGCGGGATGACCCCGGGGACCTTGGCCTTGACCGTACGGGCGGCGGTGAGGATGTCGTTCCAGTCCTTCGGCTGCCAGTCGGTGGGCAGCCCCGCCTTGGTGAAGATGTCCTTGTTGAACCACAGCCCACGGGTGTCGGTGCCGTCCGGGACCCCGTACGTCCTGCCGTCCTGGGCTCTGGCGGCGGCCTTCGCGGTGTCCACGAACTGGTTCCACGCGGGCCAGCTGGAGAGATATCCGTCCAGTGGCCGCAGATATCCCGCCTTGATGTCCGAGTTGATCAGGAACGTGTCCTCGTAGACCAGGTCGGGAGCGGTCTTGGGCGACCGCATCATCTGCTGCAACTTGGCGTAGTAGTCGTTCTCTGCCGCGGTGATCGGGATCAGCTGGACGTGCTTGCCGGGGTTCGCCTTCTCGAACTGGTCCTTCACCAGCCCGAGATAGTTGTCCATGATGCGAACGTTGTCATCGGGCACACGCTGGTAGGCGACCTTGATGGTGTTCTTGGGCTCGGTGGAACTGCCGCAAGAGCTAAGGGCGGTGGCGGCCAGGGCTGCGGCTGCCGCCGCGGCGACGTAACGGGCACGGCGCATGGGCAAGTCCTCCTTCGGCACGCGGACGGAAGGGGATGCTGCGGGTTGCCCGTGACGGTAAATGCCGGTCGGGGGCGGGTCAATGGGCGTGTACGCGGACCAACCAGCTTACAGATGTGAGGGTTTGGGACACGTGGTGGCCCTCATGTGAGTGATCAGGCGCGGACCGCTCGTTGCTTTGATCCACGGGGTGACGGCGTCCGTCAAGCCAGCAGTGAGGTTGGGGTGATGAGCCGGGCGCGGTCGTGGAGTTCGCGAGCGACGGGGTTTTTCAGGTGGGGGCGGATCAGTTGGTGCATCGCTCGGATTCGCTGGTCCGCTCGTCCGGACTGGACCAGGGGGTAGTCGTCAAGGACCAGATACCATGTGGCGCAAGCGGCTTCCAAATGACCGATCGCGAATTGACGTTCGGCGAGGAGGGCGCGTTCCTTCACTCGGGTGCGGCGGTAGACGTCATACCGCAACCTGTCGGATTGCCGCATCGCTTCGACGGCGCCGTGCATGTCGCCCAATTCGTATCGGACTTGACTTGTGTGGTAGTTCAGAGCAGCGGGGTCGTACGAGCCGAAGGCCTTTTCCCTGGATTCAGCCTTTTCCATGGCCACTTCCGCCTCCCGGAGGTACATGAGGGCGCTGCGGCGGTCACCGATCTGTGCGGCGGAGTGGGCCTGCTGACCCGCGAGGAAGGCGCGCATCCTGGGGCCGGCCTGCGGGGACGCGGCGGCAGCCGCGTCCGCCAGTCGCATCGCCTCTCGCCCGTGCCCCAAGTCGACTGCTTGGACGCTCATTCCGCGCAGCGTGGTGCAGTAGGTCAGATGGTCTTCCGACGCCCCGGCGAGTTCCAGCGCCTTCAGGTAATACTGCTGCGCGAGGCCGTGAACGCCTTCGTCCACCGCCATGTATCCGGTGAGGTAGCACAGATCGGAGGCGGCGGACATCATCGCTTTGCGAACGTGGTCGGGAGCGTCTGCCCGTAGGTAGGGCGCGACGGTATTCACGAGGAACGCGGCGGCCATGGGGCGCGCGTGCCGTCCACCGAACTGGTCGTCCAGTTCGGACACCCGCTCGGTCATTGCTATGACCATCTCGACTTCGGGCATTCCGATGCGTTGCGTATGGCCGGTTTGGATGGCTTCCATGCGGCCGACCACGTCCTGCCAGCCCGGCACGGTGAGGGCGACAGAGAACAGACCCGCGCCGAGGACGCTGCGGCGGGATGGGTCCATGTCCTACCTCCTTGGGAGCAGTGCGACGGTGCGGCGCTATCCGTCAGAACCGGCGCATGTTGAGAGTCGGAGCAGTTGCCCTGGGCGTCTCGGACGTAGCGCGTGCGGTGAGTTCTGGAGGGAGGCACTCGGCTACGTCCCGCGTGAGGCATCTGCGTCATCGGCACCGACCACCACTGGCGGAGACCGGACGACCACCGGCTAGACAGCGGGGAAGCCCCCTTCTCTGACGGCCGATATGAAGGCCGTCCATGCCTCTGCGGTGAAGACCAGGACAGGGCCCTGGGGGTCTTTCGAATCCCGGACGGGTACGAGACCGGTTGCGCTGTCGGCAACCTCCACGCAGGAACCGTCTTGACCGTTGCTGTATGTGGACTTGCGCCACGAGGCGGCGCCTGGGAAGCCTTCGGCTATTTCGACGCACGCGCCGCCTTCGTTATTGGTGTAGGTGGACTTGCGCCATATGGCGCCGCTCAGATCGGGTCGTGGCGTGGGCATGCGTAGCACTCCTCCATCGCAGTCTTGATCAGAGTCAGCGAAGCATCCGGCGGCAACGCTTGGATCCGAGCGTGATCGTAAGTCAGCGAGCGCGCGGTCACTTGATCCGGTTCCTCTTCGAGGACTCCTGGGCCGACGCCCTCCAGATAGGCCACATCTGGGCTGTCAGCGAAGGACAGTAGGGCGAGTGAGCCGCCCATGATCGCGTACTCGCCGTGGGTGAACGGCATGACCTGGACTGTGGCATCGGGGGATTCCGCCAACTCGGCGATGCGAGCCAGTTGGTCGTACATGGCGTGTGGGCCGCCGACCTGTCGCCGGATGACGGCCTCGTCGAGAACGGTCCACAGAAATGGGGGAGGTGTCTTCCGCAACAGTTGCTGACGGCTCATTCGAGCCGCCACCTTCTCTTCGATCTCCTCCTGCGAGGCGCGGGGCAGCCCCTTGCGCAGTGCCGCGCGTGCGTACGCCTCGGTCTGCATCACTCCAGGAACGATCTGCGGCGAGTACCAGAAGATCTTGGTGGCCTTCGCTTCCAGAAGCATGAACTTCTGGACGTAGTCCGGGAAATTCTCCCGTGCCCGCTCGCGGACCATGTGTTCCCACAGTTCCGTGAGTTCACCGCCCGCGCCCAGCGCAGCGTCCAGCGCCACGCACATGTCCCAGGTCGGCGGATCCGTCCCCAACTCCACTTGCGCGATGCGGTTGTGGGAGTAGTTGAGCCGGGTGCCCACCTCGCGCTGGGTCCAACCCAGCCGCTCCCGGTGCTTGCGGAGCTTCTTGCCCAGCAGGGCGGCCAAGGAGACCGTTGGGTCGAGTTCCTTTGGTGCGGCCATCCGTCGTCGTCCTTCGTTTCAGGGGATTTCAAGCTCCAGATGGCGAGGGGTGCTTGAAGCGGTTACCCCTGGTGAGCGTAGCGCTACGCCGCGATGCTCGGAACACGAACGAGCGGGAAGGCGAATCACAGGTGCTCGAAGTAGGGGCCGTGGTGCGGGATTTGAGGACAGGCCGGGTCGGCGTGGTGCTCGGGATGAATGCCGGGCGGGTGAGTCTGCGGCCGGCGGGGGGTGGGGTGCCCTGGAGCGCGCGGCACATGGATGTGCGTGCGGCCGAGCCGATGGAGGAACTGCGGGCGCGCGTGGCGGAGGTCAACGCGTGGGGACGGTGAGTGACTGCGCGGAGTGCGAGCGGCTGCGCGCCGCCGAGGAGGATGCCCGCCGCACCGGGGACCTCAGCCGGGCGACGGACTGCCGGGTGCTGGCCCGACGGCACCGTCGGGCCGCACATCTCACGGCGACAGCCGGTAGCTCAGTTCCGGGCGACCGACCTGACCGTACTGCGGGCTGCGTACCGCCTGTCCCGTGCCCACCAGATGTTCCAGGTAGCGGCGGGCCGTGATGCGGGAGACGCCGACCGCCGCGGCGGCCTGGCCCGCTGACAGGCTCCCGGCGTCGCGCAGTGCACGGGTCACCGCGTCCAAGGTCGGGGCGCTCAGCCCCTTCGGCAGCGTGGCCGCCTCCGAGCTGCCGCGCAGTACGGACAGGGCGCGGTCCACTTCGTCCTGGCCGGTCGCCTTGCCACCGCCTGACAGCCCGTCGCGGAAGCGGGACCAGCGCTCCATCCGGTCGCGCAGCGCGGGGAACGTGAAGGGCTTGAGCAGGTACTGGACCACGCCCACCGAGACCGCCTGCCGGACGACGTCCAGGTCGCGCGCCGAGGTCACCGCGATCACGTCGGCCGTGTGTCCCGCGGCGCGCAGCGAGCGTATGAGTTGCAGTCCGTGGCCGTCCGGCAGGTGCAGGTCGAGAAGGATCAGGTCAACGGCGTCCCGGTCGAGGAACCGCATCGCCTGCGCGCCGGAGTGCGCGACGGCTGCCACCTCGAAGCCCGGCAGCCGCTCCACGTACATCCGGTGTGCGCTCGCCGCCACCGGGTCGTCCTCCACCACCAGTACCCGGATCATGATCGGGCAGCCTCCCGTACCGGCAGCCGTACCGTGAACACCGCGCCCACCCCGCGGTCGACCCGGACCGTACCGCCGCAACGGCGGGCGGCCTGCTCGACCAGGGCGAGGCCGATTCCGTGGCCGGGCTCGCCCTTGGTGCTCCATCCGCGCCGGAACACCGCGGGCAGCGCCCCGGGGTCCACTCCGCTGCCGGAGTCCGCGACCCGCAGCAGCAACTCGCCGCCGTCCAGCCGGGCGGCGACCTCGACGTAGGGGCGGCGGGCCGCCGCACCGTCGACGGCCGCGTCCAACGCGTTGTCGATCAGGTTGCCGAGGATGGTGACCAGATCGCGGGGGCTCAGCGGAAGGTCCTCCGTGATGTGGGTGTCGTCGGTGACGCGGAACTCCACACCCCGTTCGCTGGCCTCCGCCGCCTTGCCGAGCAGCAGCGCGGCCAGCACCGGCTCGGCGACCGCCGCGACCACCCGGTCGGTGAGCGCCTGGGCCAACTCCAGTTCGGCGGTGGCGAATTCGACCGCTTCGTCCACCCGGCCCAGTTCGATCAGCGAGACGACGGTGTGCAGGCGGTTCGCCGCCTCGTGGGCCTGGGAACGCAGCGCCTCGGTGAAGCCCCGCTGGTTGTCCAGCTCTCCGGCGAGCGCCTGAAGGTCGGTGTGGTCGCGCAGGGTGACCACGGTGCCGCGCTGCTCCCCGCCGCTCACCGGCTGGGTGTTGACCACCACCACCCGGTCGGCGGTGAGGTGCAGTTCGTCCACCCGGGGCTTCGCGGCCAGCAGCGCCCCGGTCAGGGACGGGGGCAGGCCCAGCTCGGACACGTACCGTCCGACCACCTCGTGCGGCAGGCCCAGCAACTCCCGGGCGGCGTCGTTGCACAGGGCGACGCGCCGCTCGGCGTCCAGCAGCACCAGCCCCTCGCGCACCGCGTGCAGTGTCGCCTGGTGGTAGTCGTACATCCGGCTCAGGCCCTCGGCGCCCAGGCCGTGGGTGTGCCGTCGCAGCCGCCGGTTGACGACGTACGTGCCCGCGCCGCCCACCGCGAGCGCGGCCAGCGCCACGCCGATCAGCGCGGCGAGGTGGCCGCGCACCTCGCTGCTGATGGTGGAGACCGTTATGCCCACGCTGACCAGGGCGGTCACCCGGCCGCCGTCCTCGACCGGGGTCACCACCCGGACCGAGCGGCCGAGGGTGCCGGTGTGTGTCTCGGTGAACGTGTGGCCGCGCAGCGCGGGCGCGGTGTCGCCGAGGAAGTGCCCGCCGATCCGGCGGGGGTCGGGATGGGTCCAGCGGACACCGGCCGGGTTCATGATCGTGATGAAGGTGACGCCGGTGTCCTCGCGGACCCGCTCGGCGTACGGCTGGAGCACGGCGGTGGGGTTCGCGGTGTGCGCGGCGGTGCGCAGCGACGGAGAGTCGGCGATGGCGCGGGCGGTGGCGGTCACCTTGTCCCGCGCGTCGTCCTCGGCCTGCCGCTGCGCGTACGTGTACGCGAGTGCCGCGCAGCAGACCAGGACCACGGCGACCACGACGACCTGCATGGCGAAGAGCTGACCGGCCAGACTGCGGGCGCGCCTCCCGCGCGGGGTCCGGGAGTTCCCCTCCGGGGGCTTCGCTCCCAGGTCCCCCCTTTCCGGGGGCTTCGCCCCTGGACACCCTCGCCCGGTGGAGGGCATTCCGGGGCGGCGGGCTATCGGCATGGGGCCAGTGTGCACAGGTCGCGTGAACTCTATGAACGTAAACGTGACCGCCGTCACGTCGGCCACGCATAGTCGCCGGAACCGACCGGTCGGGACGCCGGTGGTACCTCAGGAGGAAACGATGGCAGAGCCGACGCCCGCGCGCCCGCGCCGGGACCGGACCCACTACCTGTACCTCGCCGTCATCGTGGCGGTGCTGGCCGGGATCGCGCTGGGGCTGGCCGCCCCGGGCGCGGCCAGGGAACTGAAGCCGCTCGGCACCGGCTTCGTCAGCCTGATCACGATGATGATCTCGCCGGTCATCTTCTGCACCATCGTGCTGGGCATCGGCTCGGTACGTAAGGCGGCGAAGGTCGGCGCGGTGGGCGGCCTGGCACTCGGCTACTTCGTGGTGATGTCCTGCGTGGCGCTGGCCATCGGGCTGGTGGTCGGCAACTTCCTGCACCCGGGCAGCGGTCTGCATCTGACCGCCGCGGCGAAGGCCGCCGGGCACGGTCAGGCCGCGGGGTCCGTGGAGGGCGGTACGGACTTCCTCCTCGGGATCATCCCCAAGACGCTGCTGTCCGCGTTCACCACCGGGCAGGTGCTCCAGACGCTGCTGGTGGCGCTGCTGGTCGGCTTCGCCCTACAGGCGATGGGCACCGCGGGGGAGCCGCTGCTGCGCGGCGTCGGGCAGCTTCAGAAGCTGGTCTTCCGCGTGCTGTCGATGATCATGTGGGCGGCGCCGGTCGGGGCGTTCGGTGCGATGGCGGCGGTGGTCGGCGCCACCGGTGCCGGGGCGCTCAAGGCGCTGGCCGTGATCATGGTCGGCTTCTACACGACGTGTCTGCTGTTCGTGCTCGTCGTGCTCGGTACGGTGCTGCGGCTGGTCTGCGGGGTGAGCGTGTTCTCCCTGCTGCGGTATCTGGCCAGGGAGTTGCTGCTGATCCTGTCGACCTCCTCGTCGGAGTCGGCGCTGCCGAGGCTGATCGCGAAGATGGAGCACCTGGGCGTCAGCCGCCCGGTGGTCGGCATCACCGTCCCGACCGGCTACTCGTTCAACCTCGACGGCACCGCGATCTATCTGACGATGTCCTCGCTGTTCGTCGCGGACGCGCTCGGCAAGCCGCTGGCGCTGGGGCAGCAGATCTCGCTGCTGGTGTTCATGGTGATCGCCTCCAAGGGCGCGGCCGGTGTCACCGGCGCGGGCCTGGCCACCCTGGCCGGCGGACTCCAGTCGCACCGTCCTGACCTGGTGGACGGCGTCGGACTGATCGTCGGCATCGACCGGTTCATGAGCGAGGCACGGGCGTTGACGAACTTCGCGGGCAACGCCGTCGCGACGGTGGTCATCGGCACGTTGACCAAGGAGTTCGACCGGGAACGCGCGCGGGCGGTGCTCGACGGCCGACTGCCCTTCGACGAGCAGGTGTTGGGTGACGGCGAGCCGTTGGGCTCCGAGGGCGCGAAGCGGCCCGTGGCGGTGTGATCCGGCCGGGCTACGGAACGGTGACGGTGTCCGCCAGCCGCGCGGCGCGCTCGGCGGGCACGCCCGCGGCCGTCAGGGCGGTGACGGCGGCCGCGCTGCCCGCCCGCCGCGGCGGCAGGGCGCCGTCGTTGACCGCCTCCATCAGCCCGAACAGCACCTGCTCGTGGACGTAGGCGAGCGCCTCCGCGGGCAGTGGTGAGCTGAACACCCCTTGGTCCAGGCCGCGTTGCAGCACCTCCGCGCAGGAGCGGCGGACCGGTGCCAACCGCCGCCGGATGCCTTCCATGGTCACGCTGCGCTGCGCGAGCGCGACCAGCAGGCGGTAGCGGTCGGCGATCCTCCACACGGCGAGGATGCTGCGGGTCAGCGCCTCGGCGGGGTCCTCGACACCCTCCTGTGCGGCGGCGTGCGCGGCGGCCACCGCCTCGGCGGCGTCGTCGGTCAGCGCGCTGATCAGCGCGTCGCGACTGGGGAAGTGTCCGTAGACGGTGCGGCGGACCACGCCCGCGGCGCGGGCGATCTGGTCCATGCTGGCGTCCGGGTCGCGCAGCAGCTCGGCGAGCGCGACGTCCATCAGACGGCGGCGGTTGGCGTCGGCTCGGCCGGTCATGCCTGGTTCCTTCCTGGGATGCCGCACGAACGTCCCTGCGAACGCCCCCTGCGAGCGGTGTCCGCGAATCCTACGGGTGTCGGTCCTCCGTTCATTTTGCACATCGCTGTGCAATGACGTAACTTGCACATGGCTGTGTAATTGCACAGTGCTGTGCAAGATCCTGAAGGGGGAGTGCTGTGCGCCTTGTCCTGACCGAACCGGTTGACTCCGCGGGCCGGCCGTACGCCCGCCGGTGGTGGGCACTGCTGGTGCTGTGCCTGAGCCTGCTGATCATCGTGATGGCGAACACCTCGCTCACCGTCGCGGCCCCCGACATGACGGCGGACCTCGGCCTGACCAGCTCGGACCTGCAGTGGGTGATCGACGCCTACACCGTGCCGTACGCGGCGCTGATGCTGCTGCTGGGCGCCATCGGCGACAAGTACAGCCGCCGGGGCGCGCTGCTGCTCGGGCTCGCGGTCTTCGGCGCGGCGTCCGTCGCCGGGTCGCTGGTGCACAGCGCCTCCGGAGTGATCACGGCGCGCGCCGTGATGGGCGTCGGGGCGGCCATGATCATGCCCGCCACGCTGTCGCTGCTGGCCGCGACCTTCCCCAAGGCCGAGCGGGCCAAGGCCATCACCATGTGGACGGCGACCGCCGGACTGGCCATCGCGGTCGGTCCACTGGTCGCGGGAGTGCTGCTGCAGAACCACAGCTGGTCCTCGACGTTCCTGATCAACGTTCCGGTCGTGGTCGTCGCGATGGTCGGCGCGCTGGTGCTGGTGCCGCCGTCCCGGGCGGCGCACCAGGGGCGGATCGACGTGGTCGGCGGACTGCTGTCGGTCGTCTCGCTCGGCGCGCTGGTCTACATGATCATCGAGGGGCCGCACTTCGGTTGGGGTGCCGCGGCGATCACCGCCGCCGTCATCGCCGCGGTCGGCCTGATCGCCTTCGTGCTCTGGGAGTTGCGGCACCCGCGTCCGGTGCTGGACGTGCGGCGCTACCGCGACCGCGGCTTCGCGGGTTCCAACCTCGCCGTGGCGCTGTTCTTCCTGGCCGTCTTCGGGGCCTTCTACTACCTCACCCAGCATCTGCAGTTCGTGCTCGGCTACAGCCCGTTGGACACCGGCGTACGGATGCTGCCGCTGGCCGGTGCGGTGTTCGTGGGTGCGGCGCTGACCGGTGTGCTGACGCCGCGGCTCGGCATGAAGGTGACCGTCACCGCGGGCATGATCGGTGGCACGGTGGCGCTGGCGCTGCTGACCCGGGTGGACGCCGGATCCTCGTACTCGGACCTGGTGGTGCCGCTGATGGTGCTCGGGTTGGCGATCGGGCTCAGCCTCTCGCCGTGCACCGACGCGATCATGGGGGCGTTCCCGGAGTCCGAGCTGGGTGTGGGCGGCGCGGTGAACGACACCTCGCTGGAGCTCGGCGGGTCGCTGGGAATCGCCATCCTGGGGTCGGTGCTGTCCGGTTCGTACTCCTCGCATCTGGCCGACGCGGTGCGCGGCAAGCTGCCGTCGGCGGCGCTGTCCGCGGCGCAGGACTCGGTGGGCGCCGGGCTCGCCGTCGCGCAGAAGGTGGCGGCCCAGGCCGGGCCGCAGCAGGCCGCGGCCATGGCGCACGCGGTGCGGGGAGCGTTCTCCGACGCGGTCGCGCACACCAGCCTGGTGGGGGCTGTCGTGCTGGGCGTCGGCACGGTCCTCGTAGCGGTTCTGCTGCCGCTTCGCCGCCGGGCGGCGGTGGCGGCTGACGCCCCTGCGGAGCGGGAGCTGGAAGAGGTACGGGGGTAGCGGCTTCGGGGGGCTTGCCCCCCGAAGGGGCTACTCGACCAGTTGCCAGAAGTGGTCCAGGATCTGCGCCAGGAACGGCGCACCCTTGTCCTCCGGGGAGGCGGTCTCGCTCCAGCTCAGGGTGGAGGTCATCAACGACTGGTACTGCTCGTGGAGTTGGCTGAGCGCGTGCTCTATGCGTTCGCGCGGTAGCGCGACCATCGCGCTCACCGGTTTCACATAGGGCTGCCAGCGGACCGAGGCCGCTGAACGCAGGTATTCGGCCAGCTTCTCGGCGCGGCCGGTCACGGCCACCAGTTGGGCCTGGCTGAGACCCAGCACCTCGGCCAGGGCCGCCGTCCGGCGGGCGTCGCCGGTCCAGCGGTTGCGGTCCTCCAGTCGCGCGTACTCCTTGGGCCGCAGGCCCACCGCGAACGCGACGTCCTCCAACGCCAGCCCGCGCGACCAGCGGTACTCGCGCAAGGTGGTGGGCGCCCCGAGCAGGTCCGCGGGCGCGCACCACAACGCGGCGGCCAGCGCGGTCAGTTCCTGTTCGCTGGGGAGAAGCTGGCCCCGTTCCCAGGCCAACACCATGTCGGGCAGCACGCGCAGACCGTATGACGCCCACATTCCATGGGAGACATGGGCGTGCGACATTCCAAGTTGCTGACGAAGACGCCTTGCGGAGGCAGGATCGAAGGGAGGCGGCACTCGGTCAGCGTACGACCGACTACCGCCCGTGACGCACCGTATGTTCTGCCGAATCATGGCCGAAAAACGACCACAGTCCTCAGAGGTTCACACGGGCCGCAACCACACCGTGGCCAGTGGCGGCAGCGTCAACGCCCCGGAGACCGCGGCGGCGTTGCCGACCCCGCTGCCTCCGTACACCATGCCGTCCGTGTTCAGCACCTCGCGCCAGCCGTCGTGCCCGGACGGGAAGTCGATCTTGTAGTCATGGCGTACGACCGGCGAGAAGTTGCTGACGCAGACCAGCGGGCGCCCGTCGGCGTCGTAGCGCACGAACGACAGCACGTTGTCGTCCGCGGCGTTTCCGTCGATCCAGGCGAATCCCGCGGGATCGGTGTCCAACTGCCACAGCGCCGGAGTGGCCCGATAGCACCTGTTCAGGTCGCGCACCAGATCCCGTACCCCGATGTGGTCGCCGGCCGCGCTGTACCCGGGGTCCGTGAGCCACCAGTCGGGGCCGGAGTCGTGCGACCACTCCGCGCCCTGCGCGAACTCCTGCCCCATGAAGAGCAGTTGCTTGCCCGGATGCGCCCACATGAAGCCCAGGTAGGCCCGGTGGGTGGCGCGCTGCTGCCACCAGTCACCGGGCGACTTGGCGACCAGCGCGCGCTTGCCGTGCACCACCTCGTCGTGCGAGATCGGCAGCACGTAGTTCTCGGAGTACGCGTAGACCATGGCGAACGTCATGTCGCCGTGGTGGTACCTGCGGTGCACCGGCTCATGGGAGAGGTAGCGCAGCGTGTCGTGCATCCACCCCATGTTCCACTTCAGGCCGAAGCCCAGTCCGCCCGCATCGGTCGGCCGGGTCACCCCGTCCCAGGCGGTGGACTCCTCGGCGACGGTGACGATGCCCGGGCAGCGACGGTAGACGGTGGCGTTCATCTCCTGGAGGAACGCCACCGCGTCCAGGTTCTCCCGGCCGCCGAAGGCGTTGGGCGACCACTGCCCGTCCTCGCGCGAGTAGTCGAGGTAGAGCATCGAGGCCACCGCGTCCACCCGCAGCCCGTCGATGTGGAACTCCTCAAGCCAGTACACCGCGTTGGCCACCAGGAAGTTGCGCACCTCGGTCCGGCCGAAGTCGAACTCCAGCGTGCCCCAGTCCGGGTGCTCGGCGCGGCGCGGGTCGTCAGGCTCGTACAGCGGGGTGCCGTCGAACCGGGCCAGCGCCCAGTCGTCCTTCGGGAAGTGCGCGGGCACCCAGTCCACCAGCACGCCGATCCCGGCCTGGTGCAACGCGTCCACCAGGTACCGGAAGTCGTCCGGCGTACCGAGCCGGGCGGTGGGGGCGTAGTACGAGGTGACCTGGTAGCCCCACGAGCCGCCGAACGGATGCTCGGCGATCGGCATCAGCTCCACATGCGTGAAGCCCAAGTCCTTCACATACGCCGGGAGTTGCTCGGCCAGTTCGCGGTAGGACAGGCCCGGCCGCCAGGAGGGCAGGTGGACCTCGTAGACCGAGAACGGCGCTTGGTGCACCGGGCGGGCGGCACGGTGGGCCAGCCACTCCTGGTCGTGCCAGGTGTGGCGGGAGACCTCCACCACCGACGCGGTGGCGGGCGGCGCCTCGGTGCGCCGGGCCATCGGGTCGGCCTTGACCACCCGCCCGCCGTCCGGGGTGGCGATCCGGAACTTGTAGAGCGTGCCCTCGCCGATCCCGGGCACGAACAGCTCCCACACCCCGGTGGCGCCCAGCGAGCGCATCGGATGGCCGGTGCCGTCCCAGTAGTTGAAGTCGCCGACCACCTGCACGCCGCGCGCGTTCGGCGCCCACACCGCGAACCGGGTTCCGGTCACGCCCTGGTGGGTCATCACCCGTGAGCCCAGCGCCCGCCACAACTCCTCGTGCCGTCCCTCGCCGATCAGGTGCAGATCCAGCTCGCCCAGCGACGGCAGCAGCCGGTAGCCGTCCTCGACCTCGTGCGCGCCGTCGTCGTACGTCACCAGCAGCCGGTAGTGCGGGATCTCCGGCAGCGGCAGCAGCGCGCTGAACAGCCCCCGGCCCTCCGACCGCAGCTCGATCCGCGACTCCTGGAACAGCACCGCCACCGCCCGCGCGTACGGTCGCAGCACCCGCACCACGATCCCGCCCTCGGTGCGGTGCGCGCCCAGCAGCGAGTGCGGGTCGTGGTGCGCACCGGCGAGCAGTCGGTCCACCTCACCGGGGTCAGGTGGGCTGTCCGTCGTCGCCGAAGGCGCGGGGCGTGCGGCGGGGGTGCGGACGGGCGCCGGGGCGGCCGGGGGTACGGGCGTGGGCGGCCTGCGGCGGGGGGCGGTGCCGGAGGCGGGTGGGCGGTTGCCGGGGGTGTAGCCGCGGGCGGCGGCCTCGGGTTGGTTGCCCGGGGCGTACGCGAGGAAGGTGGCCGGTACAACGGATGCTGTCTCCCCGGGGGACGGGCGCGAGGGGTCGCGGGGAATCACGGTCGAGTCCTCCTGATCGGCGATGGGTTGGGGTCAGCGTGCGGCGGGCTGGCTGAGTCGCTGGATCGCGGCCATCGGGATGGGCAGCCACTCGGGGCGGTGCCGGGCCTCGTACAGCACCTCGTACACGGCCTTGTCGGTCTCGTACGCGCGCAGCAGCACCTGGGCGTCCCGTGGATCGTGCCCCGAGCGCTCCGCGTAGCCGGCGCAGTAGGCGGCGCGGTGCCGCTCGGCCCAGTCGGCGGCGTCCGGCGCGGCCGGATCGCGGTGCCGGGCCGCGTAGTCGAAGGACCGCAGCATGCCCGCGATGTCCTGGACGAAGGGCTGCGGACGGCGCCGTTCGGCGAGCGGGCGGGCCGGCTCGCCCTCGAAGTCGATCAGCACCCAGCCCTGCTCGGCGGTGTACAGCGCCTGGCCGAGGTGCAGATCGCCGTGGATCCGCTGGGCGGGCAACTCCACCCCGGAGGAGGAGAGCCGGTCCAGATCGCGGAAGGCGCCGCGCAGTCCCTCGGCATAGCGGGCCAGCGCGGGCACGGCGGCCGCCGTCGCGTCCAGCCGGTCGGTCATCGCACCGGCCAGCAACCGGATCTGCGGGCGGCGCAGGACCGCCCCGGGCAGCGCGCCGGCCAGCGCGGTGTGCACCTCGGCGGTGGCCGCGCCCAGCGCATGGGCGGGCCCGGTGAAGTCCTCACCGGCGGCCACCGCGGCCAGCGCCAACTGCCAGCCGTCGGCGCAGCCGGGCAGATAGCGTTGCAGCACCCCCAGCGTGGCGGGCTCCTCGTGCAGCCCCAGTGCCTCCACCCAGGCCACCGGCGCGGCGACCCTGGCCGACCCGCCGCGGGCCAGTGCGAGGGATAGTTCCAGGTCGGGGTTGGTGCCGGGGGAGACCCGGCGAAATAGCTTGAGGATAAACGTATCTCCGTAGACCACCGAGGAGTTGGACTGCTCGATGCCGGACAGCCTCGGCGGCAGCCCGGAGGGGATCGAGACGCCGGACTCCGCGGAGAACCGCAGCGGTCCGGTACGGCCGGGGGTACGCAGCCGCTCCAGCAGCAGGGTGGCCAGCCGGGCGTCGTACAGCGCCTCGTACACCGTCAGCCCGGTCAGCGGGCCGACGCCGGCATGGCCGACCAGGGCCGGGGCCAGCGCGGGCGGCAGCAACCGCCGGGTGCCGAGCACCAGTTGGTAGCAGTCCGGCGGCACGCCGGGCTGCTGGACGTCGAGCAGCAGATGCAGCAGGCCCGTGCCGCCGAGCCGCCCGTCAAGCGGCAGCAACTCCACCGCGCTGACCAGGGCGAACCCGGAGATCGGCCGTCCCTTGCCGGCGAACCACCGCTGACGCGGCAGCCATTCGCGCAACAGCGGCGTCAGCGACCGCAGCAGCTCGGTGGGCGCGAGCGGGTCCCGCGCCCTTACGGCGGTGTCGGTGGTGACCGGAGGGCGGAGCCGCGAGGTATCCGACATGGCGTCCTTTCCTCGGGGGCGCGCCCCCGAATCCCTTGGGGGACCGGGGACTCGACCCCGCATCGAACCCACCGCGAACTCCACCCGCACTACACGTCGCGGCGTAGCCGGAACCAGTAGAAGCCGTGCCCCGCAAGGGTGAGCAGGTAGGGGAGTTCGCCGATGGCCGGGAAGCGGACGCCGCCGATCAGCTCGACCGGGTGGCGTCCTTCCCACGTCTTCAGGTCCAGTTCAGTGGGTTGCGGGAACCGCGAGAAGTTGTTCACACACAGCACGATGTCGTCGCGCTGCCCCTCCTTGGAGGGCGCCTCGCGCAGGAAGGCCAGTACCGCCGGGTTGCTCGAAGCCAGTTCGGTGTAGGAGCCGAGTCCGAAGGCGGGGTTCTGCTTTCGGATCTCGATCATCCGGCGGGTCCAGTGCAGCAGCGAACTCGGGCTGCTCATCTGGGCTTCGACGTTGGTGACCTGGTAACCGTAGACCGGGTCCATGATCGTCGGAAGGTAGAGGCGTCCTGGGTCGCAGGACGAGAAGCCCGCGTTGCGGTCCGGGGTCCACTGCATCGGGGTGCGCACCGCGTCGCGGTCGCCCAGCCAGATGTTGTCGCCCATCCCGATCTCGTCGCCGTAGTAGAGGATCGGCGAGCCGGGCAGCGACAGCAGCAGGGCGGTGAACAGCTCGATCTGGTTGCGGTCGTTGTCCAGCAGGGTCGCCAGCCGCCGCCGGATGCCGATGTTCGCGCGCATCCGCGGGTCCTTGGCGTACTCCGCGTACATGTAGTCGCGTTCCTCGTCGGTGACCATCTCCAGCGTCAACTCGTCGTGGTTGCGCAGGAAGATGCCCCACTGGCAGTTCGCCGGGATCTCCGGCGTCTTGGCCAGGATTTCCGAGACCGGGTAGCGGGACTCACGGCGCACCGCCATGAAGATCCGCGGCATGACGGGGAAGTGGAACGCCATGTGGCACTCGTCCCCGCCGCTGGGGAAGTCGCCGAAGTAGTCGACCACGTCCTCCGGCCACTGGTTGGCCTCGGCCAGCAGCACGGTGTCCGGGTACTGGGCGTCGATCTCGGCCCGCACCCGCTTGAGGAACTGGTGGGTGGCCGGGAGGTTCTCGCAGTTGGTGCCCTCCTCGGCGTACAGGTACGGGACCGCGTCGAGGCGGAAGCCGTCGATGCCCAGATCCAGCCAGAACCGGAGTCCCGCGATCATCTCCTCCTGCACCCGCGGGTTCTCGTAGTTGAGGTCCGGCTGGTGGGAGAAGAAGCGGTGCCAGAAGTACTGCTTGCGCACCGGGTCGAAGGTCCAGTTGGAGGTCTCGGTGTCGACGAAGATGATCCGCGCGTCCTGGTACTCCTTGTCGTCGTCGGCCCAGACGTAGTAGTCGCCGTACGGACCGTCCGGGTCGGTACGGGAGGCCTGGAACCACGGGTGCTGGTCGCTGGTGTGGTTCATGACGAAGTCGATGATGACGCGCATGCCGCGCTGGTGTGCGGCGTCGACGAACTCCACGAAGTCGGCGAGGTCACCGAACTCGGGCAGCACGGCGGTGTAGTCGGAGACGTCGTACCCCCCGTCACGCAGCGGCGAGGCGAAGAACGGCGGCAACCACAGGCAGTCGACCCCGAGCCACTGGAGGTAGTCCAGTTTGGCCGTGAGGCCCTTCAGATCGCCGATGCCGTCGCCGTTGCTGTCCTGGAAGGAGCGGACCAGCACCTCGTAGAAGACCGCGCGCTTGAACCAGTCGGGGTCACGGTCCTTGGCGGGCGTGTCCTCGAAGGTGTCCTGGACGGGTTCGTTGACTGTCAATTGGGTGACCCTCCGATCGTTGAGGACGGTCGCAGGGACAGCACGTGCGCGGGGCGGGAGCCCGGTTCCAGGCGCACATAGTTGTCCCTGCCCCATTGGTAGTTCTCACCGGTGAGCTCATCGCGCACCGGGACGGTCTCGTGCCAGTCGAGGCCGAGATCCGGCATGTTCAACGAAACGGTCGCCTCACGGGTGTGGTACGGGTCGAGGTTGACGACCACCACAACGGTGTCGTGTGTGCCCTCCGGCGTTCGCGCCCGCTTGGAGTACACGATGATCGCGTCGTTGTCGGAAGCATGGAACCGAAGGTTCCGCAAGTACTGCAGTGCGGGGTGGCGCCGCCGCAGCCGGTTGAGGTGGGTGATCAGCGGGGCGATGGAGCGGCCCTCGCTCTCGGCGCGCGCCCAGTCGCGCGGGCGCAGTTGGTACTTCTCCGAGTCCAGGTACTCCTCGCTGCCCTCGCGTACCGGGGTGCTCTCGCACAGTTCGTAGCCGGAGTAGACGCCCCAGGACGGCGAGAGCGTGGCGGCCAGCACCGCCCGGACCTCGAAGGCCGGGCGCCCACCGTGCTGGAGGTAGGCGTTGAGGATGTCGGGTGTGTTGACGAACAGATTGGGGCGCATGTAGGCGGCTGCGTCCCCGCTCAACTCGGTCAGGTACTCGGTGATTTCCTCCTTGGTGTTGCGCCAGGTGAAATATGTGTACGACTGCTGGAAGCCGATCGCGGCCAGGGTGTGCATCATGGCGGGGCGGGTGAACGCCTCGGCCAGGAAGATCACGTCCGGATCCGTGCGGTTGATCTCCGTGATCACCCTTTCCCAGAACTCCACCGGCTTGGTGTGCGGATTGTCCACCCGGAAGATCCGCACGCCGTGGTCCATCCAGTGCCGCAGCACCCGCAGGGTCTCCCTGGTGAGACCGCGCATATCCGTGTCAAATGCCAGCGGATAGATGTCCTGGTACTTCTTGGGAGGGTTCTCCGCATAGGCGATCGAGCCGTCGATACGGTGTGTGAACCATTCGGGGTGCTTGTCGACCCAGGGATGATCGGGAGAGCACTGCAACGCGAAGTCGAGAGCCACCTCAAGTCGCAGTTGCCTGGCCCTGGCCACGAAGGCGTCGAAATCGTCGAGGGTGCCCAGATCCGGATGGACGGCGTCATGCCCGCCGTCGGGTGAGCCGATCGCCCAGGGCGAGCCGACGTCATACGGCCCCGCGGTCAGCGCGTTGTTGGGGCCCTTGCGGAACGCGGTGCCGATCGGATGGATCGGCGGCAGGTACACCACGTCGAACCCCATCGCGGCGATCGCCGGCAGCCGCTCGGCCGCGGAGCGCAGCGTCCCCGACCGCGGCGGCATGCCCTCGCGCAGCACCGCTCCCTCCGAGCGCGGGAAGAACTCGTACCAGGAGCCGAACAGCGCCCGGGCGCGCTCCACCTGAAGCGGCATCGGCCGCGACGCGCTGACCAGCTCGCGCAGCGGGAACCGGTCCAGCACCGCCACGACCTCCGCGGCCAGGGCGGCGGCCAGCCGCTGCTCGGCGGTGTGCTTGCCGTCCCGCAGCGCGTCCACCGCCTCCAGCACCACCGAGCGGCCGTCCTTCTTCGGCACCCCGGCCGCCGCGCGCTCGTGCAGCGCGGCGCCCTCGGCGAGCACGAGCTCGGTGTCGATCCCGGCCGGAACCTTGATCCGCGCGTTGTGCCGCCAGGTGCTCACCGGATCGGACCAGGCCTCCACGGTGTACGTCCAGCGGCCCTCGGCCGTCGGGGTGACCTCGGCGCCCCAGCGGTCGGTGCCCGGGGCGAGTTCACGCATCGGGGTCCAGGGGCCGGAGCGCCCGGCCGCGTCCCGCAGCACCACGTTGGCGGCTACCGCGTCATGGCCTTCGCGGAAGACCGTGGCGCTGACCTGGAAGGGCTCGCCCACCACGGCCTTCGCGGGACGCCTGCCGCAGTCCACGAGCGGGCGGAGATCCAGTACGGGGATACGGCCGATCATGTACTCACCTGGACTTGCCTCGTTACGTTTTCTTGGTGCCCCCATTGCCTTTTCTATCTGCTCCCTGGACTGTGCACTCGTGCGCATGGCCGCTCCTGTGCGCGTTCACTCGGTTGGAATGACGAGACATGACGGGGTAACAGGGTGCGGGGCGTCCTGGAAGCCTTCCCGGAGGCTCCTGATGAACACCATCTTTCGGACCGAGGACGCTCGTACGAAGGGGTGAAGCGGTGACGAGTCGTTGACCTGGGGGGAGCGGGCAGATGACGTGTCAGGGCCGTTAGGCTGAAACGGTGGTGCCGTACACCCCCGGGGAGCACCGCGGGTGCCACAGGGAAGCCTTACGTAGGAAATCGTCCTGTACAAGGGACCCTGGGGGAAGGGAATCGGCCAAACCCCTGACACGCCGGTAACGCAAAGGATCCCGGGGATCCTCGCCAAGGAAAGCGGACTTCGGGTGAAACCGGCCGCCGCGCCGCTACCGTCGTACCGTGAAGGCTATCCGTCGATTCACCGTCCGTACGGTCCTCCCCGAACCCCTGCGCCCGCTCGGCGAGCTGGCCCAGAACCTCCGCTGGTCCTGGCACCAGGAGACCCGTGAGCTGCTGCAGTCCGTCGACCCCGGCGGATGGCGGGCCGCGGGCGGCGACCCGGTGCGGCTGCTGGGCGCGGTACCGGCGCAGCGGCTGGAGGCGCTCGCCGAGGACCGCCGCTTCCTGCGGCGGCTGACCGCCGCCGCCGAGGACCTCTCCGACTACCTGACCAATCCGCGCTGGTACCAGAGCGCGCAAGGCATTGAACTCCCATCCGCCATTGCCTACTTCTCACCCGAGTTCGGTATCACCGCAGCACTGCCGCAGTACTCTGGAGGACTGGGCATCCTGGCCGGTGACCACCTCAAGGCCGCCAGCGACCTCGGCGTGCCGCTGATCGGCGTCGGGCTGCTGTACCGGCACGGGTACTTCCGGCAGTCGCTGTCCCGCGAGGGATGGCAGCAGGAGCACTACCCGGTACTCGATCCGCACGAACTCCCGCTGACCGCGCTGTGCGAGGCGAACGGCAGCCCCGCCCTGATCACCCTGGCGCTGCCCGGCGGGCGGTCACTGCGCGCCCGCATCTGGAAGGCGCGGGTCGGCCGGGTGCCGCTGCTGCTGCTCGACTCCGACGTGGAGGAGAACAACCAGAGCGAACGCGAGGTCACCGACCGGCTCTACGGAGGTGGCAGCGAACACCGGCTGCTCCAGGAGATGCTGCTGGGCATCGGCGGGGTGCGCGCGGTGCGGACCTACTGCCGGCTCACCGGCCATCCGGAGCCGGAGGTGTTCCACACCAACGAGGGACATGCCGGATTCCTCGGCCTGGAGCGGATCCGTGAACTCCACGACGGGCCGGAAGCGTTGGAGTTCGACGCGGCGCTGGAGGCGGTGCGCGCCGGAACCGTCTTCACCACCCACACCCCGGTGCCCGCCGGGATCGACCGGTTCGCCCTCGACCTGATCGGCCGCCACTTCGGCGACGGCGGCGAACTGCCCGGCGTCGACCTGGACCGGGTGCTCGACCTGGGCCGGGAGAACTACCCGGGCGGTGACCCCGGCGTGTTCAACATGGCCGTGATGGGCCTGCGGCTCGCCCAGCGCGCCAACGGGGTGAGCACCCTGCACGGTGCGGTGAGCCGCCAGATGTTCGCCGGGTTGTGGCCGGGATTCGACCCCGAGGAGGTGCCGATCCGGTCCATCACCAACGGGGTGCACGCGCCCACCTGGGTCGCTCCCGAGGTCTTCCGGCTCGGCGCCCACCAGGTCGGCGTACAGCGTACCGAGGACGCCCTGGCGGTCGGCGGTTCGCAGAGCTGGGACTCGGTGGCCGACATCCCCGACGCGGCGATCTGGGAGGTGCGGCGCGGCCTGCGCGAGCAGTTGGTCGAGGAGGTACGGGCCAGGCTGCGGGCCTCCTGGCGCCAGCGCGGCGCAGGGGACCTCGAACTCGGCTGGACCGACGAGGTGTTGGACCCCGATGTGCTCACCATCGGGTTCGCCCGCCGGGTGCCCTCCTACAAGCGGCTCACCCTGATGCTGCGCGACAAGGAGCGGCTCACCGAACTGCTGCTGCATCCGGAGCGGCCGGTGCAGATCGTGGTCGCGGGCAAGGCGCACCCGGCAGATGACAGCGGCAAGCGCCTGGTGCAGGAACTCGTCCGGTTCGCCGACGACGCGAAGGTACGGCACCGCATCGTCTTCCTGCCCGACTACGGCATGGCGATGGCCCAGCGCCTCTACCCGGGGTGCGACGTCTGGCTGAACAACCCGCTGCGGCCACTTGAGGCGTGCGGGACGTCGGGAATGAAGGCCGCGCTCAACGGCTGCCTCAACCTGTCGGTGCTGGACGGCTGGTGGGACGAGTGGTTCGACGGCAACAACGGCTGGGCCATCCCGACCGCGGACGACGCGTCCGGTGAGGATCCCGACCGCCGGGACGACATCGAGGCGGCGGCACTGTACGACCTGATCGAGACACAGGTCGCACCGCGCTTCTACGACACCGACGGCGCCGGACTGCCGCGCCGCTGGATCGAGATGGTCCGGCACACCCTGGTGACCCTGGGCCCCAAGGTGCTCGCCGGGCGCATGGTGCGGGAGTACGTGGAGAAGCTGTACGCGCCCGCCGCCGCCGCTCACCGTACGGTGAGCGCTCAGGCGGCGCGGGACCTCAGCGTCTGGAAGGCCCGGGTGCGCGAGCAGTGGGCCCGGGTGGCCATCGACCACGTGGAGGCCGGCTTCGCGGGCGGCACCGTCGAGCTGGGTTCCGCGCTGGCACTGCGGGTACGGGTGGCGCTCGGCGATCTCGACCCGACGGACGTGGATGTCCAGGTGGTCTCCGGCCGGGTGGATGACTCCGACCGGATCGCCGACGCGTCGGTGGTCTCCCTCAAACCGGCGGGCCGCCCCGACCTGGAGGGCCGCTGGCTGTTCGAGGGGCCGCTGGCGCTGGACCGCAGTGGGCCCTTCGGGTACACCGTGCGGGTCCTCCCGGCGCATCCGCTGTTGGCGTCCGCCGCCGAGCTCGGGCTGATCGCCGTCCCGGCGGAGGCCGAGGGGATGACCGCGGGAGTTCTGCGGTAGCCCGCTGCCCGGCTGCGGCCTGGCGGTTGTTCCCCGCCCACCCACCCTTTCTGGTTCTGTCGTGGGTGGGCGGGTTCAGCTCACCAGGCTGTCCCGCCAGGCCTGGTGCAGGTGTGCGAAGTTGCCGCTGGCGGCGATGAGTTGGGACGGCGTGCCGTCCTCGATGACGCGGCCGTCCTCCAGGACCAGGACGCGGTCGGCGATCTCCACCGTGGACAGGCGGTGCGCGATGATCAGCGCCGTGCGGCCGTGCAGCACCGTCGCCATGGCCTGTTGCACCGCGCGTTCACCGGGGACGTCCAGTGACGAGGTCGCCTCGTCCAGTATCAGCACCGCCGGATCGGCGAGCAGCGCACGGGCGAACGCCACCAACTGGCGCTGTCCGGCGGATATTCGGCCACCACGCTTGCGGACATCCGTGTCGTAGCCGTCGGGCAGCGCGGCGATGAAGTCATGCGCGCCGATCGCCTTGGCCGCGGCTTCGATCCGCGCCGGGGTCGCGTCCGGGTCGCCCAGCGCGATGTTCTCCGCGACCGTGCCGGAGAACAGGAACGACTCCTGGGTGACCATCACCACCCCGCGCCGCAACTGCGCTGTGGACAGCTCCCGGAGGGCCACCCCGTCGAGGGTGACCCGGCCCTCCGTCGGGTCGTAGAACCGGCACAACAGCTTCGCCAGCGTGGACTTGCCCGCCCCGGTCGCGCCGACCAGTGCCACCGTCTGGCCCGCGGGTATCGCCAGATCGAAGCGCGGCAGCACCTCGCCTCCGGACCGGTAGGCGAACCGCACCCCCTCGAACGCCACCGCCCGGCCGGGACGGGCGCCGTGCTTCGCCGGAAGCTCCCTGGGCCGCGCGGGCTCCGCCACCGACGGCCGCTGCGCCAGCAGTCCGGCGATCTTCTCCAGTGAAGCCGCCGCGGCCTGCCAGGAGTTGAGGAACATGCCCAGTGGGTCGATGGGCGCGTACAGCCGCCGCAGATACAGCACGAAGGCGGCGAGCACCCCCAACTCCAGTGAGCCGGACGCCACTCGATAGGCGCCCCAGAGCACCACCAGAGCCACCGAGGTGTTGGCGATCAGCCAGGACGAGACGTTGAACCGGCCCATCTCCAGGATCGCGTCGCCGTTGGCCCTCTCATGGACGCGGTTCAGCTCCGCGAACCGGGCCTCGTTGGCCCGCTCCCGGCGGAACGCCTGCACCGGCCGGATCCCGTTCATGGTCTCGGTGAACCGCACGATCACGCTGGCGGTCGCGGCCGAACGCCGGGAGTACGCCTGCTGCGAGCGGCGGTTGAAGGATCTGGTCGTCCACACCAGCGGCAGCGCGGTGGCCAGCGCGAACAGGCCGAGGCCCCAGTCGAGCCAGAGCAGCACCAGGCCGATGTAGAGCACCGCCAGGCCCACGTCGAGCAGTTCCTGCAGGCCGTCGGTGAGCAGTTCGCGGAACGCCTCCACGTCGGAGGTGGCCCGGGCGATGATCCGTCCGGAGGTGTAGCGCTCGTGGAAGTCCAGGCCGAGCGCCTGGGCATGCCGGAAGATCCGGCCGCGCAGGTCCAGCAGCACGTCCTGGCTGAGTACCCCCGACAGCCGGATGAACGCCCGCTGCAGCGTTCCTCCCAGCAGTGCGCAGCCGACGTATCCCACGGCCGTGGCGATGAGCGGCCCCCGGTCGTGGCCGCGCAGCGCGGGGATCGCCCGGTCGATGGCGTACGCCACGATCAGCGGACCGGCCTGCACCGCCGCCTGCTGTACGACCAGCACCACGGCGGCCAGCCAGACCCGCGCCCGGTAGGGGCGCACCAACTCCCTTAGCAGCGCGCGGGACGCGCCCTTGGGCGCGGGCAGTACATCGCGGTCGTAGCTGTCGCGCTCCGGAGGCGCGGGCGTGGGCCGGTCCGGCTCCTGGCCGGGGCTTTGGTCCACTGACGAGTCGGCGAGGGTGGTCATCAGGCTGCGCTCCTCTCGTCTGTGTCGCCGGACATCAGCTGGCGGTACTCCAGGCATTCGGCCAGAAGTTGGTGATGGGTGCCGACGGCCGTGATGCGTCCGCCGGACAGCAGCGCGACCCGGTCGGCGAGCAGCACGGTGGACGGCCGGTGGGCGACCACCAGCGCGGTGGTGGTGGCCAGCACCTCTCTCAGCGCGCCCTCCACCAGCGCCTCGGTGTGCACGTCCAGCGCGGACAGCGGATCGTCCAGCACCAGGAAGCGCGGGCGGCCCACCACGGCGCGGGCCAGTGCCAACCGCTGCCGCTGGCCGCCGGACAGGCTCAGCCCCTGTTCGCCGACCTGGGTGTCCACGCCCTGCGGCAACTCGTCCACGAATCCGCACTGCGCGGTCTCCAACGCCCGCCGCAACTCGGCCTCTCCGGCCTGCGGCGCGCCCATCAGCACGTTCTCCCGGACGCTCGCGGAGAACAGCGTCGGCTCCTCGAAGGCCGTGGAGACCATGGCGCGCAACCGCTCCTTGGGCAGCCGCGCGGCGTCCACGCCGTCCAGCGTGATGCGGCCGCCGGTCGCCTCGTACAGCCGGGGAATGAGCGCGGTGAGCGAGGTCTTGCCGGAGCCCGTGGCGCCGACCAGTGCCATGGTCTGGCCGGTGGGTATGTGCAGGTCGACCCCGGTCAGCAGGTCCGGGGTGCCGTCCGGGGCGTCCGGGTAGCGGAACCGCACCCCGGTGAAGCGGATCCCGTCGTCGGCGACGCGGCCGCCGGTCTCCGGCGCGGACGTGTGGTCCGGCGGCAGTTCGGTGTCCATCACCTCGAAGTACCGGTCGGCCGCGGTGGCCGACTCGTTGCTCATGGACAGCAGCCAGCCCAGTGACTCGATGGGCCACCGCAGCGCCAGCGCCGTGGACAGGAAGGCCACCAGCGTGCCCGCCGACAGCTTGTCGTCGGACACCTGCACGGCGCCGACCACCAGGGCCACCCCGAGCGCCACGTCCGGCACCGCTGTCACCAGCATCCACACATCGGCCAGCAGCCGGGCCTTGCGCAGTTCGGTGCCGCGCAGCGCGTGCGCGGCGCGGCGAAACGTCTCGGCCTGGCTGCGATGCCGACCGAACGCCTTGATGATCCGGATGCCCAGCACCGACTCCTCGACCAGCGTGGTCAGATCGCCGATCTGGTCCTGGGCACGGCGCGACGCCAGCGAGTAACGGCCCATGAAGTACGTGCACAGCACCATCAGCGGCACCGCGGGCACCAGCGGTATCAGCCCCAGTGTCCACTGCTGGGCGAACAGGATCGCGAACCCCACCACGATCGTGCTGGAGTTGACGACCAGGAAGACCAGCGGGAAGGACAGGAACATCCGCAGGACCTGCAGGTCGTTGGTGCCGCGGGAGAGCAACTGGCCCGATCCCCAACGGTCGTGGAAGGCCACCGGCAGCCGTTGCAGATGTCGGTAGAGGTCGGCGCGCATCCGTGCCTCAAGTCCCGCCATCGGCCGCGCGATCAGCCAGCGGCGCACCCCGAACAGGCCCGCCTCCAGCAGTCCGAGCAGCAGCACCAGGCCGCCGCCCAGCCAGACCCCGCGCGGATCCCTGTGCGCGACCGGCCCGTCCACCGTCCACTTGAGCACCAGCGGGATCAGCAGTGCCATGCACGACGCGGTGACCGCCACCGCCATGGACCCGAACAGCCGCGGCGCGACCGGCCGTGCGTACGGCCACAGCCGCAGCAGCGAGCGCACCGCGGACCGCCGCCCCCCGGCGCTCTGGCGGGCATGCCCCGCCCCGCCCTTTTCGTCCCCCATGGCCGTCCCCTCCGTCTCTGCCACGGTTCAGAGACTAGAGGCGACCACCGACAACGCCCATCGGGTTTCAGCGGTGTTCGGCCCGCAGCAGCATCAGGGAGCGCTCCGCAACGGTGATCGCGGCGCCCGCGCGGTGCCGTCGCGGCCCCGGGACGTCCGCCGTCCGCGAGGTGTCGACCAGTACCTCGTAATGCCGCGCCCACGGCGGCCCGGGCAGCGTGAAGCCGATCGGGGTGTCCGCGGCGTGCAGCACGGTGAGGAAGCTGTCGTCGTCGACGCGGCGACCGGTGGGGTCCCGCTGGGGAATGTCCCTGCCCGACAGATACATGCCAAGCGTGGCGGCCGGGGCGAACCAGTCCGCCTCGGTCATCTCCGCGCCGCGCGGAGTGAACCATGCCAGGTCCCGCAGCCCGCCGGAGTCCTGCGGCAGCCCGGAGAAGAACGCCCGGCGGCGCAGCACCGGGTGGTTCCGGCGCAGCCTGACCAACCGCGCGGCCAGCTCGAACAGGTCGCGCCACCGCGGTTCTTCGAGCAGCGACCAGTCCACCCAGCCGACCTCGTTGTCCTGGCAGTACGCGTTGTTGTTACCGCCCTGCGTGCGGCCCATCTCGTCGCCCGCGACCAGCATCGGCACCCCGGTGGACAGCAGCAGGGTGCCCAGCAGGTTGCGCAACTGCCGCTGCCGCAGCGCCAGTACCGGCTCGGAGTCGCTCTCGCCTTCCGCGCCGCAGTTCCAGGAGCGGTTGTCGTTCGAACCGTCCCGGTTGTCCTCGCCGTTGGCCTCGTTGTGCTTGCGGTCGTAGGAGACCAGGTCGCGCAGGGTGAAACCGTCGTGCGCCGTGACGAAGTTGACCGAGGCGTACGGGTGGCGGCCGCTCCACGCGTACAGGTCGCTGGAGCCGGACAGCCGGTACCCGAGATCGGCCAGGTCGCCGCTCGCGCCCCGCCAGAAGTCGCGCACCGCGTCCCGGTAGCGGTCGTTCCACTCGGTCCACAGCGGTGGGAAGGCGCCCACCTGGTAGCCGCCGGAGCCGATGTCCCAGGGCTCGGCGATCAGCTTGACCCGGCGCAGCACCGGGTCCTGCGCGATCACCGCGAGGAACGGCGAGAGCATGTCGACGTCGTGCATGCTGCGGGCCAGCGCCGCCGCCAGGTCGAAGCGGAAGCCGTCGACCCCCATCTCCGTCACCCAGTACCGCAGCGAGTCGGTGATCAGCCGCAGCACCTGCGGCTGCACCACGTGCAGGGTGTTGCCGCAGCCGGTGTAGTCCGCGTAGCCGCGCGGGTCGCCGCCCAGCCGGTAGTAGCCGCGGTTGTCGATGCCGCGCAACGACAGCGTCGGCCCCAACTCGCCGCCTTCGGCGGTGTGGTTGTAGACCACGTCGAGGATGACCTCGATGCCCGCGGCGTGCAGCGCGCGCACCATCCGCTTGAACTCGCCCACCTGCTGGCCGCGGGTGCCCGAGGAACTGTATGCGGCGTGCGGCGCGAAGTAGCCGATGGAGTTGTAGCCCCAGTAGTTGCGCAGGTTCCGCCGCAGCAGATGGTCCTCGTGCGCGAACTGGTGGACCGGCAGCAGCTCGACCGCGGTCACGCCCAGCTCCGTCAGGTGCTCGATGGCCGCCGGGTGCGCCAACCCGGCGTAGGTGCCGCGCAGTTCCGGCGGTATCCCTGGATGGCGCATGGTGAAGCCGCGGACGTGCAGCTCGTAGATGACCGTGTCGGACCACGGCGTCTTGGGGCGGCGGTCGTCCTCCCAGTCGTCGCCGTCGTCCACCACGACGCCCTTGGGCACGAACGGGGCCGAGTCGCGGTTGTCCCGCACGGTGTCGGCGACCGCGCGGTCCGGCCAGTCCCGTACGTGCCCGTAGACCTCCGGCGGCAGCGCGAACTCGCCGTCCACGGCCCGGGCGTACGGGTCCAGCAGCAGCTTCGCCGGGTTCCAGCGCGCGCCGGTCCACGGGTCCCAGCGGCCGTGCACCCGGTAGCCGTACGCCTGGCCGGGGCGCACCCCTGGGACGAAGCCGTGCCACACCTCGTGCGTCAGCTCGGTCAGCGGCAACCGGGTCTCGGTCCCTTCGGCGTCGAACAGGCACAGCTCCACGGCCTCCGCGCCGCCCGCCCACAGTGCGAAGTTGGTGCCCTGCGCGCCGTCGGGCCCGGTGTGGAAGCGCGCGCCGAGGGGTTCCGGGGCACCGGGCCACACCGGGCGTGGCGGGGCGTCAGGAAGCCGCTGGACGGCCGCCGCGTCCTCGGCGGCCGGTTGCGCCGTCCGGGTGGTGGGTGGCGGGTCGGCCAGCGTGGTGGTCGCGGAACGGTGGCCGTCGCCGTCGGTGGCCCCGCCGGGCGCGGCGGAGGCCTGGTCTGGTTCGGGTGCGCTCGACACGTGGCGGCCTCCCGCGGCTCTACGGGACCGTGCGGCGGCGTCCCGTACCGCGCGCGGTTCCGTTCTCCGTTGTGGCTTCATGGTGTCATTCCCGGTTAAGGCGCCGTACTCACGGAACCCGTAGTCCCGGAAGTCGTTGACCCCGGCGTGACGAGTGCAGTGGTTGCGTGGGTACGCCGGGTGGTGCGAAGACTGCCGGGCACGGGATCGGTCGCCGGATGCGTACTGGCCGGTGCGGTCGTGCTGGCCGGGTGCACCGGCGGCTCCGGCGGGGGCAGCGGTGGCGCGGCCGGGGACGGGCGCGGGGCGGGTTCCGGCGCACCGGCGGTCTCCCAGGCCACCATCCGGATCACCCCCGAGGACGGCGCCTCCGGGGTACCGCCCACCGGCGTGCTGGGGGTGACGGTGGACGGCGGGGTGCTCACCCAGGTCAAGGTGGCCGACGCCACCGGAGCCCAGGTGCCGGGCCGGACCGACTCCGGCGGGCACTCCTGGCACCCGACCGGCAAGCTGGCGCTGGAGACCAGGTACACGGTGGACGCGCTCGCCGAGGACTCCGGGGGGCGGCGGGCCGCCAAGCACGCCGAGTTCACCACCTTGGTGCCGCAGCACCGGCTCATCGCGTTCTACACGCCGGAGACGGGCGCCACCGTGGGCACCGGCATGATCGTTTCGCTCACCTTCAACCGCCCGGTCGCCGACCGCGCCGCCGTGGAGCGGGCGGTCTCCGTCATCGCCCAGCCCGCCGTCCAGGTGGCGCCGCACTGGTTCGGCGCCCAGCGACTCGACTTCCGGCCGGAGCGCTACTGGACCCCCGGCACCAAGGTCGACCTGCGGCTGCGGCTGCGCGACGTACAGGGCGCGCCCGGTGTCTACGGCAGCCAGTTCAAGGACGTGGTCTTCACCGTCGGCCGCGACCAGACCAGCGTGGTGGACGCCGAGGCGCACACCATGACCGTGCGCCGGGACGGGGTGGTGGTGCGCACCCTGCCGGTGAGCACCGGCAGCCCCGAACACGCCACGTACGCCGGGAAGATGGTGATCTCCGAGAAGCTGCCGGTGACCCGGATGAACGGGGACACCGTCGGCTACGGCGGGGAGTACAACATCCCCGACGTGCCGCACGCGATGCGGCTCACCCAGTCCGGCACCTTCGTGCACGGCAACTACTGGTCGCCGAAGGAGACGTTCGGCACCGCGAACACCAGTCACGGCTGCGTCGGGCTGTACGACGTCAAGGGCGGCGGCGCCCAGACCCCGGCCGGCTGGTTCTTCGGCAGTTCGCTGGTGGGCGACGTGGTCCAGGTGATCAACGCGCATGACGCGACCGTCGCGCCGGACAACGGGCTCAGTGGCTGGAACCTGACGTGGGCGCAGTGGCTCGCGGGTTCCGCGGCCGCCATGGCGTCGGCCTCGCCCTGAACATGTCCGTCGAAGCCTGACACGTTCGTCCCGCGGCCCAGGGGCCGGGCCGAACGGCCGCCCCACTCTACCCAGTTGCGGGCGGTTAGCGGCGGACTGGGACGGAACGGTGACAATTCCGTGGCTTGGTGACCATCAACAGTGTGGTTATCTATCGACGAGCGTGGATGGCGCCTGTTCAGGTGCGGTCAGAGCATCTCGGCGCATACACGGGGGATCAGTGCGAGTTCGACCGGGCAGGATCGCTACCGGGGCGGGCCATGACGGCGTGCCCGGCGGTGGAAGCGGACGGTCGCGCGAGGGGAGAGACGAGTTGCTGTCACATCAGCCGAAGGCCCGGCGGACCGCGGGGGCGGCGTCGGGCGCCAGGCGGGGTCTGCTGGCCGGTGCGCTGGGCGCGGTGCTGCTGCTGGCGACCGCGTGCGGTGGCCACGATTCCAGCCAGGGCAAGGGCGGTTCCGGATCCGACAAGCAGGCTTCGCAGGCCGTGGTGAACGTGGCGCCGAAGGACGGCGCGACCGATGTCGCCACCAGCGGGGCGCTGAAGATATCCGCGGCCCAGGGCAAGCTGACCCAGGTCGCGGTCAAGGACGCCAAGGGCACCGCGGTCGCGGGCAGGATCTCGGCGGACGGCGCCAGCTGGGTGCCGGACAGCAACCTCAGCACCTCCACCAAGTACACGGTGGACGCCATCGCCAAGGACGCGCAGGGTCGTGAATCGGCCAAGCACGCCACGTTCACCACGGTCGTCCCCAAGGACAACTTCATCGGCTTCTTCACGCCCGACGACGGCTCCACGGTGGGCGTCGGCACCGAGGTCTCGATCAGTTTCAACCGGCCTATCGACGACATCAAGGCCGTGCAGAACGGCATCAAGGTGACCACCTCCCCGTCCGTGCCCGTCGTCGGCCACTGGTTCGGCAACCAGCGCATCGACTTCCGCCCGGAGAAGTACTGGGCGCCCGGCACCAAGGTGACCCTGAGCCTGCGGCTCAACGGCGTGCAGGCCGCGTCCGGGGTGTACGGCTCGCAGTCCAAGGACGTGCACTTCACCATCGGCCGCAACCAGGTCAGTTACGTGGACGCCGCCTCGCACGAGATGACCGTGACGCAGGACGGCAGGACCATCAAGACCATCCCGATCTCCGCGGGCGCGCCCGAACACACCACGTACAACGGGCAGATGGTGATCAGCGAGAAGGACCCGGTGACCCGGATGGACGGCTCGACCGTCGGCTTCGGCGGCGAGTACGACATCAAGGACGTGCCGCACGCGATGCGGCTCAGCCAGTCCGGGACGTTCATCCACGGCAACTACTGGGGCGACCCCTCGGTGTTCGGCAGTGAGAACACCAGTCACGGCTGCGTCGGTCTGCACGACATCCGCGGCGGTGGCGACAACGGCACACCGGCCGCCTGGTTCTACGACCACTCGATGATCGGCGACGTGGTGGTGGTCAAGAACTCCAACGACAAGACGGTGGCGCCGGACAACGGCTTCAACGGCTGGAACATGCCGTGGTCGCAGTGGACCGCCGGTCAGTGAGCGGGCCGCCTCGGTGACCTACGGTGAACGGCCCGCCCCGGCGGGCCGTTTGCCGTAGGCGGGCGCTACCGTGCGGCCATGACTGTTCACCTTGAGGCCGCCGACGGCGTCGGCGTCATCCGTCTGGACCGCCCGCCGATGAACGCGCTGGACGTCGCCACCCAGGACCGGCTGCGCGAGGTCGCGCACGAGGCCGCCCGCCGCGACGACGTACGGGCCGTCGTCGTGTGGGGCGGTGAGAAGGTGTTCGCGGCCGGCGCGGACATCAAGGAAATGCAGGCCATGGGGTACGAGGACATGGCGGTGCGGGCCCGGGCACTGCAGGACTCGTTCACCGCCGTGGCCCGTCTCCCCAAGCCCGTGGTGGCAGCCGTGACCGGCTACGCGCTCGGCGGCGGCTGCGAGTTGGCGCTGTGCGCCGACGTGCGGATCGCGGCGGAGAACGCCAAGCTCGGCCAGCCGGAGATCCTGCTCGGCCTGATTCCGGGCGCGGGCGGCACCCAGCGGCTGTCCCGCCTGGTCGGTCCGGCCAAGGCCAAGGACCTGATCTTCACCGGCCGGATGGTCACCGCCGAGGAGGCGCTGACCATCGGCCTGGTCGACCGGGTGGTTCCGGCCGAGAAGGTCTACGAGGAGGCGCACGCCTGGGCGGCGAAGCTCGCCAAGGGACCGGCGCTCGCGCTGCGCGCCGCCAAGGAGGCCGTCGACAGCGGTCTGGAGACGGATCTGGAGACCGGCCTGGCCGTTGAACGCGGCCTGTTCGCCGGGCTGTTCGCGACCCAGGACCGGGAGATCGGCATGCGCAGTTTCGTCGAGGAGGGGCCGGGCAAGGCCAAGTTCGGCTGAGCCGGACCCACGGCCGTGTGGGTGACGGCCGGCGGCGGAAGGCTGCTTAAGGCCACCTTAAGAGAGCCTTAAGGGAGTCTGGTCCGCGACGGTTCGTCACCCTCGGCCCGGTGCCGATCGCCGCAGGTGGACAGGGCCGTGGTGGGGGTGTCACTGCCTCGGGCATATGCCTTCGAGGTGGCTGGGAACCGTCCTTGCGACGGGTCCAATTCCCCCGGTTCCGGCCCGAACCGGTGCCTGGACGGCCATGATGAACGCATGGCGGGTCGGGGAGGATCTGAGCAGGCACAGCGGTCGAGCAGTACCGCGGCGGCATGGGCGGCGATGCCGCAGGACCGGTACGACGCCAGCACTCTGGTGCTGCTCGGCAACCCATCACTGGACGAGGTGCGGCTCACCTCGCGCCCGGAGTCCGCGTCCACCGCGCGCCGGCTCACCCTGGCGGTACTACGGCTGTGGTCGCTGGCGCACCTCGGTGAGGACTGCGAGCTGCTGGTCTCGGAGCTGGTGGGCAACGCCGTCCGGCACACCGGTGCCCGCACCTTCGGGTTGCGGATGCTGCGCCGCCGGGGCTGGATCCGGATCGAGGTGCGTGATCCGTCGCGGGCGCTGCCCTGTCTGCTGCCGGTCCGCGAGCTGGACATAAGCGGGCGCGGACTGTTCCTGGTCGACAAGCTCTCCGACCGCTGGGGGGTGGATCTGCTGCCGCGCGGCAAGACCACCTGGTTCGAGAAGCGCGTGGTCGAGCGCTGAAGATGCGAGAAGCCCCCTGCGCCGGGTTGCGGACGCGATGGGGGCTTCTTCGTGGCGCCGGGGAGCAAGGGGGGGTGTGGTCCACGGCGCACTTGGCACGACCGAGCCCGGGTCAATGGGGGTCGTTGCCACGACTTTCGCACGGAGGGCGCGGGGGAGACAAGCGGGCATTTCCGACACTCAGGCCATATCGGGTGTACCGCCGATCGAATTGAAGGTGATACGCGCCACCACCCTTGAAAGTGGTGGCTACGCGCCAGTAATGACCTTGCATGGCCCTGGATCGATATGCGGCACTCGTTGCGGATGGCGGCGGTTCACCGGGCGGCGCCCATGACTGCCACGTATGGTGATGAACCATTACCAATTGTGCGCAACGGCTCCGGGGTGGCCGACGTCCCGGACCGCGGGAGGCCGCTCCATGACGTCCGGCACCTTGCTCCAGCAGATCACCGACTACGCCAACCGCGCCGACCCGTATCCGTTCTACGCCGAGCTGCGCAGCACCCCGGTGGCCCGCCAGGACGACGGCACCTACCTCGTCGGCACCTACTACGAGATCAGCGGTCTGCTGCACGACCCACGGCTCAGCTCCGATCCGCGCAACCTCGCCGACCGGCGGGGCGGGCTGACCGAGGAAGAGGAGGCCGGACTGCCGCCCTCCTTCATCCGGCTCGATCCCCCCGAGCACGACCGGATGCGCCGCCTGGCGATGCGCGCGTTCGGCCCACCGCACAACCCGCGCCGCATCCACGGCATGCGCGGCGAGCTGCTGCGGATCGTCACCGACGTCATCGACGAACTGCACGGCAAGGAGCGGTTCGACCTGGTGGACGACGTCGCCTATCCGTTTCCGGTCACGGTGATCTGCCGGCTGCTGGGCGTCCCGCGCGAGGACGAGCCGCGCTTCCACGACTGGGCCGACGACATCGTGGGCGGCCTGGACCTCACTCCCGGCCAGGACTTCACCGAGCGGCAGCGCACCGCCCAGCGGGCCCGGGTCGAACTCGGCGGATACCTCGGCGGACTCATCGACCAGCGCCGCCGAAACCCGGGCGACGACATGCTCTCGGCACTCGCCACCGACCAGGGCCCGGACGGGCGGATGTCGCCGATCGAACAGATCACCACCGCCGTACTGCTGCTGATCGCCGGGCACGAGACCACCGTCAACCTCATCACCAACGGCATGCTCACGCTGCTGCGCCAGCCGCAGCACCTCGAACGGCTGGCGAAGGAACCGGACCTGGCGGTACCGCTGGTGGAGGAACTGCTGCGCTACGAGCCGCCGGTGCAAATCCTGCCGCAGCGCGTCACGTTGGCCGACATCGAAATCGCCGGAACCGTCATCCCCGCGGGCGCCCCCGTCTGGCTGGCCCTGGCTTCCGGCAACCGCGACCCGCGCCGGTTCCCCGATCCCGACCGGTTCGACCCGGACCGCCAGGACAACCAGCACCTCGGTTTCGGCGGCGGTATCCACCTGTGCTTCGGCGCCCCGCTGGCCCGGCTGGAAGCCCAGATGGCGCTGACCCAGCTGTCCCAAAGACTCCGCAACCCCCGCCTGCTGGAGGACCCGCCTCCGTATCGCCGCAATCCCATCCTGCGGGGGCCACGACACCTGCCGGTGGCCGTGGACGGGACGCAGGAGGCGCGGCCTACACGGTGAGACGGGGGCTGGACGAGCCGTCCAGCCCACACCCTGAGGGTGGTTCGCGGTCCGCGGCGACGGGTCGCGGGGGATGCCAACTCGGTTGCCACCGAACCGGGTTCGGGAGGCGGACGGACATCCACCGCATGTACGGACATCCATCGCATGTACACAGGCGCGCCGCCGAACACATGGTCCGGGCACCTGACGGCCCGTGACGCCACGCCGTAGTGTCGGCCCATGGAGACTCCGCAAAGCCCCCGCCCGACGGTCGGTGACCGTTTCCTGGCCGGGCGAACCGCGCTGGTCACCGGGGGCGCCAGCGGCATCGGCCGGGCCTGCGCGATCGCGTTCGCGGCCGCCGGGGCCCGGGTCCATGTCGTGGACCGGGCCGGGGAGGCGGCCAGGCTGGTCGCGGACGAGACCGGCGGCACCGCCCACGTCGTCGACCTCGCCGACCCCGACGTGGTCGACACCCTCCCGGACGACGCCGACATCGTCGTCAACAACGCCGGGTCACAACATGTCGCGCCGCTCCAGGACTTCCCGCCGGAGCGCTTCGCGGTCATGCAACGGGTGATGGTGGAGACGCCGTTCCGCATCCTCCGCCGCACCCTGCCGCACATGTACGGACGCGGCTGGGGCCGCGTGGTCAACATCTCCTCGGTGCACGGTCTGCGGGCCAGCCCGTACAAGGCCGCCTACGTCGCCGCGAAGCACGCCCTGGAGGGGCTCAGCAAGGTGGTGGCGCTGGAAGGCGCGGCACACGGCGTCACCAGCAACTGCGTCAACCCCGGTTACGTACGTACCCCGTTGGTGGAGCAGCAGATCAACGCCCAGGCCACCGCGCACGGCATCCCGGAGGCCGAGGTCGTCGAGCGCGTGCTGCTGGAGCGCACCGCGATAAAGCGGCTGATCGAGCCCGAGGACGTCGCCCAGACCGCACTGTGGCTGTGCACCGCGCACGCCGCCCACATCACCGGCGCGTCCCTGCCGTTGGACGGCGGCTGGACCGCCCACTGACCAACCCGCCCCCCCGCCCGCGCAGTCGGCGGCCCTACTCCCAACTCGCCGTCGTGCCCGCGCAGTCGGCGGCGCACACGGCCGCGCGGTGGGCGAGCGCGATCAGCGCTCGGTAGCTGGGCGATGCACAGGCCGCCGTGGACGTTGGAGCCCAGGCGGTGGTCCCCCAATCCCGCCCCTCAGCTGGGGAGGGGAAGGGGGACCACGGTCAGAGCCGTTTCGAAAGGAGCCTCTCCGGGTTACCTGGTGGCGGGTTTGGCGTGCTTGCCGCTGCTGCGATGCGAGGACGAAGTGGGCTTGGCCTTGTGGTGGGCGTGTGCGTGGGCTTCGTCGGCCGCTCGGGCCTGGTACTGCCCCACATCGAGGAAGGCACGGATGATCTCGGGGTTGTCGCTGTCCAAAGCCTTTTGCCCGGCCTTCATCAGTGCGGGACCGACGGGGCCGCTCAGGATACGGGCGATACGTACCCGATCGTCTTGGAAGCGGATGTTGTCCTGTTCGACGTCCAGGAAGTACTGCACGTCCTGGGCGGTGCCCCGCAACGCCGCCTGGCCCGCCGCCTTCATGTTGGAGCTAGCGGTCTTAGCACCGATGATCTGACGGACGCGAGCTCGATTGTCCTCATCGCGGGCTTGGTACTGGCCGACTTCGAGGAAGTAGCGGATCTTTTCGCGGTCGCCGCTGCTGAGCGCAAGGTCGCCGGCTCTGCTCACTGCTGGTCCGCCCACGCTGATGATCTGGGCCGTGCGGATGCGGTCGTCGTTGTCCCGCGCGACGTACTGGCCGGTCTCCAGGAAGTGCCGCATGTCGGCCGCGGTGCCGTTTAGCGCATGCTGGGCGGCCTCGCGCAGGTACTTCCCGGTGTTCGGGGCCGCGAGGATCTTCTCGATCGCGGCCCGGTCCTCATCCGGGGAGGTGATCGCTCCTGGCGGAGTGTCGATCGCAGTCTGGGTGACGGGCGGGGTTGCCGGGGTGGTGAGCGGCGACGCACTCGGCGCGGCGGGCGCACCGGTCGGGTGGCTGTCGGGGATGGTGTGGGCTGGCGGGGTGTGGGGCGTCGCGAGGGCTGGCGAGGTGAGGGCGACGGCCGGGGCCACAGCGGCCGCAGCGGTGATGATCAGCTTCTTCATATGCGATTCGGATGCCTTTCCGTGCGTTGAGGCACGTGCGTTTCCTGGATCGTCGGCGTCTGCTGCCGGGGAGCGTCGGGGCTGTCGGCGCAGGGGCGGGGCCATGCGGCCGGTCGGGTGCGGCGACCAGAAGGAAAGGGAGAGGGGCGGACCACGCCCTGCGGCGGAGACGACAACGAGACGCCGCCGGGCGTGGCGCTACGGCGGTTGCCCCGCGTGCCGGGTGGGTCAGGGAACGATCCCTGCCCGTGCTGCACTGCCGCGTTAGGGCGCTAGGGGGATCTCGTCGTGGAGACCGGTGGCGTCGACGCCGGGGTAGAGGGTGAGGCGGCCGGTGTTCCAGCGGACGAGGACATCGTTGGGGACGGTGTTGGTGGTGAAGGCGCCTGCGGCGACGACGGTGGCGTCGGCCCAGGCGGATTTGGCCTTCTCGATTTTCATCTCGCCGGGTAGGCCCTTGGTGGTCAGGCCGGGGTAGATGGTGGTCTCGCCGTCCTTCCATCGCACGAGTAGGTCACCGGTGGTTTTGCCGGCGAACTCGCCTGAGGTGATCTGGTCGGCGTAGGTCCAGGTGGTGTTGGGCTTGGCCAGCTGCGTCTCGCGCTTGACGCCATTGGCGACGAGATCGGTGTAGAGGGAGGTCTCTCCGTCCTTCCAGACCACGACCAGGTCGTCACGGCGCCCGCCGGGGGTGTAGCGGCCAACGGTCATCTGCCGGGCGTTCTTCCACGTGGCGTTGGGCGCGGCGAGTTGCTTCTCGCCGTGGAAGCCGTGGGCGTCGACGGTGGTGTACTGGGTGAGTTTCCCGTCGTCCCAGCGCACGATCAGGCCGTCGGTGTTGTCACCGGTGAAGTTGGCGCTGTCGATGGAGACGGCCTTGGCCCATGCGCCCTTCGACGGTGCCAGGCGGTACTCGGCCGCGAAGGGCCGTGCCGGATTGTTGCCGTCGGCGCCCTGGTAGAGGGTCACTTCGCCGTCGATCCATTGGACGATGAGGTCCATGTGGCGGGTGCCGCCTGCCGAGCCACCGGTGTAGTAACCGGCGGTCATCTGCTGGGCGTACTTCCAGGGCGCTTTGGCGAAGGTGCTGGAGTAGCGGATCTGTTGGATCCAGGCGGCCAGATCGTCGACCCGGGTGGCCAGTGCCGCGGTGCGGGTCTGTTGTGAGTCGAGGCAGCCGCCTTGCCAGGAGCGGGTGGCCACTGCGGCCAACTCGGGGCCTCCACTGCTGGTTTGGCGGAGCAGGGGTGCGCCGGTGTCGCCCTTGCACAGGGCTGCCTGAGTGCCGGGCTTGGCGTTGATGGCGAGGGTGGTGTTCTGCGGGGCGTCGATGGTGAAGGCGCCGGTGTGGGGGCGGTTGGGTACCCACTCGTCCTTGGTGCGGCCGTAGCCGACAGCGGTGAGTTCGTCGCCTCCTGCCGGGGCGGTGGAGGTGATGGCGAGGGCGGGTATGCCGGTGACGGGTTTGGCCAGGCGGGCCATGACCAGGTCGCGGTCGGGGCGTGGCACCAGCTGTGTGACGTCGACGACGGCGCCGGTGGTGCCGGTCAGGTCCGTGCGGCCGATGGTCGCGGTGGTCTTCCCCTTCGGTGCCCCGGCCGCGACTGTGGAGCCTTGCTGGAGGTCGTCGGCGAAGCAACTGCTCGCGGTGAGGACCCACTGCTCGTCCACGACAGTGCCGGTACACGAGCGCTTCGCGTCGCCCACGGTGATGTCCAGCTTCGCCAGGTACGGGTAGGCGCCGTCCTGGGCCGGGTCACCTACCACGGCATGGGCTGCCGTCCCGGTGAGCAGCCCGACCGTCGCGGCGGCGGTGGTGGTGACAAGTGCGGTGATCCACGCGGCACGTGGACGTCTGCCAGGCATGTGTGCGTCTTTCAGAAATGGAGGTTGCCGAAGGGGCGAACTGGCGTAAGGAGGGGCGGGTTCAGCCGGTGACGCGCAACTCGACGAGGACGGCGCGCTTTCCGCTGGTGCCGGACTCGCCGAAGGGCTGGTAGTCGTTCTTCCCGGCTTCTACGACGGTTTCCTTGTCATCGCTTTTGACCGTGGCCTCGACGGGATGGTCCTGGGTCCAGATGCCGTAGGCATCGGGCAACTCGAGGGTCAGCTCACCCTGCTTGCCACTGACCGCGAAGCAGAACTGCTTCTGAGCGGTCCGCGACTCCACCATGATCGCGTGCGGGGACTTGCAGTCGGTCAGCAGGATGTGGCCGTCACCCCGCTTGAGGAGGATCTGCTGGTCCTGGAAGATCTTCGCCGCTCCCGGGTAGGCGAAGTCCTCCACGGCTGAGGGCATCGCGTCATCGGCGGAAGAAGCCGTAGCGGAGACGGACGGGGCCGGGGATGGTGTGGGGTCCCCTGGGGCGGCGTGCGCGGTGGTCAGGGTCGCAACTGCGGCGCTGATGGCCAGCGCCCCGGCAACGCCCGTCATGACGAGCCGTCTGCCAGTGGGTAGCACGGTGTTTTCCTTCCTCATGGTGGTACCGGCACAACAGTGAAGCGTCTGTGAACTTCCTATGTAATGCCTGTGTAAGGATGCTACCGGTACACATCGCAAGCACTGCGCCTGGCCGCAGATGACGGCCCATTGGCCAGTGCGCCCACATGCCACGACGAGGTGCACGGCTCGACCAGCCGCACCCGCATGTGTGCCGAGCTAGGACCGAACTCATATATTTCTCAGGGGGGATGGGCCTGTGAAACGGCCAGCGCGCTCACCAGGAGCGCCATCCAAGAACACGGCAACGGGAACCTGCGGACGCATGCCCGGCCTGCGCGGTGCGTGCGCCACCCTGCTGCCGATCACGCTCGCTGCCAGTCTCCTGGGCGCCAGCCCAGCCGCCGCGGACGACGAGGACTCGTACGGGATATCCGACCGCGCTTTGGTCGTTGACCTGTGGCAGAACGGTGGCCCGGGAATCAGGGCGGCGGCGGAGAAAGCCCTGGTGGGCTCGGGCGAGGACGTCAAGAAGTTCCTCGCCGACAAGGACAGCATTCAAAACGATGACGACCGCGTCGACGCCAGCCGCATCTTCAACGTGGGTGGCACCGCAGTGCGGGAAGCCGCCAAGAACGCCCTCAATGGCACCCCGGACCAACTGCGTACCTTCCTCATCGACGGCTGGAAAGCCCCGCTGCAAGAGGACCAGCGGGTGGAGGCATCACGGGTCATCAACTTCGGCGGCACCGGAGTCAAGCAGGCAGGTATGGCTGCCCTGAAGGGCAGTCCGGACGATGTCGCCCAGTTCTTGAAGGCCGGCCAGTACCAGGCGCGTGAGACCGACGACCGAGTCGAGGTCTCCAAGATCATCAATGATGGTGGGCCGGCGGTGAAGGCGGCCGGCAAGCTGGCCTTGCAGGGCACCCCCGACGACGTCGTGGAGTTCTTGGAGGTCGGGCAGTTCGTGGCCCGCAACAAGGACCAGGAACACGCCACCATCGGCCAACTCGTCGACCAGGCACAGAAGGCCGGGGTACGGGCCCAAGCCGCCACCGATGCTGCCAAGGCAGCCTCCGCACGCGCCAAGGCGGCCTCGGCTTTGGCAAAGGAGGACGCACAAAGGGCAGCTCGGGAAACCCAGGCGGCCAAGGGCGACTCCGAGCGGGCGGCGGCCAAGGCCGGGCAGGCGGCGGCCGCCGCGCGGGCGGCTGCCGATGCTGCGCAGGAGGCGATCGGTGCGGCGAACGCGGCGAACGAGTCGGCGCGGGTCGCGGCGATGGCGGCCGCGCAGACTGCCAGCGCTGCGGTGGCCGCGGCTGATGCCGCCTCACGGGCCTACGATGCCGCCGCCGCTGCGGCCGGTAATGCCGGGAAGGCGGCGGAAGCCAAGAACGCCGCGGCCGCCGCGCGTAAGGCGGCGGGGCTCGCGGCCACTTCGGCGCGGGCCGCCCAGGCGGCCGGGGACGCCTCCCGGGCAGCCAAGGCCGCCGCGCAGGACTCCCTGTCCGCAGGCGCCGACGCCAATGCCGCCGCCGATGCGGCGGATGAGGCGAACGCCGCCGCCGATGCGGCCGGGGTCCACTCCAACGAAGCGGCGCAGGCGGCTGCGGAGACGCGTCGGCACGCGGCGGAGGCCAACCGGGCGGCCAATGCCGCCCAGGCGCTGGCGGATGAGTCCGCGGACGCGGCCTACGCGGCACGCGATGCGGCCAATTCGGCCGCCGATCACGCGAACAAGGCCGCGGACGCGGCCGAGGACGCTGCCAAGCACGCCGGTCAGGCCGCGGACGCGGCCAAGCAGGCCGACCAGCATGCCGACGCCGCCAAGAAGGCCGCCGACACCGCCGAGCAGGCTGCTGCGACCGCCAAGAAGGTGTTCGACATCGCTCGCAAGAGCGAGGCAGAAGACCTCACCACACGCACCAACGCCGCCATCGAACGCGCCCGTTCACAAAAGGACCAGGACGACCAGGCCACCTCTGACGCCGCCGCCGCCCTGAGCGAAGCCCGCGGCCTGGACGACACCGCCCAAACACTGGCCACCCAAGCCGCCAAGCCCAACCCGGACACCAAAGCTCTGGCGACCCAGGGACGCCAACTGGCTCTCAAAGCCTTGAAGGAACTCGGCCCTTTCAGTCAGGAAGCGGCCACCCGAGCCTTGTCCGGCACCGACAACGACGTCCTCGACTACCTGCGCACCGGCTGGCAGAACGCCAAGGCGCAGGACACCCGCCAGAAGGTCTTCGAGCTCACCACCCAAAGCCCCTACGAGGCGGTACGCACCGCTGCGGTCGATGCCTTGAAGGGCGGTGACCAGCAGGTTGCCGACTTCTACACCACCGGCCAGTACACCGTGGCCAACGATGACCTGCGGGTGAAGGTCTCCCAGATCAACTACACCGGCGGGCCCGGCGTCAAGGAAGCCTCCAAGGCCGCCCTGGCAAGCAACGAGCCCAAAACCCTGGCCGCCTTCATCGCCAACGGCCAGTACGTCGCCCGAAACGACGACGAACGCGTCGCCGCCTCCAAACTGGTCAACGACGGCGGACCGGAAGTGAAGGCAGCGGCCAAGATCGCCCTGTCGGGTCCGGCCGACCAACTGGACGACTTCCTCCAGGTCGGTCAGTACATGGCCGATCGCAAGGACCAGCTCGCCGCGACTCACAGCGCCCAGATGAAGGGCCTGATCGCGCAGGCATCCGTGATCGCGGCCAAGGCCCGGCAGAACAGCTGGCTCGCCGCCAAGGCCGCAGCCGACGCCCACAAGTCCGCAACCGACGCGCAGAAGGCAGCCACTCAGGCAGCGAACTCGGCGAAACAGGCCCAGGGTTATGCCCACGACGCCGACGTTGCCGCCACCAGCGCGGAGAACTCCGCGGCACAGGCCGCGAAGTCAGCGGCCACCGCGCGCAACGCGGCCGACGCCGCCGACCGCGACGCCGACGCCGCCACCGACTCCGCCGCCCAGGCCTCCTTCAACGCCAACTACGCACGCACCTCCGCCGCGCAAGCCAATGAAGCCGCCGACGACGCCCGCACCTCCGCACAAGCGGCAGGTAAGAGCGCCAACGACGCCGAGACCCTGGCCTCCCAGGCGTGGCAGAGCACGATGGACAAGCGCCGCGCCGAAGAAGCCGAAGCACGACGCAAGGCGCAAGAGGCACGCAAGGCCGAAGCAGCCAAGCAGCCCCGGCGCTGCATCCCCAGCCCCAACCACGAAATCGCAGGCCTCCTGCCCTGCGCACTGGCCCCCGGCGACTTCGTCATCGACACCACACCACCCGACCCCACCCTGACCGCCATCACCTGGGAACTCCTCGGCCTCAACGACCTCAAGGACTGCATCACCCAACCCACCCTCGGCAAATGCGCCACCTTCGCCATGATGGTTCTCCCCATCGGCAAAATCAGGGCTGTTGAGAGAATAGCCAAGGGCGTTGAAGGAGCAGCCGAGGAATCACGCACGGTCTGGGGTGCGATCAAGGCAACACAGCCGAATTATCCCGGCAGCAGTCTACCGAAATCTTTCGAGCTAACTGCCGACGATGTACACGTCTGGGTGCACCCAAATGCGACCGAACATATCGCGGAATACCTGTCGGGTATGACCAAGCGAGGGACGACAAAGGCTCAGCTAGATCTGGCGACCCAGGCGCAGCTCGACAGTCTGCGAGCAGCGGTCAGCGACGCTTCGAGGGGCGGCATCACTTTTGATAAGGTGGTCACGGCCGGCGGCTGGGAGCTGAAATTCAGTGCACCGAGGCGCGAAGGTCAACTCCCCGCATTGATCCACGCCCTGCCTCTACAATGATTGGCAATGCAGATGATCCGAGTAGTTGATTCGATAGCTTGCTCAGAGGCGAGCTTGGAGTGCGATCCTTGGATTCCCATGAAGGTCACCTGGGAGCCTCGCCCATTGGAAACGCCTTTGTACCTAAGGATCTCGGGCTCTAACGGTGGAGAGGTTGAGGTGAAGGTCGATCCCACTACCGGAATGCTCGTGCAGGTAGTTGTCATCGAGGAACCCAGGCAGGTATCGGGAACCGGCCCCCTGCCCACCGAGCCGAAAACGCAGCAGCACTCCCCGGTCATCGAGCGCACCCCGTGGGGGCTAGGACACGGCTCGGATGGCGTGAACCACAGCGTCTCGGCGGTCTCGGCCATCGAGGACATAGGTTTCGTTCGAACCGCTGATCACATTGAGTTGGTCTTTGTCGACCAAAAGCCAGCACGTTATGTATGCTGCGGAAACGTGGCAGTTGCGGTATCCGACCAGGGAGGCATGGCAGCGATCAGGGCACTTTTGTAAGCCCTGACATGCCCGCCGAGGGCATGGAGGCGGCTCCACGTGAGGGCGGAAGCAGGTCCAGCGGTACAATTCAGAGACTTCGCAGCAGTACCGAAGAAAGCCGGCCCGGTTGGCGAATTCAAGGTGGAGTGTCAATACCTTTGACCATGCGGCCGCTTCGACCATGCGGCCGCGGCCAGGAGCTTAGCCAAGCGCTCGGTTGGGATTTCTCAGCCGAGCGCTTTGCGTGCCTGTCGGGGCCTGCGGACCAGTTGGATAATTTCCTTCAGGTCGGCCGATATATGGCTGACTGTATGGATCAGCTCGCCGCGACTCACAGCGCCCAGATGAAGGGCCTGATCGCGCAGGCATCCGTGATCGCGGCCAAGGCCCGACAGAACAGCTGGCTCGCCGCCAAGGCCGCAGCCGACGCCCACAAGTCCGCAACCGACGCGCAGAAGGCAGCCACTCAGGCAGCGAACTCGGCGAAACAGGCCCAGGGTTATGCCCACGACGCTGACGTTGCCGCCACCAGCGCGGAGAACTCCTCTACTCAGGCGGCCAAGTCGGCAATCACCGCCCGCAACGCCGCCGAGTCCGCAAGCCGTGATGCGGACGACGCAATCGACACCACGCCGCCCGATCCCACGCTGACTGCCGTGACTTGGGAACTCCTTGGCCTCAACGACCTCAAGGACTGCATCAGGCAGCCCACCCTCGGCCCGTGCATGTCCTTCGCCATCACCGTCCTCCCCGTCGGCAAGCTGAAGGCCCTCAAGAGGCCGCTCAGCGGTGGTGCACGGAGTCCAGATCCACCGTGAGGAGCTGCAGCGCCGCCTCGTGCGGGGAGTCTGGCTCCGCGTGGTAGAACTTCAGGATGTTGCCGTCCTGCAGGTCCGCGGACTGGTACATCAACTCCAGTTCGCCGACGACCGGATGGTCGAAGAGCTTCGTCCCCTCGATGCAGTTGGACACCCGCTGACGGCACCAGAGCGCCGCGAACTCCTCGCTCTGGATGGTCAGTTCACCGATCAACTCAGCAAGCCGCGGATCGTGCCGGTGGTTTCCGGAGATGAACCGCAGATACGTCACGTTCGACTCGGACTCCGCCGCCCAGTCCGCGTACAGCGCCCGGACGTTGTCGTCGAGGTAGTTCATCTTGATGATGTTGGGCCGCCGGTCGCCGTCCTCGGTGACGTCAAAGTCGAGGTGCGGCGCGAACAGTTTGTGGTACAGCGAGTTCCAGGCCAGGATGTCGCACCGGTAGTTCAGCACTGCCGCCGCCACATTGCCCAGCGACGCCATCAGCATCTTGGTGCTGGGGCTGAGCTGGTCGGCCTGGGGCGCTGGCTGGTGCGGATCCTGTACCGGTGTGCCGATCTTGAGCAGGTAGTCCCGTTCGTCGGTGCTGAGATCCAGGGCGCGGGCGATGGAGAGCAGCACCTGCGGCGAGGCATGCGCGGTCTGGGACTGCTCGAGACGCGTGTAGTAGGTCTGGCTCACCCCCGCCAGCGCGGCCACTTCCTCTCGGCGCAGCCCCGGCACTCGACGCGAGCCACTGGTCCGCAGCCCCCTCTGCTCCGGCCGGACACGCTCGCGCATCTGTCGTAGATAACTGCCGAGGTCGGTGTTCACGATCTGGTCCACCTTTCTCATTATGAACTCCCTTATGGCATGGGCAACGTCGCCTGGAACCACGGTGACTGGTGCCACAACGGCCGGGAGAGCGGAACCCGCCGCACTCCCGGCCGTACCGGCCACCGCGTCCGTCCGGCGCGGTGGCTGCCGCTACTGCTGTTCCGCCTTGCGTCGCAGCACCAGCCAGAGCAGAAGACCCACGGCGAGCTGGGAGAAGCCGGCCACGCCGATCGCCGTGTGGATTCCGGTGAGTTCCTCGGCGGTGGTCACGGTGCCCTGCCCGATGCCCGCGGCGAACACCGCGCTCACCAGCGGGATGCCGATTGCGATGCCGACCTGCTGGCTCTGGGTAGCCATGCCGGTCGCCATGCCCTGCGCGTCGGCGTCGACGGACGAGGTGGCGATGACCATGAAGCACAGCGCCGCCATCATGGAGAAGAAGGCGTTCACGAACTGGGTCACGATGAGCGGGACCAGCCAGACGGACTCCGAGGTCGCCCACAGCGCCGGCAGCATGAACGCGCCCTGCAAAGCCAGGGAGACTCCGAGCATCGTGCGCGGCGAGACCCGCTGGAGGATGCGCGGACCGACGGTGCCGGCGATGATCTGGCCGACGCCGATACCGAGCAGCACCAGGCCCGCCACCAGGGGCGACAGGCCGAGCACGTTCTGGACGTACAGACCGGTGAAGAAGATCAGCGCGGTCTCGCCGCCGAAGATGAACAGCGCGGCCAGGTTGCCGAAGGCGATGTCGGGCTTCTTGAGGATCTTCACCGGGACCAGGGCGTCGGCGGTACGGCTCTCCACGGCCCAGAAGACACCCAGCAGCACGGCGGCGACGATCAGCGCGATGCTGGCCGTCAAGTCCAGGCCCTCCTCGCCGACGCGGGTGACGCCGTAGATCCCGGCGAACAGCCCCAGGGTGATCAGCAGTGCACCCGGCAGATCGATCCGGCTGCGCTGCTCGGCCCGGCTCTCGTCGACGACCATCGGCACGACGACGATCGCCGCGATGGCCACGGGGATGTTGATGAAGAAGGCCCAGCGCCAGGAGAACACGTCCGTGAGGACACCGCCCAGGATTGCCCCGACACTGAAGCCGGAACTCATCATCACGCTGTTGAGGCCGAGGGCCTTGGTGCGCAACGCGGGCTCGGTGAAGGCGGTGGTGAGCAGGGCGAGCGCGGCCGGCGTGACGGCGGCGGTGGCCAGGCCCTGCAGCGTACGGGCGGCCAGCAGCATCGCCGGCGACTGGGCGACGCCACCGACGAGCGAGGAGACGGTCAGGACGACCATGCCGACGGTGAAGATGCGCCGGCGGCCCACATAGTCCCCGACCCGGCCGAAGACCAGCGTGCACCCGGCGGCACACAAGGCGAAGGTCGTGGTGATCCACTGCAGGCTCCCCGTGGAGAACCCGAGGGACGTGCCGACTTCGGGCAGCGCCACGTTCAGCACGGAGAAGTCGGCGGCCATCATGAACTGCGACGCCAGCAGCACCACCAGGGCGGCGACCTGGCGCCCGGTCATCCGTACGGCGGTTGGCGTCGACTGCGCGGCTTCTGCCGTCGCGGCGGTATCAGCGGTTGTCATGCTCCCCAGACTCCTGGGCCCCGCTCCCACCAGCCAGATCCCCCTTGACAGCACTCCTGGGGAGACTGTCACTGGCAGTGCCACCTTCGACGGCCGACCGTGCACCTGCGGGTTGAAACTGGCACAAAAGCACCTATACATCATGGTTTCCGCAGGTCAGATGATATTTGCCGGGTGGAGCCCAGGGGAGTCGAACCCGATCAGCACGTCATGAGTGGTTCCATGGCGCAGATTCACCGGTGTGGCCAGCAGTCGGTCGACGAAGACGAGCTTGCGCATCACCCCGGCTCTCACAGCCCGACGCCGCAGCCGAGCCCGAGCTGCTCGTGCCGCAACGTATGACGTCGTCGCACTGCGGGAGACGGCTGAGCACCAGCCGGGCGTGGATCACGTCGAAGGAGCCGTCCGGGAACGGCTCGGTGGTGACCTTGTGCACCGACTGTCGCAGACGGGCTCCGGCAGCCGGTCCAGCAGCCGCAGTTCCGAGGCCGGAGCACCTGCCCTCCGGCGCTCCCCGTCGGCGGACGGGCTTGGCCAGTGACCCGAATGGGCTGGTCAGCGCCCATCGTGCTGGAGATTTCCTGGGGACTTTTCGGGGACTTTCAGCTCTGTCCCGGGGACTTTTCGGGGACAATCCACCAGGTAAGAAGGGAAGGCCCCGACAGCTCTGAAAGAGGCAAAGTCGCAGGTCAGGTCCATCCGCTCAGCACTCGATGACGTTCACCGCGAGCCCGCCGCGGGCGGTCTCCTTGTACTTGACCTTCATGTCCGCGCCCGTCTCCTTCATGGTCTTGATGACCTTGTCCAGGGAGACGTGGTGGCGGCCGTCGCCGCGTAGGGCCATGCGGGCGGCGGTGACGGCCTTGGCGGAGGCCATGCCGTTGCGTTCGATGCACGGGATCTGGACCAGGCCGCCGACCGGGTCGCAGGTCAGGCCGAGGTTGTGCTCCATGCCGATCTCGGCGGCGTTCTCCACCTGCTCGGGGGAGCCGCCCAGGACCTCGGCGAGGCCGCCCGCGGCCATGGAGCAGGCCGAGCCCACCTCGCCCTGGCAGCCGACCTCGGCGCCGGAGATCGAGGCGTTCTCCTTGAACAGCATGCCGATCGCACCGGCCGCCAGCAGGAAGCGGACGACGCCCTCTTCCTTCTCTGCTTCGGAAGCGTGGCCGGCCCCGAAGTTGACGTAGTAGTGCAGCACCGCCGGAATGATGCCCGCCGCGCCGTTGGTCGGGGCGGTGACCACCCGGCCGCCCGCCGCGTTCTCCTCGTTGACCGCCATCGCGTACAGCGTCACCCACTCCATGGCCCGCGGCGCGGCGTCGCCCTCGGCACGCAGCTGGCGGGCGGCGGCCGCCGCCCTGCGGCGCACCTTCAGGCCGCCGGGGAGTATGCCCTCACGCGTCATGCCGCGGCGTACGCAGTCCTGCATGACCTGCCAGATCTCCAGCAGCCCGGCGCGGATCTCCGCCTCGGTGCGCCATGCCTTCTCGTTCTCCAGCATCAGCGCCGGAATCGACAGACCGGTCTCCCGCGCCATCCGCAGCAGTTCGTCACCGGTGCGGAACGGGTACTTCAGGACAGTGTCGTCGAGCTTGATCCGGTCCTCGCCGACCGCGTCCTCGTCCACCACGAAACCGCCGCCGACCGAGTAGTAGGTCTTCTCCAGCAGCGGCGCGCCCTCGGCGTCGTAGGCGAACAGCGTCATGCCGTTGGCGTGGTACGGCAGCGAGCGGCGGCGGTGCAGGATCAGGTCACGGTCGAAGTCGAAGTCGATCTCCTGCGCGTCGAGCAGCCGCAGCCGCCCGGAGGTACGGATCCGCTCCACCCGGTCGTCCGCAGTGTCCACGTCCACCGTGCGCGGCGCGTCGCCCTCAAGGCCGAGCAGTACCGCCTTCGGCGTGCCGTGCCCGTGACCGGTGGCGCCCAGCGAACCGAAGAGTTCGGCGCGCACCGAGACGGTGTGTGCCAGCAGGCCCTCGTTCTTCAGCCGGAGGGCGAACAGCCGGGCGGCGCGCATGGGGCCGACCGTGTGCGAGCTGGACGGGCCGATGCCGACCGAGAACAGGTCGAAGACCGAGATGGCCAATGGGACTCCTTTGTCGGCGCGCGGGTGGTGCGCAGGGGTGGTGCGTGGCGCGGGGCACCGGCGCACTGTTCCCAGTGTGCGCGGTGCCCCGTCAACCGGCTGCGGGCTAGTTCAGGCCCGGGTACAGCGGGAACTTGGTGGCGAGCGCCGTCACGCGCGCCCTGAGGCCCTCGGCCGTCCCCGCGTCGAAGGACGGCTTGAGCGCCTCGGCGATGATGTCCGCCACCTCACGGAACTCGTCCGCGCCGAAGCCACGGGTGGCCAGCGCGGGAGTACCGATCCGCAGGCCCGAGGTGACCATCGGCGGACGCGGGTCGTTCGGCACCGCGTTGCGGTTGACCGTGATCCCGATCCCGTGCAGCCGGTCCTCGGCCTGCTGGCCGTCCAGCTCGCTGTTGCGCAGGTCGACCAGGACGAGGTGCACATCCGTGCCGCCGGAGAGCACCGAGACGCCCGCCTCCACCGCGTCCGGCCGGGTGAGCCGCTCGGCGAGGATCTTCGCGCCCTCCAGGGTACGGGACTGCCGCTCCCGGAACTCCTCGGTGGCCGCGGCCTTGAACGCCACCGCCTTGGCCGCGATCACATGCTCCAGCGGACCGCCCTGCTGGCCGGGGAAGACCGCGGAGTTGATCTTCTTGGCCAGCTCGGCGGTGGACAGGATCACGCCGCCGCGCGGGCCGCCGAGGGTCTTGTGCGTGGTGGTGGTCACCACGTGCGCGTGCGGCACGGGGGACGGGTGCAGCCCCGCCGCCACCAGACCGGCGAAGTGCGCCATGTCGACCATCAGGTACGCGCCGACCTCGTCGGCGATCCGGCGGAACGCGGCGAAGTCCAGCTGGCGCGGGTACGCCGACCAGCCCGCCACGATCAGCTGCGGCCGGTGCTCCTTGGCCAGCCGCTCCACCTCGGCCATGTCGACCCGGTTGGTCTGCGCGTCGACGTGGTACGGCACCACGTTGTAGAGCTTGCCGGAGAAGTTGATCTTCATGCCGTGGGTGAGGTGCCCGCCGTGCGCGAGGTTCAGACCCAGGATGGTGTCACCCGGCTTGAGCAGGGCGAACATCGCCGCCGCGTTGGCCTGCGCGCCCGAGTGCGGCTGGACGTTGGCGGCCTCGGCGCCGAACAGCTCCTTGACCCGGTCGATGGCGATCTGCTCGGCGACGTCGACGTGCTCGCAGCCGCCGTAGTAGCGGCGTCCGGGGTAGCCCTCGGCGTACTTGTTCGTCAGTACCGAACCCTGGGCCTCCATCACCGCGACCGGAGCGAAGTTCTCCGACGCGATCATCTCCAGGGTGGACTGCTGACGGCGCAGCTCGGCGTCGACGGCCGCCGCGACCTCCGGGTCGAACTCGTGCAGCGAGCTGTTGATCAGTGACATCGGTTCTCCCCGGTCAGCCGCTGATGAAGGCGGTGTACTCGTCGGCGGTCAGCAGGTCGTCGGGCTCCTCGGTGACCCGGACCTTGAACAGCCAACCGCCTTCGAAGGGGGCGGAGTTGACCAGCGACGGGTCGCTGACCACGTCCTCGTTGACCTCGGTGACCTCGCCGTTGACCGGTGCGTACAGGTCGCTCACCGACTTGGTGGACTCCAGTTCGCCGCAGCTCTCGCCCGCGGTCACGCTGTCGCCGACCTCCGGCAGCTGGACGAACACCACATCGCCGAGCGCGTCGGCGGCGTGCGAGGTGATGCCCACGGTGGACACGCCCGCCTCGGCGGCGGAGATCCACTCGTGCTCCTTGCTGTAACGCAGTTCCTGGGGGTTGATGCTCATGACGGAATTCTCCCGGATGTAAAGCCGTGCCGATGCGGCGGGTGGGCGTTCGGGCGGGTCGGCCCTGGGGACCTTCGTGCTGATGGGATCGGCGGTCAGCGGATGATCAACGCTGCCGCTTGTAGAAGGGGAGCGCCACGACCTCATACGGCTCGTGGCTGCCCCGGATGTCCACCGTGACGCCGGGCGTGCCGGGCGCGGCGTGCGCGGCGTCCACGTAGGCCATGGCGATCGGCTTGCCCAGGGTGGGCGAGGGCGCGCCGGAGGTGACCTCGCCGATCACCGTGCCGCCCTCGGCTGTCACCTGGTACCCGGCGCGCGGGACCCGGCGGCCCTGCGCGACCAGCCCGACGAGCTTGCGCGGCGGGTTCGCGGCGGCCTGCTCGGCGGCCAGCTCAAGCGCCCGGCGGCCGACGAAGTCGCCGGGCTTGTCGAACTTCACCACGCGGCCGAGCCCGGCGTCGAACGGCGTCAGGGCCGTCGTCAGCTCGTGCCCGTACAACGGCATGCCCGCCTCAAGGCGCAGGGTGTCCCGGCAGGACAGCCCGCAGGGAACCAGCCCGTACGGCGTGCCCGCGTCGGTGAGTGCCTGCCACAACGTTTCAGCGTCGGCGGGGGAGACGAACAGCTCGAAGCCGTCCTCGCCGGTGTAGCCGGTGCGGGCGATCAGCGCGGGCCGGCCGGCGACGGTACCGGGCAGGCCCGCGTAGTACTTCAGGCCGTCCAGGTCGGCGTCGGTCAGCGACTTCAGGATGGCGGGGGACTGGGGGCCCTGCACCGCGATCAGCGCGTAGCCGTCCCGGTCGTCGCGCACCTCGGCGTCGAAGCCGGACACCCGGTCGATGACCGCGTCCAGTACCACCTGGGCGTTGGAGGCATTGGCGACGACCATGAACTCGGCCTCGCCCAGGCGGTAGACGATCAGGTCGTCCAGGATCCCGCCGTCGGCGGCGCAGATCATGGTGTACCGGGCGCGGCCGACCGCCAGCGCGGACAGATGGCCGACCAGCGCGAAGTCCAGGGCCTCGCCCGCCTGCGGCCCGGTGACGGTGATCTCGCCCATGTGCGAGAGGTCGAACAGCCCGGCGGTGTTGCGCACGGCGTTGTGCTCGTCGCGCTCGCTTCCGTAGCGCAGCGGCATGTCCCAGCCCGCGAAGTCGGTCATGGTCGCGCCGAGCGCGCGGTGCACCGCGTCCAGCGCGGTACGGCGTGGAGCGGCGGGGGCGGTGGTCATTTACGGGCTCCCAGGTGCGGACGATGAGGCGTGGCGATGACAATCCTCCCCATCTGTCATCGAACCTGAGAGGTTCACCACGGCCCGGACGGGGCGCGGTTTGCACCTTGGGTGGGGTGGCCGGGGCCACCCGCTTTTCAGATGTGCCTCATCCGCGCGGTAACGGGGCCTGAGAGATTCAAGGGAGGACTTGCTCCTTCGGCGCCCCGGTGACGCTTTCGCACGTCGCCGGGAACTCTCCCGCACGGACTCGAACGGCCGGTATGGAGTTGGCGCGTGCATCATTACACGCCGCGCGGCGTACCGGCCAGGGCCGCTAGGGTTCCGCCAGGCACGACGATGACCGCAGGTGGGGTGGAGATGAACGTTCCGGCGCAGTACGGCTACGGATCGGGGGAGCACGAGCCGTACGGGACCGCGCAGCCCGGGCTGCCGCACGGCGGCGGCTGGCCCGGCAACGAACTGGAAGAGGTGCTCTCCGCCGCGCTCGGTGAGCCCGGCGCCATTCCGCGGGTGCTCGAAGTGCTCGGGCGCTCCCCGCTGTGGGTGCCGCTGCCGAACGGCGGCGGGCCGGACAGCCCCGATCTCGACCTGCCCGCGATGGAGTTGGACGGCGCCGCGTACATACCGGTGTTCAGCTCCGAGGAGCAGTTGGTGCGGGTCGCGCCCGGAATGCCCTTCGCGGTCGCACCCGCGCTGGAGTTCGCCCGCGGGCTGCCACCGCGGGCCGGTATCGCGATCAACCCCGACGGCGCGGTGGGGCTGCGGCTGCCCGCCGCCGCGGTCGAGCAGTTCTGCCGGGGCGGGGCGCCGGGCGGCGGCCGGGTACGGCTGTGGGAGCCGGGGCCCGACGACGAGCCGGTGGACTTCCTCGCGGCCGCCGCGGGCGAGTTCGCGATCACCCCTGTGGTGCTCTCGGCACGCCGCGTGCTGGGGTCGGTGGAGGGACAGCCGCCGACGCTGTTCGTCGGCGTCGAGCTGGACCGCTGGCAGGAGGAGGACCGGGCCGCCGCGATGAACGCGCTCGGCCGCGCCCTCGGCGCGGTGCCGGTGCCGTGGACGGTCAACCTGGTGCTGCTGGACGTCGCCCAGGATCCGGTGGGCGACTGGATGCACGAACGCGTTCGGCCGTTCTTCGCGCGCGACTGAGAGCGGGGACCCGGGCCCTTCTGGGGCCCCGCCGCTAGGCTGGGGGGCCTGATTGGCGGACGGGGCGGACCGAGCGACGGAAGGGGCGGACCCCTAAGTGAACGCAGGCGTGGAGGACGCGCTGCGCCAAGTGGCGCCCGGCCGCTACGACATGTACGAGGCGCTGCTGCGCGCACTGGCCGACGGGCAGGTGTGGATGCTGCTCTGGCATGGCCAACCCGGCTCGCCCGACGCGCAGTACGGGAACATGGACGTCGGCGGGTACGGGTACGCGCCGTGCGTCACCTCCGCGCAGGAGCTGGCGGCCAGCGGGTGGAACCGGGCGCACGAGTTGGTCACCGGGCGCGAGGTCGCGGCCGAACTGTACCGGGAGCGGTACGGGCTGTGGCTCAACCCGCACGCCCCCGGCGGGGGCGTCGGAGTGCCCTGGCTCGACCTGCGGCGGATCGCCTGCGGGCTCGACCGGCTGCCCGCCGGGCCGCTGCAGATCAGTGAACCCACCGTGCAGATGCCGCAGTTCTACGCCGCGCTGTCGCAGCACGCCCAGCACACGCCGGCGGTGCGCACGCTGTGCGTGGCCTGGGTACGGCCGACGCTCGGCGAGCCCTTCCTGGCGATCGGCGTCGGCCTGTACGAGACGGGGCCGCACGCGGTGGAGGCGGTCCAGACGATGATGCGGCAGGCCGCCGCGGCGGCGCCGGACGGGTTGGCGCTGTCCACGGTGTCACTGGCCGACGAGTTCGATCCCGTGGCGATGTGGATGCGGGCCGCGCGGCCGTTCTACGACCGCGCGGCGGGCCAGGCCCCGGCGCCGTCGGCCGGGAGCGCGGCCTGGCCCCCGCCCACCCCGGGCTGGCCGCAACGCCCCTACTAGCGCCTCGCCGACGGGAGTTCGCGGGGCTCCGGCGCGCTTTGACACCGTCGGCGTCTGCCGCGGGGGCTGCTCGCCGCCGTGGATTCACCTCGGGGGCAAGCCCCGGGCGAGGACGAGTAGTTGGGTGCGCCCCGGTGCGAGTGGGTGCACCCCTTAGCCGGGAGGCTGGGGGCTTGCCTCCCAGACCGATCCCGCCACGGGCGGCGCGGTGCCCGAACGCACCGCACCCAGAAGCGCACCGCCACTCAAGACGCACCCCCGGTGTCAGCCGGACAGCGCTGCGGGCAGCAGGCCCAGTGGCGGGGAGCCAAGGGAAAGCAGCGCGGCGTGGAAGCGCTGGAGGGTGAACCCGGAACCCCACCGCTTCCTGGCCTCCTCGCGGAGGCGAAGAAGCTCCAGCTTGCCCCACGTGTAGCGGCCGTACGCCGCGTCGAACGTGCCGCGGCGGGCCTCCGACGCGGCCGCCGCACGGGCCAGGTGCGCGTCGCGGACGAAGAGTTCGGTGGCCTCCACGACATCCATCGCACCGGTGTGCAGTCCGATGGCGCAGGTCAGCCGGGTCACCCGCACCAGCGCCTCCAACGCCACCCCGATGGTGAACCGCGGATCGCCCGCCCGGAACCCCTCCTCCAGGCACATCTCCTCGGCGTAGTGCGCCCACCCCTCGCAGAACGTCAACGAGTGCAGTGCCCGCCGTACGTCGGTGGGAGCGTGCCGCAGCGCCCGGCCGTGTGCGAAGTGCCCGGGGGCCACCTCGTGCACGGTCACCGAGGGCAGCCCGGTGCGGCTGAAGAGGGTCAGCCACTCCTCCCGCTCGGCCGCGGACCACCCCGCGCCGGGCGGAGTGACGTGGTACCAGGAGGGGGCGTCGGCCTCGAACGGTGCCGCCCACGTCATCATCGCCGACGACCAGCGCCGGGACTCCGGTGCCGGGCCGACCCGGCACTCCCCGTCGAGGTACGGCACCAGTCCACGCTCGCGGGTGAACTCGATGACCTCGGCGGCCAGTTCGGCCGCCTCGGGGATCACCCCGTCCGCGTCGGGGTGGTCCGCCAGCAGCTCGGGCACCAACTCCCGTACCGGCCTGTGCGGATCGAGCGCCCGGCAGGCCTCTGCCAACAGCTCGGCCAGCCGCTGCCGTTCCCGCTCCGCCGTCTCGGCCAGCGCCGACAGGTCGACGTCCACACCTTCCTGACTACCCATCAGGGCGGCGAGCGCCGCGCCGCCCAGCCGGGGGTCCGGATCACCGGTCTCCGCGGCCCGGGCGATGTGCGCGACCAGCCGCTGGTGTGCGACGAGCGCGGTGGCCGTCTCCTGGTCCCGTGCCGGATCGAGCCCGGCCGCCAGGCCGCGTACCGCCGTCAGCAGTGCGCTCGCCACCGGTGCGCTGACCTGGTCCAGCGAGGCGATCGCGGCGTCCACGGCGTCCGGCCACTGGGCGAGGTGCCTGCGGCGGGCCGCGGCGCGCTCCGGCGCGGGCGCGTACTCCCGGTCGTACGCGGTGAGTTCGAGGTTCGACAGGTGCAGATAGGGGTCCCTGCGGTGCAGTTCCAGCTCACCGAACTGCACCCGCAGCCCCTCCTCGAAGACCGCCAGATGCGCCTCGTCATGCGGGTCGCGGCGGACCGGCGTGTCCCGCCGGGCCCTGGCCAGCGCGGTCAGCGAGCGCCGTACGCCCTCCGGCGACAGGTCCTGTACGACACCGTCGTACTCGTGCAGCCCGGCCATCTCGCGGACGACGGGAACCATCAGGTCGCAGACGGCTCGTAGTCGGTTGTCCATGGGACGACCGTATCTTCCGGAAACACGGCTGTGCCTGTCCGTTAACGACAGAGCGATAACGGAAGGTCACTGCCCAGATCACGGTTGCGCATCCATTCCCCCCGGGATCTGGCTAGTGATCTAGGTCACACAACAGACTCGCGCCGCAAGGTGCCCCACGTACGTCGCCCCCTCCGCCGCCGCCGGAGATCTCCGGCCGAGGACCCACGAGGACCGATGAGCGCACCGCCGCACGAGCCCGGCGCAGCAGGTTCCGCGCCCGCCGACATCACCGCCGACCTTCCGGCCAAGGCCATCGAGGGCCGCTCCCCGGGCCGTATCGCCTGGCTGCGGCTCAGGCGCGACAAGGTCGCGCTCGTCGGGGGCGCGGTCGTCGTACTGCTGGTCCTGGTCGCGGTCTTCGCGCCGCAGATCGTCGGCCTGCTCGGGCATCCGCCGGACCAACTGCACGAGGACCAGATCGACCCCAACCTGGGCACGCCGATCCACCCCTTCGGCGGCATCAGCCGCCACTTCCTGTTCGGGGTGGAACCGGTCAACGGCCGCGACATGTTCAGCAGGGTGGTCTACGGGGCGCGGGTGTCGCTGCTGGTGGCGTTCCTGGCCGCGGTGGTCGCGGTGCTGCTGGGCACCCTGTTCGGCATCGTCGCCGGGTACTTCGGCGGCTGGGTGGACGCGCTGGTCAGCAGGGTGATGGATCTGCTGCTGGCGTTTCCCCAACTGCTGTTCATCATCGCGCTGGTATCCGTGGTGCCCGACTCGCTGTGGGGGTTCACCGGTTCCGGGGTGCGGATGGCGGTGCTGATCGTGGTGATCGGCTTCTTCGGCTGGCCCTACGTCGGGCGGATCGTGCGCGGCCAGACCCTGGCGCTGCGCGAGCGCGAGTACGTGGAGGCGGCGCGAAGCCTGGGCGCGGGCCGCGGCTACATCCTCTTCCGGGAGCTGCTGCCCAACCTGATCGCGCCGATCACCGTGTACACCACCTTGATGATCCCCACCAACATCCTCACCGAGGCGGCGCTGAGCTTCCTCGGCGCCGGGGTCAAGCCGCCCACGCCGTCCTGGGGCCAGATGCTCGCGACGGCCGTCACCGTCTTCCAGGCGGACCCGATGTTCATGATCATCCCGGGCCTGGCGATCTTCGTCACCGTGCTGGCCTTCAACCTCTTCGGCGACGGTGTGCGTGACGCGCTGGACCCGAAGGGCACCCGCTGAACCCACCAACGCGCCGACCGATCATGGAGGTTGAGACACCCGTGATGTCCCCTCGGTCCACCCGGCTCACCCTGGCGGCAGGATCCGCCGTCGCCCTCGCCGCACTGCTCGGCACGGCCGCGTGCAGCGGCGGCTCCGGCTCCAGCGGCGGCGGCACGGCGGCCGGTTTCAACACCGCGGCCACCGGCGTCGTCCACCCGTCCACCGCCAAGGGCGGCACCCTGCGGTTCACCGCCGCCCAGGACTTCGACTCGCTCGACCCGCAACGTGGTTACTACGGTTTCATGTGGGACTTCGCCCGCTACTACACCCGCCAGCTCATCACGTACGACAACAAACCGGGCAACGCCAGCCTGAGGCTGGTGCCGGACCTGGCCACCTCGCTGGCGCAGGTCACGGACGGCGGCAGGACGTACACGTACCACCTGAGATCCGGTGCCACCTGGGAGGACGGCTCGCCCGTCACCGCCCAGGACGTGAAGTACGGCATCGAACGCACCTGGGCGCAGGACGTGATCACCGGCGGTCCGATCTGGCTGATGCAGAACCTCGACGACGGCCAGAAGTACCCCGGCCCGTACAAGGACCCCTCGTCCGACAAGCTGGGGCTGAAGTCGATCGACACCCCGGACAGCCAGACCGTCGTCTTCCACCTGGCCAAGCCCAACGGCGACTTCGAGCAGATGCTGGCGCTGCCGGAGGGCTCGCCGGTCAAGCGGTCCAAGGACACCGGGGCCAAGTACGGGCTGCGGCCGTTCTCCGACGGCCCGTACAAGTTCCTCACCTACCAGCCCAACAAGACGCTCGTGCTGGTCCGCAACGACAGGTGGAACAAGTCCTCCGACCCGATCCGCCCCGCCCTGCCGGACCGCGTCGAGGTCACCTACGGCTCCAACGCGGACGACCTGGACAGCAAGATGCTGGGCGGTGACGCCGACCTCGACCTCAACCAGACCGGGCTCCAACAGGCCGCCAGGGTAAAGGTGTTGCAGGACCCGAAGCTCAAGGCGAGCACCGACGACCCCACCACCGGTTACATCCGCTACGTCTCACTGGTCCCGGCCATCAAGCCGCTCGACAACATCCACTGCCGCAGGGCGGTCATCTACGCGGCCGACCACAAGGCGCTGCAGACCGCGCGCGGCGGCCCGGTCGCGGGCGGCGACATCGGCACCAACATGCTGCCCGACGGCGTCAAGGGCGCCGACGTCAAGTACGACCCGTTCGGCCAGACCAGCAACGGCGGCGCGCCGGACCTCGCCAAGGCCAGGTCCGAACTCCAGCAGTGCGGAAAGCCGAACGGCTTCTCCACCACCATCGCGGTGCGCAACAACAAGCCCGCCGAGGTGGCCTCCGCCGTCGCCCTCCAGGCCTCGCTCAAGGCCGTCGGCATCAACACCCAGATCGACCAGTACGACGGCGCGCAGACACCGAACATCATCGGCGTGCCCAACGTGGTCCACAAGAAGGGCTACGGCCTGATCATCATGGGCTGGGGGCCGGACTTCTACACCGGCCAGGGCTTTCTGCAGCCGCTGGTGGACGGCCGGTTCATCCTGCCGAACGGCAACAACAACTACTCGGAGATCAACGACCCCGCAATCAACGGCGAGTTCGACCAGGCCATCGCCACCACCGACGCCGACAAGGCCGGCCAGCTGTACTCCGACATCAACCACCGGGTGATGGAGGACGCCTACTACCTGCCGATCGTCTACGACAAGGCACTGCTGTGGCGCAGCGACCGGCTGACCAACGCGTACATCGCCACCTCCTACAGCGGCAAGTACGACTTCGTGTCGCTGGGCGTCGAGGGCGCGAAGTAAAGGGGGCGGGGCGCCGTGTCGGCCTACCTCCTGCGGCGGCTGGCGGCCGTCGTGGTGATGCTGCTGGTGGTCACGCTGGTCACCTTCGGCATCTTCTTCCTGGTCCCCAAGCTCACCGGGGGCGACCCGGCGGCACTGTTCGCGGGACGGCAGGCGGACCCCGCCGCCATCGCCGGGATCCGCAAGAAGCTGGGGCTGGACGCACCGGTGATCGTCCAGTACGCCCGGTTCATCCGGGGGCTGGTCGCCGGTCGCGACTACGCTGACGGCGCGGACGTCACGCACTGCGCGGCGCCCTGCTTCGGCTACTCCTTCAAGACCGAGCAGCCGGTGTGGCCGCTGCTCACCGACCGCTTCCCGGTCACCTTCTCACTGGCGATCGGCGCGTGCGTACTGTGGCTGGCGGTCGGGGTGGCCACCGGGGTGCTCTCCGCGCTGCGCCGCGGCAGCCTGTGGGACCGGGCCGCGATGACCGCCGCTCTGGCCGGGGTGTCGCTGCCGATCTACTTCACCGGGATGCTGGCGCTCGCCGTGTTCACCTACAAGCTGCACTGGCTGACGGTGGGCTACGTGCCGTTCACCCAGAACCCGTTGGCATGGGCGCGGGGCCTGCTGCTGCCGTGGATCGTGCTGGCGTTCCTGTACGCGGCGATGTACGCCCGGCTCACCCGGGCCACCATGCTGGAGATCCTCGGCGAGGACTACATCAGGACCGCCCGCGCCAAGGGACTTGCGGAACCGGTGGTGATCCGCAGGCACGCGCTGCGGGCCGCCATGACACCGGTGCTGACCATCCTCGGCCTGGACCTCGGCGCACTGGTCGGCGGCGCGATCCTCACCGAGACCACGTTCAGCCTCCAGGGGCTCGGGCAGGCGGCGGTCCGGGCCATCAGCGACCAGGACCTGCCGGTGATCCTCGGGGTGACCATGGTCGCCGCGTTCTTCGTGATCGTCGCCAACCTCGTCGTGGACCTGCTGTACGCCGTGGCCGACCCCAGAGTGAGGCTGACATGACGGACGAGGCCCAAGCGTTTCTGTCGGTGCGGGACCTGAAGGTGCACTTCCCCACCGACGACGGACTGGTCAGGGCCGTTGACGGGCTCTCCTTCGAACTGTCCCGCGGGCGCACCCTGGGCATCGTCGGCGAGTCAGGCTCCGGCAAGTCGGTGACCTCGCTGGCGGTGATGGGACTGCACGGGGTCGGGCAGTACGGGCGCGGGCGGGCCCGGATCTCCGGTGAGATCCGGCTCGCCGGGCAGGAACTGACCGCCGCCGCCCCGGACGAGGTGCGGCGGTTGCGCGGGCGGGAGATGGCGATGATCTTCCAGGATCCGCTGTCCTCGCTGCATCCGTACTACACGGTGGGCGCCCAGATCAGCGAGGCGTACCGGGTGCACCACCCGGTCGGCAAGGCCGCCGCACGCGCCCGCGCGGTCGAACTCCTCGGCCGGGTCGGCATCCCACGGCCCGACCGGCGCTTCGACGACCACCCGCACCAGTTCTCCGGCGGTATGCGGCAACGCGTGATGATCGCCATGGCCCTGGTCAACAACCCGGACCTGCTGATCGCCGACGAGCCGACCACCGCGCTCGACGTCACCGTCCAGGCGCAGATCCTCGACCTGATCCGGGACCTGCAAAGGGAGTTCGGCTCGGCCGTCATCGTCATCACCCACGACCTCGGCGTGGTCGCCGAACTCGCCGACGACATCCTGGTGATGTACGCCGGACGATGTGTGGAGCGCGGCCCCGCGGAACGGGTCTTCCGCGCACCCCAACACCCCTACACCTGGGGCCTGTTGGGCTCCATGCCCCGGCTCGACCGGGAGCGCGGCGCACGCCTCACACCGGTCAGGGGCGCCCCGCCCAGCCTGATCAACGTGCCGTCCGGCTGCGCCTTCCACCCGCGCTGCCCGTATGCCGAACTGACCGCCGGGGCCAGCCGCACCGCCGTACCGGAGCTGCGCGAGGTGGCGCGGCGGCACTTCGCCGCCTGCCATCTGCCGGTGGCGGACCGCGACCGCATCTGGGAGGCCGGCAGATGACCACCGCCACCGAACCGCTGCTGAGGGCCATCGGCCTGGTCAAGCACTTCCCGCTCGCCAAGGGGCTGCTGCGGCGTGCGCACGGCGCCGTGCAGGCGGTCGACGGCGTCGACCTGGACGTGTGGCCCGGGGAGACGCTGGGCCTGGTGGGGGAGTCAGGCTGCGGCAAGTCCACCCTGGGCAGGCTGCTCACCCGGCTGCTGGAACCCACCGGCGGCAGCGTGGAGTTCGCGGGCCGCGACATCACCCACCTGGGCACGGCCGCCATGCGGCCACTCCGGCGCGACGTGCAGATGGTCTTCCAGGACCCGTACTCGTCGCTCAACCCGCGCCACACCGTGGGCACCATCGTCGGCGCGCCCTACAGGCTCCAGGGTGTGAAGCCGACGGGCGGCACCCGCAGGGCGGTGCAGGAACTGCTGGAACTCGTAGGGCTCAACCCGGAGCACTACAACCGCTATCCGCACGAGTTCTCCGGCGGCCAGCGGCAACGCATCGGCATCGCCCGGGCGTTGGCCCTCAAGCCGCGGCTGGTCGTGGCCGACGAACCGGTCTCCGCCCTCGACGTCTCCATCCAGGCTCAGGTGGTCAACCTACTGGCCGACCTCCAGAGCGGGCTGGGGCTGACCTACGTCATCATCGCCCATGACCTGTCCGTCATCCGCCATGTCTCCGACCGGGTGGCCGTGATGTACCTCGGCCGGGTCGTGGAGTTGGCCGACCAGTCGGCCCTCTATGCCCACCCCGCCCACCCGTACACCCGCGCCCTGCTGTCCGCCGTCCCCGTTCCCGACCCCACCCGACGCCACCACAGGGACCGCATCCTGCTCACCGGCGACGTCCCGTCCCCCATCGCCCCACCCCCCGGCTGCCGCTTCCACACCCGCTGCTGGAAGGCGACGGACCTGTGCGCGGCACAGGAACCCCCGCTACGCGAGCTCCGGCCGGGGCAGCGGGTGGCCTGCCATTTTCCGGAGGGGGTGGAGGTCTCGAAAGAGTGATCGGAAAGGGGTATATGCCGTACTGTCGGAGGAACGGGACGTGTGGTGAGGGCGCTTCGGCATACGATGCCCGTGGTGATCACGGCGTCACCAGCTGAGACCGCAGCGTGTTGACACTCCGATCCGGCTGCCGGAGCCGTTCGCCGTGGAGTTGGACACCAGCGATTTCCAGGCCAACTCCACGGCGGACGGCACCAGTTACCCGCGGACCGGGGGCAGGTTGGTGTTGGCGGACGGGGTGACCAGCACGGACTCCTGGCCCAGGGCCTTGCCGGTGTTGCCGTACATGGACAGTTCGCCGTCGGACCAGCGGACCACGTAGTCGTCGTTCCAGGGACCGGTGCCGTAGTTGCCCGAGGTGGTCAGGGTGGCGTTGGTCCACAGGGGGCTGGCGTTGCGCTCGCGGACCTCGGTCTTGACGCCGTGCTCGTCGACGTCGGGATAGGCGTCCAGCTCGCCGTCGGACCAACGGACCATCAGGTCCCAGGTGTTGTTGCCCGCGAAGTCGCCCGCGGCGACGCTGCTGGCGTGGGTCCACACCGAGTGCGGCTTGGCGAGCTGCACCTGGCTGTGCAGGCCCTTGCCGTCCACGTCCGGGTAGAGCGTCAGCTCACCGTCGGACCAGCGCACGATCAGGTCGTCCGGCCACTTGTCGGTGCTGGAGAAGCGGCCCGCGGTGATGGACGCCGCGTGCTGCCACAGCGACCCGGGCTTCACCAGAACGATCTGCTTGTGCAGGCCGGTGGCGTCCACGTCCGGGAAGAGCGACAGGCTGCCGTCGGTCCAACGCACCACCAGGTCATAGGTGTTGGCGCCGACGAAGTCACCCGCGGTGATGGAGACCGCCTTGCTCCACACCGAGCCGGACTTGGCGAGCTGGATCTCCTTGTCGAACCGGCCGTTGCCGGCCCCGCGGTAGAGCGTGAGTTCACCGTCGGACCAGCGCACGATCATGTCGCCGTAGTCCTTGCCGGGCGTGGGGGAGGGGGTGAAGTACCCGGAGGCGATGGCGCTGGCGTGCGCCATCGTCGAGGCGCTCGGCAGGACGTTGGGCCGCGCGGGCGCGGCGCCGGAGACGGCGGTGTTGTACAGGTTCTGGATGTCGGTGCCGTAGTTGGCGCTGTAGGAGACGTCCGCCGTGGGGCCGCCGGTGTCCCAGCCGCCGATGCTGCCGACCACATCGCCGGTACCGGTCTGCGGGTTGAAGTCGGCGAGGAACGGCCCGCCGCTGGTACCGGTCTTGTAGCCCTGGCAGCCGATGCGCAGGAACGAGCCCGGGGTGCCGTCGGTCGGCGTGAACTGGGTGGTACTGGACGTGCAGGTCAGCGGCTGGCTGGCGTCGCCCGGGTAGCCGACCAGGGTGACGTTGCCGAAGGCGTAACCACGGCCGGTGGCAAGGTCGTTGCCGCCGACCACGTCCTGCACCTGCTTGCCGTTGGTACCCGGACCGACCTCCGCGAAGGCCACGTCCCACTGGTCGCCCTGTACGCGTCCGCGGTCGTAGTAGCGCGGATCGATCCAGACCCGGCCGCGCCCCTCGGAGTCCTGGTTGACCGGGAAGATGCCGTAGGGCTGCGGCTTGGCGGCCGTCCACTGCGGCACGAAGGCCATCGCGTCGTTGGGCGCCGCGGTGTCCAGGCAGTGGCCTGCCGTCAGGATGATGTTGTGGTGCGGGCTGTTGATCACGCTCGCGGTGCAGAAGTACGAACCACCGTTGCGCAGCAGGTACATGCGGCCCACCATCGGCAGCCCGGCGAAGGGCTGGCTGGGCGACGGCGGTGGGGTGCTGGCCGAGGGGGTGGGGCTCGGCGACGGGCTGCCGGAGGGGCTCGCGGGGGCGGGCGGTGTGCTGGCCGGTGCCGACGGCGTCGTGCTGGCGGCAGCAGGTGGGGGACTGCTGCTCGCGCCGCCGGTCGGGCTGTCGGTCGGGATGGGTGATGAGGACGGCAGGTCCATCGTGCTGAACTCGTGCACCGCGCCGCGCGCCGGGCTCGCCGCCTTCGCCGCTCCGTGCGGTGCGGGCCTACCGGTGTGCGGGACGGGCTTCTTGGCGTTGTCGGGCAACGGCAGCGGCTTGGCGTCGGCCATCCGCGCCGCGGTCCAGAAGCTCTTGGCGTCCTTGGCGGTCCAGCGGCGCGACTCGGGCAGCGCCGGAGGCGCCTCGTCGGGTATCGCCTGGGCCGATATGGACTGGTCCTCGGTGAACTCGGCGGTCACCGCCGAGGCGTTGGGCCAGAGGAAGGCCCCCGCGAGCAGCGCCGCTCCGGAGACGGCGGCGATCACTCCACGACGTCTCGCGCGGTTGACGCGGCGTCTGGCGCGGGACGAAGAAACTTTGCGCACCCTGGTGGTCCCCCCACGTGGTACCGAACATGTCACGGTGACCTTACGTGACCCGGCTGACCACCTGTGTGCGGGATGCGGCGGACTCACAGGCACGGTGCGGGCGCCGACGTCGGCCACGGCCGTTGCCGGTAGAAATGTCCGCGTGACGCTCCACCCGCTCAGCCCCGCGCTGTTCAGCCCTTCCGTGCAGCATCTGCTCGATCTGGTCGGGATCTTCATCTTCGCGATCTCCGGCGCGCTGCTCGCGGTCCGCAAGAACCTCGACGTGTTCGGCATGTGGATGCTGGCCGAGGTCACCGGGCTCGGCGGCGGGGTGCTCAGGGACCTGATCATCGGCGCGGTGCCGCCCGCGGCCTTCACCGACCTCGGTTACTTCCTGACCCCGTTCGCCGCCACCGTGCTGGTCTTCTTCCTGCATCCCGAGGTGGAGCGGATCAACCGCGCGGTGATGGTGATGGACGCCGCGGGCCTCGGACTGTTCTGCGTCACCGGCACCACCAAGGCGCACGCCTACGGCCTGGGCCTGACCTTCTCGGCCGCGCTGGGCGTCGCCACGGCGGTGGGCGGCGGCGTGATCCGTGACGTGCTCGCCCAGGAGGTGCCGTCGCTGCTGCGCTGGGACCGTGACCTGTACGCCGTTCCGGCGCTGCTCGGCGCGACCATCGTGGCGGTGCTGATCCACTTCCACGCGCTCAACGCGCTCGGCAGCGGCTGCGCGGCGGTGGCCGCGTTCGTCCTGCGGCTGCTGGCGATGCGGTACGGCTGGCGGGCACCGCGCGCCTGGCACCGGCGCAGTACGGCGACCGAGGCTCAGGACCAGCTGTGAGGCGCGTCCCGCAAATCCGGGCTACCGGCCGGTAACTTCTCGGTGTACCGTGCACGCCATGGCACAGGCGACCATCGGGAACAGCGAGTTCGACCGTGACACGGCGGTCACCGCCCGGCCGGGCGACCAGGGCGTCTTCGACGCCCACCTCTCCGCGGGCTGGACCATCCTGCGCGCGGTCAACGGCGGCTATCTGCTCGCCACCGCGGCCCGCGCCCTCGGCCAAATCCTCCCGCACCCCGACCCGTTCACCATCACCGCGCACTATCTGACCCCCTCGGGGCCGGGCCCCGCCGTGGTGCGCACCGACGTGGTCCGTGCCGGGCGCACCATGTCCACCGGCCAGGCACGGCTGCTCCAGACCGACGGCGCGGGCCAGGAGGTGGAACGGCTCAGGGTCACCGCCACCCACGGTGACCTGGCCGCGCTCCCGGACGACGTGCGCACCAGCGCGAAGCCGTTCGCCATCCCGCCCTACGAGCGATGCGTGGGTAGGGCCGACGGCCCGGGCGTCGCGGACGCGGCGGCGTTCTCGTCCGGCAGCACCGAGATCACCGACCGGCTCGACATCCGGCTGGACCCGCGGACCGCCGGCTGGGCGCTCGGCGAACCCAGCGGGCGGGGCGAGATCCGGGCATGGTTCGGCCTCGCCGACGGCCGGGACGCGGACCCGCTGTCGCTGCTGCTCGCGGTGGACGCGCTGCCGCCGACCGCCTTCGACCTCGGTCTGGGCGGCTGGGTGCCTACCGTTGAACTCACCGTGCACATACGGTGCCGCCCGGCGCCCGGACTGCTGCGGATCGCCACCCGCACCCGCAACCTGGCCGGTGGATTCCTGGAGGAGGACGGCGAGGTCTGGGACTCCGAGGACCGGTTGGTGGCCCAGTCACGGCAGTTGGCGCGGGTTCGCTGAGCGTCGGCTGTCGGCGGGCGCCGCCCACGCCAACTGTTCGCCGCCGGCCTTCGCGGTGCCGTCGCGCACGGTGGGCGGTTCGCGGTCGCGCTGAGGGTTTGCGCGTCGGGGGGTACGCCCACCCGGCCGCCCCTTCGCCGTCGGGCTTCTGCTCACCGCCGCGCTCGACTGGTTGTGGGCCGGGGCGTGCCGGGGACACGCCCCTGCTCTGACCCCCGGGTGGGGGCTGCCCCCTGCCCGACTGCCGTGGGGGTGTTTGGCTCTGGGCCGCGCCGCGGGGTGCCGGGTGGCCTGGACCGGCCCCCGGCCCGGCGCGGATGCGGCGGACGGGCTCGTAGAATCGGGTCCACCATGGCCTACCTTGACCACGCCGCCACCACTCCGATGCTTCCGGAGGCGGTCCAGGCGATGACCGAGCAGCTCACCAGCACCGGGAACGCCTCCTCGCTGCACGCCGCCGGGCGGCGCGCCCGGCGGATGGTCGAGGAGTCCCGGGAAGCACTCGCCGCCGCGCTGGGCGCCCGGCCCAGCGAGGTGGTGTTCACCGGTGGTGGCACCGAGTCCGACAACCTCGCGGTGAAGGGCCTGTACTGGGCGCGCCGGGCGGCCGACCCGCGCCGCACCCGGGTGCTGGCCAGCCCCGTCGAACACCATGCGGTGCTCGACGCGGTGCACTGGCTCGCCGACCACGAGGGCGCCAGGATCGACTGGCTGCCGGTCGACGGCCACGGCAGAGTGCACCCCGAGGCGCTGCGCGAGGCGATCCGGCGCGACCCCTCCGATGTCGCGCTGGCCACGATCATGTGGGCCAACAACGAGGTCGGCACGGTCTTCCCGATAGGGGAACTCACCGCCGTGGCGCGGGAGTTCGAGGTTCCGCTGCATTCCGACGCGGTACAGGCCTTCGGCCAGGTGGAGGTCGACTTCGCCGCCTCGGGCCTGGACGCGATGACGGTGACCGCGCACAAGATCGGCGGCCCGTACGGCGTCGGGGCGCTGGTGCTGCGCCGCGAGTGGGCGCCGGTGCCGTTGCTGCACGGCGGCGGGCAGGAGCGGGACGTCCGCTCCGGGACGCTGGACACCCCCGCGGTGGTGGCGTTCGCCACGGCGGCCACGCTGGCCGCGCGGCGGCGGGAGGAGTTCGCCCGGCAGATCGGCGGACTGCGCGACCAGCTGGTCGACGCGGTACGGGAGGCGGTGCCGGACGCGATCCTCAACGGCGATCCCACGCCGGAGGGGCGGCTGCCCGCCAACGCGCACTTCTCCTTCCCCGGGTGCGAGGGAGACTCGTTGCTGCTGCTGCTCGACGCGCGGGGGATCGAGTGCTCGACCGGGTCCGCGTGTACGGCTGGGGTGGCCCAGCCGAGCCACGTCCTGCTGGCGATGGGGGCGGATTCCGCTCGGGCGCGGGGGTCACTGCGGTTCTCGCTCGGGCACACGTCCACCGCTGCGGATGTCGCCGCGGTGGGCGAGGCGATCGGCCCGGTCGTTTCGCGCGCCCGGGCCGCCGGGCTGTCGTAGGGGGTACGCGGGTTCGCTCGGGCCGGCGTTCGGGGGTTCGTCCCGCCCGCCCACTCCTTGGCCCTGCGCCTTCGGTCGCCGTTGCGCGCGGTTGGCCGTGAAGGGCGATGCTCCGGCCCTCGGGCAGTCCGCCGCGCCGCGTACTCTTGAAGGGCTATGACTGAATTCCCAGGCGCCCCGAACGGGCCTCGTAACGGCAGCCGCCTCCGGGTGCTCGCGGCGATGTCCGGTGGGGTGGATTCCGCCGTCGCCGCTGCCCGGGCCGCCGAGGCGGGGCATGACGTGACCGGCGTCCACCTCGCCCTGTCGGCGAACCCGCAGTCCTTCCGTACCGGCGCCCGTGGCTGCTGCACGATCGAGGACTCCCGGGACGCCCGGCGCGCCGCCGACGTGATCGGCATCCCCTTCTACGTGTGGGACCTCGCCGACCGCTTCCGCGAGGACGTCGTCGAGGACTTCCTCGCCGAGTACGCGGCCGGCCGCACCCCCAACCCCTGCCTGCGCTGCAACGAGAAGATCAAGTTCGCGGCGCTGCTGGACAAGGCCCTGGCGCTCGGCTTCGACGCGGTGTGCACCGGCCACTACGCCACGGTCGTGCTCCGCGAGGACGGCACCCGCGAACTGCACCGCGCCAGCGATGCCGCCAAGGACCAGTCGTACGTCCTCGGCGTGCTCGACGAGCGGCAGCTCGCGCACGCCATGTTCCCCCTCGGCGACACCCTCACCACCAAGGACGAGATCCGCGCCGAGGCGGAGCGCCGCGGTCTGGCCGTCGCCAAGAAGCCGGACAGCCACGACATCTGCTTCATCGCCGACGGCGACACCCAGGGCTTCCTGGCCAAGCGCCTGGGCACCGCGGAAGGCGACATCGTGGACCAGGACGGCACCAAACTCGGTACCCACGAGGGCGCTTACGGCTTCACCATCGGCCAGCGCAAGGGCCTGCGGATCGGCACCCCGGCCGCCGACGGCAAGCCGCGGTACGTGCTGGACATCTCCCCGGTGAACAACACGGTCACCGTCGGCCCGGCCGAGGCCCTGGACGTGGTGGCCCTGACCGCCGTCAAGCCCCGCTGGTGCGGCACCCCGCCGACCGGCCCTGGCCAGTACACCGCCCAACTGCGCGCCCACGGCGGCGAGTCGCGGGTCACCGCCGAACTCGTCGACGGGGAGCTGCGGGTGCGCTTCACCGAGCCGGTACGCGGAGTCGCCCCCGGCCAGGCCGTGGTGCTCTACGACGGCACCAGGGTGGTCGGTTCGGCCACCATCGCGACGACGGAGCGGCGCGAGGGTGCGGCTACCGTAGCCGTGTGAACATCTGCGTCTTCCTCTCCGCGGCCGATCTGGACGAGCGATACACCACCCCCGCCCGGGAGTTCGCGGAACTCATAGGCAAGGGCGGCCACACCCTGGTGTGGGGTGGGTCCGACGTCGGTCTGATGAAGGTGGTCGCGGACGGCGTGCGGGAGAACGGCGGGCGCCTGGTCGGGGTGTCCGTGGAGTTCCTGGGCGACAAGGCGCGGACAGACGCGGACGAGATGGTGGTGGCCGCCGATCTCGCCGAGCGCAAGGCGCAGTTGCTGGCCCGCTCCGACGCGATCGTGATCATGGTGGGCGGCACCGGCACGCTGGACGAGGCCACCGAGATACTGGAACTGAAGAAGCACGGGCTGCACACCAAGCCGGTGGTGCTGCTCAACGCGGCCGGTTTCTACGACGGCCTCCGGCAGCAGTTCCAGCGCATGGAGGAGGAGGGCTTCCTTCCACTGCCGCTGGCCGACCTGGTGTTCTTCGCCGAGGACGGCGTCGGCGCGCTGGCCTATCTGGAGGAGGCCGTCGGCATCCAGTGATGCCCGGTGATGACAGCATGGCGGCATGAGTACGCATCTGATCACCGGAGCGGGTTCCGGCATCGGCGCGGCGGTCACCCGCCGTCTCCTCGACCGCGGCGACGAACTGTGGCTGCTGGCCCGGGACGCGGGCCGCGCCAAGGAACTGGCCGAGGCCTTCCCGGGCGCCCGCACCCTCGTCGGCGACCTGGCCGAACCGGAGCGGTTGTCCTGGGCGTTCGGCCACCAGACGCTGCCCGACCGGCTCGACTCGCTGCTGCACGTCGCGGGCGTGGTGGACCTCGGACTGATCGCCGAGACGAGCGTGCAGACCTGGAACCGTACGCTCGCCGCCAACCTCGTCGCACCCGCCGAGCTGACCCGGCTGCTGCTGCCCCAACTGCGGCTGGCCCGCGGCCATGTGGTCTTCCTGAACTCCGGCGCGGGCCTGCGCGCCAACCCCGACTGGGGCGCGTACGCGGCCAGCAAGCACGGCCTGAAGGCGCTGGCGGACTCGCTGCGCGCCGAGGAGCACGACAACGGGGTACGGGTGACCAGCATCCACCCCGGCCGCACCGCCAGCCCGATGCAGCAGAAGGTGCACCAGCAGGAGGGCAGGGAGTACGACCCGCAGCGGTGGATCGCCCCCGAGTCGGTCGCCACGACCGTGCTCACCGCCCTCGACCTGCCGCGCGACGCGGAGATCACCGAACTGTCGATCCGCCCGGGACGGTAGCCGGTAACCGCGGCCGGCCCGGGCGGTGCCGCGTCGGGCGGTGACGGGCGGGCGGTGGGAGATCTTCCTGGATCGCGGCCCGGGCGCGCCCCGCCCCGGCCGTCTCATACGCTCAGGGCGTGAGCACGGACAACGAAACCCAGCCCCGCCCTTTCGAGCCGCCCGTCGGAGCGGCCACCGGCGTGGGATCCATGCCCGGCGGCGACGCGCGGGAGGCCGCGCGCACCGCCGTCGGAACGGTGGAAGCGCTGCCGTTCCTGCCGGAGCTGCCCGCACGCGGACCGGGCGCCGACATGATCGGCCGCTCCCTCGGCATGCTGGTGGAGCTGTACGCCCGGGTTGAGCCCAGCGGCTGGCGGTTCGGCGACCGGCCGGGCCGCGACACCCGGCGCGCCCGGGCCTGGCTGGGCGAGGACCTGGACGCGCTGGAGGAGTTCACCCAGGGGTACACCGGTCCGCTGAAGGTGCAGGCCGTGGGGCCGTGGACGCTGGCCGCCTGCGTCGAGTTGAAGGGCGGTGAGGCGGCGCTCGGCGACCCCGGCGCCTGCCGGGACCTGACCGCCTCGCTCGCCGAGGGCCTGCGGCAGCACGTGGCGGAGGTGCGGCGCCGAGTGCCGGGCGCCGAGGTGGTGCTGCAACTGGACGAGCCGTCGCTCGCCGCCGTACTGCGCGGGCAGGTGCGCACCGCAAGCGGCTACCGGACGTACCGGGTGGTGGACCGAGCGGTGGTCGAGGGCGCGTTGCGGCAGGTCGTGGCGGCGGTGCGCACGCCGGTGATCGCGCATTCGTGCGCCCCCGCCGTGCCGTTCGCGCTGCTGCGGCGCTCCGGTTTCACCGGTGTGTCGTTCGACTTCGCGCTGCTCACGGAGCGTGAGTGGGACGCCATCGGGGAAGCGGTTGAAGGAGGCGTCAAACTGCTCGCCGGAGTGGTGCCCGGCGCGGACGCGGATTCGGGCACCGATTCGAGGGCATTGTCAGACCCTGCCGGTAGCGTCAGTGGTGTCCGGTCGTTGTGGCGCAGGCTGGGGCTGGCACCGGGGACCCTCGCGGAGTCCGTGGTGGTGACTCCGGCGTGCGGTCTCGCGGGCGCCTCGCCAGCGTACGCCCGCGCGGCGCTGGCGCACTGCGTCAAGGCGGCCAGGACACTCGTCGACGACCCTGAGTAGCCGCCCGCAGCGCGCAATGAGGACAACGGAGGACCGGCATGGAGACACCGGCAGAGGTACGGGAGCGGCACGCCCAACTGGCCGAACAGGTCGAGGAGCACCGCTTCCGGTACTACGTGAAGGACGCGCCGGTCGTCAGCGACGCCGAATTCGACCGGCTGATGCGCGAGTTGGAGGAGCTGGAGGAGGAGTACCCGCAGCTGCGCACGCCCGACTCGCCGACCCAGAAGGTCGGGGGGACCTATGCCACCGAGTTCACCGAGGTCCGGCACCGCGAGCGGATGCTCTCGCTGGACAACGCGTTCGACGAGGCCGAGTTGGCGGCCTGGGCGGACCGCGTCGCCCAGGACCTGGACGGGCTGCCGTACCACTTCCTGTGCGAGCTGAAGGTGGACGGCCTGGCCGTCAACCTCACCTACGAGCACGGGCGGCTGACCCGCGCCGCCACCCGGGGCGACGGCCGCACCGGTGAGGACATCACGCCCAACATCCGTACCATCGGCGAGATCCCCAACCGTCTCAAGGGCGACCGGATCCCGGAGCTGGTCGAGGTCCGCGGCGAGGTCTACTTCCCGATGGAGGAGTTCGAGGCGCTCAACGCCCGCCTGGTGGAGGCCGGTGAGAAGCCGTTCGCCAACCCGCGCAACGCGGCGGCGGGCTCGCTCAGACAGAAGGACCCGCGCATCACCGCCAGCCGTCCGCTGCACATGGTGGTGCACGGCATCGGCGCCCGTACCGGCTTCGACATCGACCGCCAGTCGCACGCCTACGAACTGCTGCACGAGTGGGGCCTGCCGACCGCCGCTCACTACAAGGTGGTCGACTCCATCGAGGCGGTGCGCGAGTACATCGCGTACTACGGCGAGAACCGGCACTCCGTCGAGCACGAGATCGACGGTGTGGTGGTCAAGCTGGACGAGATCGCGCTCCAGGGCCGCCTGGGCTCGACCTCGCGGGCACCGCGCTGGGCGATCGCGTGGAAGTACCCGCCGGAGGAGGTCAACACCAAGCTGGTCGACATCCGGGTCGGCGTCGGCCGCACCGGGCGGGTCACGCCGTACGCGGTGGTGGAGCCGGTGACGGTGGCGGGCTCCGAGGTCGAGTTCGCCACGCTGCACAACCAGGACGTGGTCAAGGCCAAGGGCGTGCTGATCGGTGACACCGTGGTGCTGCGCAAGGCCGGTGACGTGATCCCGGAGATCCTGGGCCCGGTGGTGGACCTGCGGGACGGCACCGAGCGGGAGTTCGTGATGCCCGCCGAATGCCCCGACTGCGGCGCGGCGTTGCAGCCGATGAAGGAGGGCGACGTCGACCTGCGCTGCCCCAACGCCCGTTACTGCCCCGCCCAGTTGCGGGAGCGCGTCTACTACCTGGCGGGCCGCAAGTGCCTGGACATCGAGAACTTCGGCTACGTGGCGGCCACCGCGCTCACCCAGCCGCTGGAGCCCGCGGAGCCGCCGCTGCGCGACGAGGGCGATCTGTTCGGCCTGACCGTCGAGGAGTTGCTGCCCATCAGGTCCTACGTGCTCGATCCGGACACCGGCCTGCCCAAGCGCGACCCGAAGACCGGTGAGGAGAAGGTCGTCACCTTCTTCGCCAACCAGAAGGGCGAGCCGAAGAAGAACACCCTGGCCATGCTGGAGAACATCGCGGCGGCCAGGGAGCGTCCGCTGGCCCGGATCATCACGGGGCTGTCGATCCGCCATGTCGGGCCGGTCGCGGCCGAGGCGCTGGCCCGCGAGTTCCGTGACCTGGACCGCATCGCCGAGGCCGACGAGGAGGAGCTGGCGGCCGTGGAGGGCGTCGGCCCGACCATCGCCGCCTCGCTCAAACAGTGGTTCGCCGAGGACTGGCACCGGGAGATCATCGAGAAGTGGCGGACCGCCGGTGTCCGTTTCACCGAGGAGGGCTCGGACGAAGGCCCCCGGCCACTCGAAGGGCTCACCGTGGTGGTAACCGGAACCCTCCAGGAGTACACGCGAGATGGCGCGAAAGAGGCGCTCGTCAGCCGTGGCGCCAAAGTGACAGGGTCTGTTTCGAAGAAGACCGGATTCGTTGTGGTGGGAGACAACCCCGGTTCGAAGTATGACAAGGCGGTTCAGCTGAAGGTGCCGATCCTCGATGAGGCGGGGTTCGCCGTGCTGCTCGAACAGGGTGCGGACGCGGCTCGTGAGGTGGCGGTCAACCCGACCGAATAACAGGTATACGTCACCCGTTCGGCGCATACCAGAAGGATGAGGGAAGCAGTGTTCCATTCGGGCAACCACGGTGGATCGCTGCCCGCGGCAGGCTTATCCGGCCTACTGTTGAGGAGCGCTCCTGCCGGGCATCAGTCCCAACGCCGGGCGTGGCGACCAACAGGCGCAGCACCCCCGGCTGTGAGAGGGACGGGCATGAAACCGACGGACAGCGCCGAACCGGCTTCGCGCCGACGGCGGTCCGCCGTGCCGCCGGTACCCCCGGCGGTGCTGCGCGGAGGGCTGGTAGCCGGTGCCGCGCTGGCGCTCACGGCGGGCGTGGCACGGATACTGGCGGACGGTCACGCCCTGTTCCCCGGCGGCGCGCCGGGCTGGGCGTTCGCCATCCTCACCGGCATCATCGTCGGCCACCTGGTGGCACTCGGCCGCGACCGCTGGTGGGGCGGCACCGGATCGGGCGCCGCGCTCACCCTGGCGGTGCTGCTGCTGTACGGCTGGGTGCCCTCGGTCCTGGTGAGCCTGGCGGTGGTGGTGCTGGTCGGCACCGCCCGCAGGCACCGATGGCGGCAGGCGGTGCTGCACGGGGCGGTGGACATCCTGGGCATCGGCGCGGCGGCGCTGGCGCTGACCGTGTCCGGCAACCACCCTTCCGTGGAACACCCCTGGCGGCCCGAGACCTGGGAGCTGTCGGCGCTGCCGGTGGTCGTCGCGGCCTCGCTGTGCTACCTCGCGGCGACCCGCACCCTGCTGTGGTACGCGGTCGCGCCGCGCGGCGGCGGGCTGCCCACGGTGGCCCGTACCGCGCTGATACGGCAGGCCCTGGTCGGGGTGGCGCTACTGGGCATCTCGCCGCTGATCGTCGTGGTGGCCGACCGGATGCCGGTGGTGCTGCCGCTGTTCGCGGTGCCGCTGATCGCGCTGGACTCCACGCTGTGGATCGCCAGGGCCCGGGCGGAGGAGCAGCTGCGCGACCCGCTGACCGGACTGCCCAACCGCCAGTGGCTGTTGGAGCGCACCTGGTCGGCGCTGGACCACGCGGAACGCAACGGTGAACGTGCGGCGCTGGTACTGATAGATCTCGACCGGTTCCGCTCCGTCAATGACACACTGGGTCATCTCGCCGGTGACCGGCTGCTGTTGCAGATAGCTGACCGGCTACGGCTCGCACTGCCGCGCGGCGCGGAGGCCGCCCGGCTCGGCGGCGACGAGTTCGCCGTGCTGCTGCCCGCCTGCGACTCGCCGACCCGCGCCCAGCGGGTGGCCCGCACGCTGGTCGGGGCGCTCAGCTCACCGCTCAACCTGGACGGGCTGACGCTGGTGCTGGAGGCCAGCGCCGGAGTGGCCGTCTTCCCGGACCACGCGGTGGACGCCGAGGGGCTGCTGCGGCGCGCGGACGTCGCGATGTACGAGGCCAAGCAGGACCGTAGCGGGGTCGAGGTGTACGAGGCCACCCGGGACGGCAACACCCCTGACCGGCTCGGCCTGTTGGGCGATCTGCGGCGCGCGCTGGACGTCGGGGACGTCAAGCTGCACTACCAGCCCAAGGTGCGGTTCGACGGACAGGTGGCCGGACTAGAGGCGCTGCTGCGCTGGGAGCATCCGGAGCGCGGGCGGGTCAGCCCCGAGGAGTTCATCGCGATCGCCGAGAGCTCCGGACTGATGCCGCAGTTGACCGAGTACGTGCTGGAGACCGCGCTGGCGCAGGTGGCGCGGTGGCGCCAGATGGGTATAGAGGTGCCGGTCGCGGTGAACGTCTCGCCACGCGATGTGCACAGCCCCGGGTTCGCGGGCGCGGTGGCGGCGCGGCTGGCGCGGCATGGAGTGCCGCCGGGGGCGCTGCAGTTGGAGATCACCGAACACGTACTGCTGGAGGATCCGCAGCGCGCCGCCGACACGCTGGCCGGGTTGACCGGGCACGGGGTGAAGATGTCGCTGGACGACTTCGGCACCGGGTACTCGTCGCTGGTGCATCTGCGGCGGCTGCCGGTGAGCGAGCTGAAGATCGACAGGTCGTTCGTGGCCCGGCTGGTGGTCGACAACGAGGACGCGGAGATCGTGCGCTGCACGGTGGATCTGGCCCATTCCCTGGGCCTGCTGGTGGTCGCGGAGGGCGTCGAGGACGACGAGACGTGGGAGCGGCTGCGCGATCTCGGGTGTGACGCGATCCAGGGCTGGCTGGTGGCGGCGGCGATGCCGCCGGAGGAGACGACGGCGTGGCTGCGGATCCGGGCGAAGAGCGGGTGGCATCGCGGGGATGATTCCGTTCGCCCCACGCAGGCGTCCCCTTCGGGCCAGCCCGTGAAGTAGCTCTCCCACCCACCACCCCTCTCGGGTGGTGCGCCCCAGGCCCCGCCTGGGGCCGCGCCCCAGACCCCGCTGGGCTGCGCCGCCCGACCCCCGCCTCCCGCCGGGGCTCCGGGCCCCGCCCGAAGCGGCCGGGGCGACGCCGTGGCCGGGGCGGGAGAGCCCCCGGCGGGGCCACAGGCATAACCGTTTCGCGGGGGTGGGGGCGGGAGCCATAGGATTGGGCGCGGAAACTACAGACTCACTCCCTGAGGATCGCCGCATGCCTGGCATCACGCGCGAGGAGGTCGCCCACCTCGGCCGGCTGTCGCGTCTTGAGCTGAAGGACGAAGAGCTCGATCACTTCGCCGAGCAGCTCGACGAGATCATCGGCGCGGTCGCCCGCGTCTCCGAGGTGGCCGGCGAGGACGTACCGCCGACCTCCCACCCCCTGCCGCTCACCAACGTCATGCGCCCGGACACCGTCCGGCCGTCGCTGACCCCCGAGCAGGCCCTCTCCTGTGCCCCCGCGCAGGAACAGCAGCGCTTCAAGGTGCCGCAGATCCTGGGGGAGGACTGAACCGTGAGTGACGTGCGCGCGGCCGCCGGGCCGCACCCGACCACGAAATCCGCGCCTCTGCGCCGCGCGGGCGGAGAAGCGAACAGTAAGGCAGGGGCATGACCGACCTGACCAGGCTCACCGCGGCCGAGACCGCCGCGAAGATCGCCTCCGGCGAGACCTCCGCCGTCGAGGTCGCCCAGGCCCACCTGGACCGGATCGCCGCGATCGACGAGAAGGTGCACGCCTTCCTGCACGTCGACACCGAGGGCGCGCTGGCCGCCGCCCGCGCGGTGGACGACAAGCGTGCCAGGGGCGAGAAGCTCGGCCCGCTCGCCGGTGTCCCGCTGGCGCTCAAGGACATCTTCACCACAGAGGGCGTGCCGACCACCGTCGGCTCCAAGATCCTCGAAGGGTGGATCCCGCCGTACGACGCGACCCTCACCAAGCGTCTCAAGGCCGCGGACATCGTCATCCTCGGCAAGACCAACATGGACGAGTTCGCCATGGGGTCCTCCACCGAGAACAGCGCCTACGGCCCGACCTCCAACCCCTGGGACCTCACCCGCATCCCGGGTGGTTCCGGCGGTGGCTCCTCGGCCGCGCTGGCCTCCTTCCAGGCGCCGCTGGCCATCGGCACCGACACCGGCGGCTCCATCCGCCAGCCCGCGGCGGTCACCGGCACCGTCGGCGTCAAGCCGACCTACGGCGGGGTGTCCCGCTACGGCATGGTCGCCTTCTCCTCGTCGCTCGACCAGGGCGGGCCGTGCGCCCGTACCGTGCTGGACGCGGCGCTGCTGCACGAGGCGATCGCCGGGCACGACCCGCTGGACTCCACCTCCATCGACGCTCCGGTTCCGCCGGTGGTCGAGGCGGCGCGCAACGGCGACGTGAAGGGCCTGCGGGTCGGCGTCGTCAAGGAGTTCGCCGGTGAGGGCTACCAGGCCGGTGTGATGCAGCGCTTCAACGAGTCCGTGGAGCTGCTGCGCGAGCTGGGCGCGGAGGTCGTGGAGCTGTCCTGCCCCTCGTTCACCTACGCGCTGGCCGCGTACTACCTGATCGCGCCGTCCGAGTGCTCCTCGAACCTGGCCCGCTTCGACGGCCTGCGGTACGGGCTGCGCACCGGCGACGACGGGACCCGCAGCGCCGAGGAGGTCACCTCCCTCACCCGCGAGGCAGGGTTCGGCCCCGAGGTCAAGCGCCGCATCATGCTGGGCACTTACGCGCTCAGCTCCGGCTACTACGACGCGTACTACGGCTCGGCGCAGAAGGTGCGTACGCTCATCACCCGGGACTTCGAGCGGGCCTTCGCGGACGTGGACGTCCTGGTCTCGCCGACCACCCCGACCACCGCGTTCCCGATCGGGGAGCGGGCGGACGACCCGATGGCGATGTACCTCGCCGACCTGTGCACCATCCCGGCGAACCTCGCGGGCAACGCGGCCATGTCGCTGCCCTGCGGGCTCGCGCCGGAGGACGGTCTGCCGGTGGGCCTGCAGATCATCGCCCCCGCGCTGGCCGACGACCGGCTCTACCGGGTCGGCGCGGCGGTCGAGGCCGCGTTCACCACCCGTTGGGGACACCCGCTGCTTGAGGAGGCACCGACTCTATGAGCACCGCGAAGAAGGTCAAGGGCTTCAAGAAGTCCAAGCCCGGCACCTACCTGCAGATCGGCACCTCGCTGTTCGGTGCCGTCTCCGTGATCAAGCAGCTGCGCACCGCGCGGAGCGAGGGCGACAAGCTCAAGCTCATCGACGCGGTGGTGGGTGCGACGGCCATCGTCACCGGCGTGGCCCTGCTCGTACGCGATCTGCGCCGCCTCGACAGCGGCGACGTCCTCGCCGACTGACGGGTCAGAAAAGGGAAAGTTTCCGTGACTGTCACTGAAGACCTGGTGTCGTACGAGGACGCGCTGGCGGCCTACGACCCCGTCATGGGCCTTGAGGTCCATGTCGAGCTGGGCACCAAGACCAAGATGTTCTGCGGCTGTTCGACCGAGCTGGGCGCGCCGCCCAACTCGCAGACCTGCCCCACCTGCCTCGGCCTGCCCGGTTCGCTGCCGGTGGTCAACGCGGTCGGCGTGGAGTCCGCGGTCAAGATCGGTCTCGCGCTCAACTGCGAGATCGCCGAGTGGTGCCGGTTCGCCCGGAAGAACTACTTCTATCCGGACATGCCGAAGAACTTCCAGACCTCGCAGTACGACGAGCCGATCGCCTTCAACGGCTATCTGGACGTCGAGGTCGACGGCGAGACCTTCCGGGTCGAGATCGAGCGCGCCCACATGGAGGAGGACACCGGCAAGTCCACCCACGTCGGCGGCGCGACCGGCCGTATCCACGGCGCCCAGCACTCGCTGCTCGACTACAACCGGGCCGGCATCCCGCTGATCGAGATCGTCACCAAGCCGATCGTCGGCGCCGGCGCCAAGGCCCCTGAGGTCGCCAAGGCGTACGTGGCCGAACTCCGCGAGTTGATCAAGGCGTTGGGCGTCTCCGAGGCCCGCATGGAGATGGGCCAGATGCGCTGCGACGTCAACCTGTCGCTGCGGCCCATCGGCGAGGAGAAGTTCGGCACCCGCTCCGAGACGAAGAACGTCAACTCGCTGCGCAGCGTCGAGCGCGCCGTCCGGTTCGAGGTCCAGCGGCACGCCGCCGTGCTCGGCACCGGTGGCAAGATCGTGCAGGAGACCCGGCACTTCCACGAGGAGGACGGCTCCACCACCTCCGGCCGGATCAAGGAGGAGGCCGAGGACTACCGGTACTTCCCGGAGCCCGACCTGGTCCCGGTCGCGCCGTCGCGCGAGTGGGTCGAGGAACTGCGGGCGACGCTGCCGGAGTTGCCGCGGGTGCGGCGCCAGCGCCTCCAGGCGGAGTGGGGCATCTCGGACCACGAGATGCAGTCGGTACTCAACGCGGGCGCCATCGACCCGATCGTCGCCACGATCGACGCGGGCGCCCCGGCCGACCAGGCCCGTAAGTGGTGGATGGGCGAACTGGCGCGCCGCGCCAACGAGTCCGGCACCGAGCTGTCCGCGCTGCCGATCTCCGCGGCGCAGGTGGCCCGGGTCTGCGAGCTGGTCGCCGAGGGCACGCTCAACGACAAGCTGGCCCGCCAGGTGATCGAGGCGGTGCTGCTCGGCGAGGGCGACCCGGACCAGGTCGTGGAGCAGCGCGGGCTGGCCATCGTCTCCGACGACAGCGCGCTGGGCGCCGCCGTGGACGAGGCCATCGCGGCCAACCCGGCGGTGGCCGACAAGGTCAGGGACGGCAAGATCGCGGCGGCGGGCGCGCTGGTCGGCGCGGTCATGAAGGCCACCCGCGGCCAGGCCGACGCGGGCCGGGCCCGCGAGCTGATCCTGGAGCGCCTGGGCGTCCAGGGCTGAGGCCCACCGTGGAACCAGAGAGGCGGCGATCCGGTACCCCCGGGTCGCCGCCTCTCGCGTACGGCGGCGCGCCCGACGCGCGGCCCCCGGCGCTGCCGAGTACGGCCTGGGTAAGGCCCTGATGAAGGCCCGCTGAGAATTCCCTCCCACGGCTGTGAGGAAGGCCACGAAAGCCGCAAAGGATCTCTTCCGGCTGCCACAGTGGACCGCTGTACCCGCATGTTCTTTGAGGGCATTCGGCCCGAAAGATTCTTTTGTTCGGGTAGTTCCGGTAAGCGCCAGGAAGCAGGGGAATGGCCGCACTCGCCCGGTGGTGTCTGCACCGCCGCCTCGCCGTGATCGTGCTGTGGCTCGCGGCGTTCGCCGGACTCGCCACGGCGGCCTTCGCCACCGGATCCGCGTACTCCAGCGTCTACAACGTTCCCGGCACCGAGGCCGGGCGGGCGGCGGCGCTGCTCAGCAAGTCGTTCCCGGGCGCGGCGGGGTCGGCCGACACCATCGTCTGGCACACCACGCACGGCACCGTGCGCGCCGCCTCGGTGGAGCAGCGGGTCGGCCACGCGCTGGACGAGGTCTCCCGGCTGCCCGGCGTGCGCACCGTCACCAGCCCGTACGGCCCGCAGGCCGCGGGTGCCGGTGGCGCGCAGATCAGCCGGGACGGGCACACCGGGTACGCCACGGTCACCTTCGACGCCGACGCCGAGCACCTCAACGCCGGCCAGGTGAAGCACGTGGTCAGCGCCGCGAAGAGCGCTGCGGCCAAGGACCTCCAGGTGGAGCTCGGCGGTGACGCCATCGCGCTCACCCAGCCGACCAGCGGGCAGCTCAGCGAGGTCGTCGGGGTGGCGGTGGCCGCCGTGGTGCTCCTGATCGCGTTCGGCTCGCTGGCGGCGATGTGCCTGCCGATCGTGACCGCCTTGGTCAGCGTGGGCGCCGCGACGATGGGCATCCAACTGCTCAGCCATGTCATGAGCATCGCCAACTTCGCGCCGATGCTCGGCACGTTGATCGGCCTGGGCGTGGGCATCGACTACGCCCTGTTCATCGTCACCCGGCACCGCAGGGGCCTACGGCGCGGTCTGCCGGTGGCCGAGGCGGCGGAGCGGGCCGTCGCCACCTCGGGGCGCGCGGTGGTGTTCGCGGGTGGCACGGTGTGCGTGGCGGTGCTGGGCATGCTCGTACTGCGGCTGAGCTTCCTCACCGGGGTGGCGATCGCCGCCGCGCTGACCGTACTGCTGACCGTCGCCGCCTCGGTCACCCTGCTGCCCGCGCTGCTGGGGGTGATCGGCAGGTTCGCGCTCAGCAAGCGTGAGCGGCGACGGCTCTGCGAGCACGGCCCGCAGCCGGAAGTGCCCACCGGCCTGGCCGCCCGCTGGTCGGGCTTCGTGGAACGCCATCCGCGGCTGCTGGCCACTGTGGCCGCCGTGGTGATGCTGGTGCTGGCGGTGCCCACGTTGTCGATGCGCCTGGGTACCTCGGACCAGGGCAACGATCCCGCGACCTCCACCACCCGCAAGGCGTACGACCTGGTCGCCGAGGGCTTCGGGCCGGGCGTCAACGGCCCGCTGCAACTGGTCGCGCGTACCGACGACGCGGCCGACAAGGTCGCCCTGGACAAGCTCACCGACACCCTGCGCGACACCCACGGCGTCGCCTCGGTCGCCGCCGGAACCGCCCAGCGCTCCGGTGACATCGAGGTGCTGACCGTCGTACCCACCACGGCGCCGCAGTCGCAGGACACCAGCGACCTGATCAACCGGCTGCGGCACGAGGTGGTCCCGGCCGCCGAGAAGGGCACGGACCTCCAGGTCGACGTGGGCGGGGTCACCGCGGGGTACGACGACTTCGCGTCCGTGATCGTCGGCAAGCTGCCGGTGTTCGTCGGCGTGGTGATCGCGCTCGGCGGCGTACTGCTGCTGCTCGCCTTCCGCAGCCTGGGCATCCCGCTCAAGGCCGCACTGATGAACCTCGCCGCCGTGGCCTCCTCGTTCGGGGTGGTGGTGGTGATCTTCCAGTGGGGCTGGGGCAGCGAGCCGCTGGGCCTGGGCCGGGCCGGTCCCATCGAACCGTTCCTGCCGGTGATCATGGTCTCGGTGCTGTTCGGGCTCTCCATGGACTACCAGGTCTTCCTGGTGAGCAGGATGTACGAGGAGTGGCGGGAGACCGGCGACAACCGGCGGGCGGTACGGGTCGGGCTTGCCGAGACCAGCCGGGTGATCAACTCGGCCGCGGTGATCATGATTTCGGTGTTCCTGGCGTTCGTGCTCAGCGGCGACCGGGTGATCGCGATGTTCGGCATCGGACTCGCCGCCGCCGTCGCGCTGGACGCGTTCGTGCTGCGCACCCTGCTGGTACCGGCGCTGATGCATCTGCTCGGCGGCGCCAACTGGTGGCTGCCCGGCTGGCTGGAGCGCAGACTGCCCCGGCTGAGCATCGAGCCGCCCGAGACTGAGGAGGCACCGGCGCCGCCTAAGGTCCTCCAGGCGTCGGACGCCGCACGGCCTAAGGCATCCGGTACCGCATAGATCGGTAAGTCGCCCGATGTGGCGCACCCCCTGGGAGACGAGGCTTGGGGCAGATCGAAAAGCCCAAGTCACCACGTTCACAAGGGGGAGTCATGTACTACTACGAGTCCGAGATCCGGTCCCGCGCCGCCGAGCTGCGGCGGGACGCCTGCAAGTGGCGGCGGGCCCAGGAGGCGCGCCGCGGCCAGGACGACGCGCCGCCCGCCCGCGGTCGTGCGGTGGCCCGGCTGCGCGCCCTCATCCACCCGCGCCTGGTCGGCTGACCAGCCGGTATGACGGCCATCGCGCCGGTCCGCAGTACACCGCGCACCGGATTGTCAGACCCCTGTGCGATGCTCGGCCTCGTGCAGACGCAGTCCGTGTCCCCGGTGTTCGTCGGCCGCATCCGCGAGCTGACCGACCTCGACGCCGCGCTCGCCCGCGCCAACGCGGGCGAGCCGCAGGCGTTGCTGGTCGGCGGCGAGGCGGGGGTCGGCAAGAGCAGGCTGCTTGAGGAGTTCCTGGGCCGCTGCCGCGCCACGGGCGCGGTCACCGCGACCGGCGGCTGCGTCGAAATGGGCTGCGACGGGCTGCCGTTCGCCCCGGTGGCCACCGTGCTGCGGGTACTGCACCGGCAGTTGGGGGACGAGCTGGCCACGGCCGCCGCCGGAGTGGAGGGTGAACTGGCCCGGCTGCTGCCGGAGTTGGGCGAGGCCACCCGCGAGGCGCACAACGAGACCGGCCGGGCCCGGCTGTTCGAGCTGACCGCCCGGCTGCTGGAGCGGCTCGCCGCGGACCGTACGCTGGTCGTCGCCATCGAGGACCTGCACTGGGCGGACAGCTCCACCCGCGAACTGCTCGGCTATCTGTTCCGCTCGCCGCACCGCGCCCGGCTGGTCGTGATCGCCACCTACCGCTCCGACGACATCCACCGCCGCCATCCGCTGCGGCCGTTCCTCGCCGAGACCGACCGCATGCGCGTGGTGCGCCGCATCGAGCTGCGCCGCTTCAACCGGGCCGAGGTGCACGCCCAGTTGGCCGGGATCAACGGCACCGAGCCCGGCCCCGCCTTGGTCGACCGGGTCTTCGAGCGCTCCGAGGGAAACGCCTTCTTCGTCGAGGAGTTGGCGCGCAGCATCGCCAAGGGCTGCGGGAGCGGACTGAGCGAATCGCTGCGCGACCTGCTGCTGGTAAGGGTCGAGGCGCTGACGGAGGACGCCCAGCGGGTGGTGCGGATCACCGCCGAGGGCGGCTCCGAGGTGGAGTATCCGCTGCTCGCCGCCGTGGCCGGGCTCGGGGAGGAGCAGTTGATCGAGGCGCTGCGGGACGCCGTCGGCGCCAACATCCTGCTGCCCACCGCCGACGGCGACGGCTACCGGTTCCGGCACGCCCTGGTCCGCGAGGCGGTGGTCGACGATCTGCTGCCCGGCGAGCGCTCCCGGCTCAACCGCCGTTACGCCGAAGCCCTGGAGGCCGATCCCGCGCTGGTCCGCGCCGACCAGCGCGCGGCCCGGCTGGCCAGCTACTGGTACCACGCCCATGACCCGGCCAAGGCGCTGCCCGCGGTGCTCGCCGCCTCCGTGGACGCCCGCCGTCGGTACGCCTACGCGGAGCAGATGCGGCTGCTGGACCGGGCGTTGGAGCTGTGGGAGGACACCCCGCCGCACATCCGCCAGGCGCAGCGCCCCTTCGACCAGGTGGACGTGTACCCGGCCTGCGGCTGCGACGACGAGGCGCTCAGCCATCTCGACCTGCTCGCCGAGACGGTGGTCGCCGCCCATCTGTCCGGAGAGCGCGAGCGGGCGCTGTCCATCATCAAGCGGGCGCTGCGCGCCCTGGACGACGGTGTGGACGCCCTGCGCGCCGCCTGGTTCTGGACCCAGCGCGGCAAGCTGCTGGAGGGCCTGGGCCGGGGCGACGGCTGGGCGGAACTCAGCCGAGCCCAGGAGCTGGTGCGCGGTCTGCCGCCGTCCGCCGTACATGCCGAGGTGCTGGCCCAGGTGGCGGGCTGGTGCGCGCTGCACGAGCCGGGCCCCGAAGCGTTCAGCACCGCGGAACGGGCGGTGGAACTGGCCCGGTTGGTCGGCGCCGAGGGCACCGAAGCGCACGCCAGGCTCACCCTCGGCTGGCTCAAGGTGGACTCCGGAGATGTCGCGGACGGCCTGGCCGAGATGGCCGAGCTGTGCGAGCGGGTCACCGAGATCGGCAACGTCGGCGTGCTCGGCCGCTGCTACGTCAACTACGCCTCCGCCCTCGAAGGGGTCGGCCGCTCCGACCAGGCGGTTCAGGCGGCGATCAGGGGCGTCGAGGTGGTGCGCCGGTTCGGACTGTCCGACGCCAGGGCGTGGTTGTACTGCAACCTCGCGGAGTCGCTGTTCTCACTCGGGCGTTGGGCCGAAGCCGAGGAAGCGGCGCTGTCCGCGCGGCGCCTGGCCGCTGGAGCCAACCCCCGCGCCGCCGCGGCCAGCAGACTCACCCAACTCGCCCTGGCCCGGGGCGAGCTGGACACCGCCGAGCGTGAACTGGCCGTCTCCCGCGAACACTACGGCACCCACAATCCGCAGCCGCAGTACACCATCCCCACGCTGCGGCAGACCCTCAGCCTCGCCGCGGCCCGCGGCCGGATCCAGGACGCCCGCGCCGCACTGGACGAGGCGCTGGCGGAGGGCTTCCCGCCCGGCACCCAGCGGCACGCCTGGCCGCTGCTGCTCGCGGCGGCCAGCGCGGAGGCGGACGCCGGTGGGCTGCCCGTCGCCGCACCGGACCGGGCCGAAGTCCTGGGCCGCATACGGCTCGCGGCGCGACGGCTGCCCGGCACCGTCCCGGTGTGGCAGGCGTACGCGCGGCTGGTGGACGCCGAACTGCTGCGCGCCGAGGGCCGGGACACCCCCGGGCTGTGGGCCGAGGTGGTCGCCGCCTTCGAACCGCTGGAGCGGCCGTACCAGTTGGCGACCGCCCGGTTCCAGTGGGCGCGTGCGCTGCTCGCCTCCGGCGCGGACGGCGAGGCCCGGCAGCATGCCGCGCGACCGCTCGCCCTGGCGCACTCGGCCGCCGAGCGAATGGGCGCCGGTCCACTGCGCGAGGGCACACAGCTGCTGGCCCGGCGGGCCCGCCTGTCGTTGGACGAGACGTCCGACGGCGACGGCCAGGACCCGGCCGAGGAGTTGGGACTGACGCCACGCGAGCGCGATGTGCTGCGGTTGGTCGCGGCGGGGCGAAGCAACCGGCGGATCGCCGAGGAACTGTTCATCTCGCCGAAGACGGCGAGCGTCCATGTCTCCAACATCCTGGCCAAGTTGGCGGTATCCAACCGCGGTGAGGCGGCGGCGCTGGCGCACCGCCTGAGGCTGTTCGCCCCGGAACCCGCCCCAGCGGCTCCCCACTGACGGCGGCGGGAGGCGCGCGCCCCCACGGGGGTGGGGCACGCCCCTCCCGCCGCGACGGCTCCCATCGGGGGCAACTCGCGAAAGCTCTGCCTGATGGGGGCTGGGGCTCGCCCCGAAAAGGGGCCCGCCGCGGTGACGAGCAACCGCGACGGCCCAGACCGGTGGTCTCCAACCCACCGCGACCAAACCGCCGCCGGGCAACCCTCAGTCCCACGACCCCCTGGCAGGCGGCAGACCCGTGACTTCCGCCAAGTCCGCCGCCGACAGCCGCAGTTCCGCCGCCGCCGCGTTCTCCCGGGCCCAGTGGGCCCGCTTCGTGCCCGGTACCGGCACCACGTGCCGGCCTTGCGCCAGCACCCAGGCCAGCGCGACCTGCCCGGGAGTCGCCCCGTGCCGTACCGCGACCCTGCGCAAGCCAGCCACGATGGGCTGGTTCGCGGCCATCATCTCGGCCGTGAACCGCGGATGCCGGGCTCGTACGTCGTCCGGTTCGAAGCCCTGGCCCGGGGTGAGCGTGCTGGTCAGGAAGCCGTTGCCGAGCGGCATCGCCGCCATCAGGCCGACGCCGCGCACCGTGCACCACGGCAGCAACTCCTCCAGCGCCTCCCTGGCCCACACCGACAGCTCGGCCTGCACACAGCTCACCGGGAACACCTGCTGCGCCCGCTCCAGCTGGCGCACCGTCTCGGTGTGCAACCCCGTTCCGTAGCGCCGGTTGCCGCGCGCGCCCACCGCGCACAACCCCAGCGAACGCACCTTGCCCGCGGCGACCAGTTCCGCCATCGCGCCCCAGGTCTCCTCGATCGGTACCTCGGGGTCCACCCGGTGCAGCTGGTACAGGTCGATCACATCGGTCTGCAACCGGCGCAGCGAGGCGTCGCAGGCCCTCCTTATGTAGCCGGGGCGGCCGTTGGCCACGATGTGCTGGTCGCCGACGAGCAGCCCGCACTTGGTGGAGAGGAAGGCATCCCGCCGCCGCTCCTTCAACACCCGCCCCACCAGAAGCTCGTTGGTGAACGGGCCGTACATGTCGGCCGTGTCGAGCAGCGAGGTGCCCGCGTCGAGTGCCGCGTGAACGGCGCGCAACGAGCCCTCGCCGTCCTGCTGCGAAGTGGTGTACGCCCAACTCATCGGCATGCAACCCAGCCCCACCGCGCCCACTTCGAGGGCTGCCGCACCGATCGACCTGCGCTCCACCTTGGCCCCGTCCTCCTGAAGCTTCCCGCCCGTCGCCCCCCACCACTGTCGAAGGAGGCGCTCCGCGCCGCAGCGCTGACCAGCAGGGCGCCCCCCAAGGTAACGCGCCGGTAGAAGGCGCGTTCGTACAGGCCATCGCATAGCCTCCAGAGCATGGTGCGAAGCGCGAACACTCCTGTGACGGTCTGGCTGCCGATGGACCCGGCCACCATCGACGGGCTCCCCGAGGGGCCCGAGTACGTGCGCTGGGACGGCGAGGACGAGTTCCCGGCCGACCCGCGGGACATCGACTTCTACGTACCGCCGTACATGCGCGGCGCCGAGGTCGCCACCCGGCCGCTGCGCCACGGCGCCCGGCCCGGCGTGGTGCAGACGCTCACCGCCGGGGTCGACCACGTACAGGACGAGGTGCCGCGGGAGACGGTGCTGTGCAACGCCCGCGGGGTGCACGACGCCAGCACCGCCGAGTTGGCGGTCACCCTCACCCTCGCTTCACTGCGCGGCATCCCGCGCTTCGTGCGGGGCCAGGACAACGAGAAGTGGTACGCCGGGATGTACCCGGCGCTGGCCGACCGCACGGTGGTCATCGTCGGTTACGGTGCGATCGGCGCCGCGATCGAGGACCGGCTCACCCCGTTCGAGTGCGAGGTGGTGCGGGTGGCGCGTTCGGCGCGGGAGGCCGAACGCGGCCCGGTGCACGCCATGGCCGAGCTGCCGCGGCTGCTGCCCGGCGCCGATGTGGTGATCCTGGTGACCCCGCTCACCGAGGAGACCCGGCACCTGGTGAACGCGGAGTTCCTGGCCCGGATGCCGGACGGCGCCCTGCTGGTCAACGTGGGGCGCGGCGCCGTGGTGGACACCAAGGCGCTGCTGGCCGAGCTGGAGTCAGGACGGCTGACCGCGGCCCTCGACGTCACCGACCCGGAACCGCTGCCTCCAGGGCATCCGCTGTGGCACGCGCCGGGAGTACTCATCTCCCCGCATGTGGGCGGGAGTTCTTCCGCGTTCCCGCCGCGCGCCCGGCGCCTGCTCGTTGAGCAACTGCGCCGTTACCTCACCGGGGAGCCGCTGCGCAACACCGTCAGCGCCCCCGAGCCCCCGAAGTTCTGACCGAAAGGCATCGGATGAACACGCTCCGAAACCGCCATCATCTGCCCGATTACGCTGTGTAGAGGAGCTATGTCCCTGAGTGACGGATCTGGTGTATCGTCCCGATCGGGGGTGCGCCGAACAGGCCACGCTTGGCCCTGGCGCGCACCGGAGATGAACAACGCGCACCGGAACGAAACTGTCCGGTCGGTTGCCGACAACCGGAGACCGGACACTTCAGGACGCGCTTCAGGACGCGAGGGGGATGACGGGCGATGTGCGGCGAATGGAGATTCTCACCGGTACGGACACACCGCCGGGTGCGGTGCCGGGCGGTCGGATGAGCGCGTCCGGGGCGGTGCTCTCCGGTCCCGCCGCCGCTGGCGGACGGACGGCACTCGTGCCCCAACTCCTCGTCGCCGTGCTCTGTGGCGGCTACGCCGTCGGCGCCGCCCTGGGCTGGGGCTCGCCCGCCCTCGCGCAGTTCATGGGTGACTTCGGGCTGTCCGGCGCAGCGTTGACCGCCTGCGCGTCGTGCCTGTGGTACGCGCGCTCCGTCCCGGGCCGTAACCGGCCCGCCTGGGTGCTGTTCGCCGTCTCCTCCGCGATGGTCGCGGCGGGCAACGCCGTCTGGGGATGGTACGAACTGGTGCTGCGGGAAGCCGTACCCCGGGCCTCCGCCGCCGACTTCTGCTTCCTGCTGTTCGCACCGCCGGCCATCATCGGCCTGCTGGTGCTCGCCAAACGCCCGGTGAACAGGGCGGGTTGGATCTGCCTCGGCCTGGACGCCTGGTTGATCGGCGGCTCGCTGCTGACGTTGACCTGGAGCCTGGCGCTGGCCCGTACCGCGCAGTGGGACGGCCGCAGCACGGCCAGCATCGCACTGTCGCTGGCCTATCCGGTACTGGACATCATGTTGGTTTCCATGGTGCTGGCGTTGCACTTCAGGCGCTCCTCGGCCAACCGCTCCGCGGTCAACACCGCGATCGCGGCACTCGCCCTGACCGTGCTGTGCGACGCGCTGTTCACCTCGCCGCTGCTGCGTGAGCACTACCGCTCGGGGCAGATCCTCGACGCGGGCTGGTTCGCCGGGAGCATACTGCTGGCGTACGCGCCATGGGTCGGCAAACGGGACACCACCCGCCGTACGGTACCGCCACACGGCTCACCGGACCCCAGGGGCAACGGTTCGCTGGGCGCGCTCACCCCGTATCTGGCCGCCGCCGTCTGCACGTTGGGGATCCTGTACAACGTGCTCAACGGGCGGAAGATCGACCGGGTGGTGCTGTTCACCGGCTGCACGGTCGCCCTCGTACTGGTGGCGCGCCAGGGCATCATGCTGCTCGACAACATCGCGCTGACCCAGGAACTGGCCCAGAAGGAGAACCACTTCCGCTCCCTGGTCCAGGGGTCCAGCGATGTGATCATGATCGCCGCGCACACCGGCGTCCTGCGCTACGTCAGCCCCGCCGCCAAGGGTGTCTACGGGCGGGACGCCGAGCAGATGGTCGGCACAGAACTCGCCTCGCACATCCATCCGGAGGACCTCGGCAGAGTGCTGCACGAGGTGCGGCGGTTCCTCGCCGCACCGCCCTCCGAGGAGCCCGCCACCCGTATCGAGTGCCGCATCCGCTCCGGCGACGGCGGCTGGCTCAACGTGGAGTCCTCCGTCAACCGCTACCAGGGCGGCCTGATCTTCAACAGCCGCGATGTGACCGAACGGGTGCGTCTCCAGGCCCAGTTGCAGCACAACGCCTCCCACGACCCGCTCACCGACCTGCCCAACCGCGCGCTGTTCTCCGAGCGGGTACGACAGGCGCTCGGCGGCCGCCGAGCCGACGACGGCGAGGCCGCCGTGCTCTACATCGACCTGGACGGCTTCAAGGCGGTCAACGACACCGTGGGCCACCAGGCCGGGGACGAACTCCTCATCCAGGCCGCCCGCAGGCTCCAGGAGTCGGTACGGGCCGGGGACACGGCGGCACGGCTGGGCGGCGACGAGTTCGCCGCCCTCATCTGTGGTGGCAAGGGTGACCGGCACGTGCGCGAGCAGCAGATAGTGGAGATCGCCGAACGGCTGCGGATGACGCTGTCCGAGCCCTACGCCGTACTGGCGGGCAACGCGGCCCGCGGCGGCCCGTCCGACGGCGCGCGCGGCACCACCGCCGAGCGCACCGGGCAGCGGGTCGGGGAGACCACGGTACGGGTGGCCGCCAGCATCGGCGTGGCCTTCGCCGGACCCGGCATCGGCCCGGCCGAGCTGATGCGCAACGCCGACCTGGCCATGTACCGGGCGAAGTCCGCGGGCAAGAACCGCGTGGAGGTGTACGCGCCGCAGATGCAGGCCGAGGTGGCGCGCCGCGCGGAGCTGGCCGAACGGCTGCGAAACGCCCTGGACAAAGGCGAGTTCACCTTGCTGCACCAGCCCGTGGTGGACCTGGAGAGCGGAGTGGTGGACGCCGTCGAGGCGCAGGCCCGCTGGCGGTCCGCCCAGGGCATCCTGTTCACCCCGGCCGAGTTCCTGCGGCTCGCCGACCAACGCCGGGAGGTGGACGAGGACCGCGCCGAGGTCAGCCGCTGGATGCTGGAGCAGGCCGTCGAACAGGCCGCGCACCGGCACCGTATGGGACATCGGGTGCCGGTGTCGGTGCGGATGTCTGCGCGGCGGTTGATGGGCCGCGATCTGCCGCCCAAGACGGTGGAGTCGCTGCTGGCCCGCCATGAGCTGCCCGCCGGTGCGCTGGTGCTGGCGCTCACCGGCCACGATCCGGGGATCTGCCTGGACGAGTTGGAGCGGCGGCTGCTCGCGCTGCGCCGCGCGGGGGTGACCATCGCACTGGAGGGGTTCGGCACCGGCTACGCGGGCATGCTGGCGCTGCGCAGGCTGCCGGTCGACGTGGTGCGGCTGGACCGGGCCTTCACCGCGGACCTGGTGGAGTCGGCCCGGGTGCACAAGATCACCGCCGGGCTGCTGCGGATCGCCCGCGACCTCGGCCTGCGCTCGGTGGCCGACGGCGTGGACCGACCGGAGCAGGTGGTGGCGCTGCGCGAGATGGGGTGCACGCACGGGCAGGGCATGGCGTTCTCCGGGCCGCTGGACGAACCGCGGCTGCGCGGCTCGCTGGCCCGCGGCGGCTACCCGGTGCCGATGTGCGCGGAACGCGATGTCGTACCCGCGGGTAGCGGGATGGGGCTTCGGGGGGTGTCCTCTGACCAGCAGAACACGGCGCTCACATAAAACCATCGCGCTCACATAATGAGACGTCCGTCCCACCCACTTGACACTGGCGACCAAGGGGGAGGAGGGTCGGAGCCATGCGCACCCGAATTCTCGTACTTGGAAAGCGCGTCGGCTGATCCCGGGGCCACTCGTCCGCCCCGCTGACAGCACCGGCGCGCTCCCCTCGCTTGCCTAACGGCACGAGGGGTTTTTTGTTGCACTGGCACCTACCGCCCCTCATACCATTGAGCCGGGGCGGCCTCTTCGAGAAGAGAAACGCAGATGACCGAGCAGGCCACTGGGGCCCACCATCCGCAGCCGCGGGCCCGCAGCGCGGCACAGGCAGCACAGCCCGTCACCGAGCACGTGACGGGTGCCCAGTCCCTCATCCGCTCTCTGGAGGAAGTCGGCGCCGATACCGTATTCGGCATTCCCGGCGGGGCCATCCTTCCCGCATACGACCCGATGTTCGACTCGAAGCGTGTGCGCCACATCCTCGTCCGCCACGAGCAGGGCGCGGGCCACGCCGCCACCGGCTACGCACAGGCCACCGGCAAGGTCGGGGTGTGCATGGCCACCTCGGGGCCCGGTGCGACCAATCTGGTGACGCCGATCGCCGACGCGCACATGGACTCGGTGCCGCTGGTCGCGATCACCGGCCAGGTCAGCTCCAAGTCGATCGGTACGGACGCCTTCCAGGAGGCGGACATCTGCGGCATCACCATGCCGATCACCAAGCACAACTTCCTGGTGACCAAGGCCGAGGACATCCCGCACACCATCGCCGAGGCATTCCACATCGCCTCCACCGGACGCCCGGGACCGGTCCTGGTGGACATCGCCAAGGACGCGCTCCAGGCGCAGACCGTCTTCAGCTGGCCGCCGCAGACCGACCTGCCCGGCTACCGCCCGGTGACCAAGCCGCACGCCAAGCAGATTCGCGAGGCCGCCAAGCTGATCGTCCAGGCCAAGCGGCCGGTGCTGTACGTCGGCGGCGGGGTGCTCAAGGCCCAGGCCACCGAGGAGTTGCGGATCCTGGCCGAGCTGACCGGCGCGCCGGTCACCACCACGCTGATGGCGCTGGGCGCCTTCCCGGACAGCCACCCGCAGCACGTCGGCATGCCCGGGATGCACGGCTCGGTCTCCGCGGTCACCGCGCTGCAGAAGGCCGACCTGCTGATCGCGCTCGGCGCCAGGTTCGACGACCGGGTGACCGGCAAGGTCGACACCTTCGCCCCGCACGCCAAGATCGTGCACGCCGATGTCGACCCGGCCGAGATCGGCAAGATCCGGGCCGCCGACGTGCCGATCGTCGGTGACGCCCGCGAGGTCATCGCCGATCTGATCGTCGCGGTCCAGGCGGAGCACGAGGCCGGCCACCGCGGCGACTACGCCGACTGGTGGGCCCAGATCGACTCCTGGCGCAAGACGTACCCGCTCGGCTACGACCTGCCCGACGACGGCAGCCTGTCCCCGCAGCAGGTCATCGAGCGCATCGGCCAACTCGCGCCGCCCAACACCATCTACGCGGCAGGCGTCGGCCAACACCAGATGTGGGCCTCGCAGTACATCAACTACGAGAAGCCGTACACCTGGTTGAACTCCGGCGGCGCCGGGACGATGGGCTACGCGGTCCCGGCCGCGATGGGCGCCAAGGCGGGCATGCCGGACGCCGCGGTGTGGGCGATCGACGGCGACGGCTGCTTCCAGATGACCAATCAGGAACTGGTCACCTGCGCGCTGAACGACATCCCGATCAAGGTCGCCATCATCAACAACGGCGCGCTGGGCATGGTCCGCCAGTGGCAGACCCTGTTCTACAACGAGCGGTACTCCAACACCGTGCTGCACTCCGGCCCCGCGGCGGAGGAGAAGCAGGCCAACCTCGGCACCCGCACCCCCGACTTCGTCAAGCTCGCCGAGGCGATGGGCTGCGTGGGCATCCGCTGCGAGGACCCCGCCGACCTCGACGCGGTGATCGAGAAGGCCAACTCCATCAACGACCGCACCGTGGTGGTGGACTTCATCTGCCACGAGGACGCGATGGTCTGGCCGATGGTCGCCGCGGGCACCTCCAACGACGAGGTGATGGCCGCGCGCGGAGTCCGCCCGGACTTCGGCGACATGGATGACTGAGACCAGGACCGAGCCAGGAAGCGAAGGAAGAACCGCCGTTATGTCCAAGCACACGCTCTCCGTCCTGGTGGAGAACAAGCCGGGCGTGCTGGCCCGGATCACCGCGCTGTTCTCGCGCCGCGGCTTCAACATCGACTCGCTCGCCGTCGGCACCACCGAGCACCCCGACATCTCCCGCATCACCATCGTGGTCAACGTGGTGGAGGAGCTGCCGCTGGAGCAGGTCACCAAGCAGCTCAACAAGTTGATCAACGTGCTCAAGATCGTCGAGTTGGAGCCGTCAGCGGCGGTGCAGCGGGAACTCGTACTGGTGAAGGTCCGCGCCGACAACGAGACCCGCTCGCAGATCACCGAGATCGTCTCGCTGTTCCGCGCCAAGACCGTCGACGTCTCACCGGAGGCGGTCACCATCGAGGCCACCGGCGGCAGCGAGAAGCTGGAGGCGCTGCTGAAGATGCTGGAGCCGTTCGGGATCAAGGAACTGGTCCAGTCCGGCACCATCGCCATCGGCCGCGGCGCCCGCTCCATCACCGACCGCTCGCTGCGCGCCCTGGACCGCAGCGCGTAACCGGTCCGCCGACCGCATGGCGAGACCGTCACGACCCCCTTCCCCCCACCGGCATACGGTGGGAGGCGCAACCTTCACATCAGCCAAGGAGAAGTCCCAAGTGGCCGAGCTGTTCTACGACGAAGACGCCGACCTGTCCATCATCCAGGGCCGCAAGGTCGCGGTTCTCGGCTACGGAAGCCAGGGCCACGCCCACGCGCTGTCGCTGCGCGACTCGGGAGTGGACGTGCGGGTCGGCCTGCCCGAGGGCTCCAAGTCGCGGGTGAAGGCCGAGGAGCAGGGCCTGCGCGTGGTCACTCCGGCCGAGGCGGCCGCCGAGGCTGACGTGATCATGGTCCTGGTGCCGGACCCGATCCAGGCCAAGGTCTACGAGGACGCCATCAAGGGCAACCTCAAGGACGGCGACGCGCTGTTCTTCGGGCACGGGTTCAACATCCGCTTCGACCTGATCAAGCCCCCGGCGAACGTGGACGTGTGCATGGTCGCCCCCAAGGGCCCCGGCCACCTGGTGCGCCGCCAGTACGAGGAGGGGCGCGGCGTGCCGTGCATCGTCGCGGTCGAGCAGGACGCCAGCGGCAACGCGTTCGCGCTGGCGCTCTCGTACGCCAAGGGCATCGGCGGAACCCGGGCGGGCGTCATCAAGACCACGTTCACCGAGGAGACCGAGACCGACCTGTTCGGCGAGCAGGCGGTGCTGTGCGGTGGCGCCTCCGCGCTGGTCAAGGCGGGCTTCGAGACCCTGGTCGAGGCGGGCTACCAGCCGGAGATCGCGTACTTCGAGTGCCTGCACGAGCTCAAGCTGATCGTCGACCTGATGTACGAGGGCGGCCTGGAGAAGATGCGCTGGTCGATCTCCGAGACCGCCGAGTGGGGTGACTACGTCACCGGTCCGCGGATCATCACCGACGCCACCAAGGCGGAGATGAAGAAGGTCCTCGGCGAGATCCAGGACGGCACGTTCGCGCGGAACTGGATCAACGAGTACAACGCGGGTCTGCCCAAGTACAACGAGTACAAGAAGGCCGACAGCAACCACCTGCTGGAGACCACCGGCAAGGAGCTGCGCAAGCTGATGAGCTGGGTGGACGACGAGGCGTAACGCCTCCGGCGCGGCTGGTTCCGGTCCGGGGGCTCCGGCCCCCGGACCTCCTCGCGCGGGCCGCGCCCCCGTGTCCCCCGTCCTGGTTGTGGTTAGCCGCGGCGTATAGACCCGTGAGGGTGATCCTTACGGAACGGCGGGAGACGCGCGGTGGTCCGCCGATACAATTCGTTAACAAGCGCGTCAGGCTCACAGCGTCGTGCGTCTTCCACGCGGCATGCCATCCCTCCCTCTCTGGAGCGGCCGTACGGGACCGGCCAGCCCGAAGGACAAGTGAGGACTCCGTGAGCACTGCTTCAACCACCAAGCCTGTCGTACTCATCGCCGAGGAGCTGTCGCCCGCGACCGTCGACGCGCTCGGACCGGACTTCGAGATCCGGCACTGCAACGGCGCCGACCGTTCCGAGCTGCTGGGCTCCATCACCGACGTCGACGCGATCCTGGTCCGCAGCGCCACCAAGGTCGACGCCGAGGCGATCGCCGCCGCCCGGAAACTCAAGGTCGTGGCCCGCGCCGGGGTCGGCCTGGACAACGTGGACGTCTCCGCCGCCACCAAGGCGGGCGTGATGGTCGTCAACGCGCCGACCTCCAACATCGTCACCGCCGCCGAGCTGGCCTGCGGCCTGATCATCGCCACCGCCCGCAACATCCCGCAGGCCAACTCCGCGCTGAAGAACGGCGAGTGGAAGCGCAGCAAGTACACCGGCGTCGAACTGTCCGAGAAGACCCTGGGCGTGGTCGGCCTCGGCCGCATCGGCGTGCTGGTCGCCCAGCGGATGTCCGCGTTCGGGATGAAGATCGTCGCTTACGACCCCTACGTACAGCCCGCGCGTGCCGCGCAGATGGGCGTCAAGCTGCTCTCGCTGGACGAGCTGCTGGAGGTCTCCGACTTCATCACCGTGCACCTGCCCAAGACGCCCGAGACCCTCGGCCTGATCGGCGACGAGGCGCTGCACCGGGTCAAGCCGAGCGTCCGGATCGTCAACGCGGCGCGCGGCGGCATCGTCGACGAGGAGGCGCTGGCCTCGGCGTTGAAGGAGGGCCGGGTCGCGGGCGCGGGCCTGGACGTGTTCTCCACCGAGCCGTGCACCGACTCCCCGCTGTTCCAGTTCGACTCCGTCGTCGCCACCCCGCACCTGGGCGCGTCCACCGGCGAGGCCCAGGAGAAGGCGGGCATCGCGGTCGCCAAGTCCGTACGGCTCGCGCTGGCAGGCGAGTTGGTGCCGGACGCGGTCAACGTGCAGGGCGGTGTGATCGCCGAGGACGTACGGCCCGGGCTGCCGCTCGCCGAGAAACTCGGCCGCATCTTCACCGCCCTCGCCGGCGAGGTCGCGGTGCGCCTGGACGTCGAGGTGCGCGGCGAGATCACCCAGCACGACGTCAAGGTGCTCGAACTCTCCACGCTCAAGGGCGTGTTCGAGGATGTCGTCGCAGAAACGGTCAGCTATGTGAACGCCCCGCTGTTCGCCCAGGAGCGCGGCGTCGAGGTCCGGCTGACCACCAGCTCGGAATCGCCGGAGCACCGCAACCTGGTGACCGTGCGAGGCACGCTGGCGGGCGGCGACGAGGTGTCGGTCTCCGGGACGCTCGCGGGCCCGAAGCACATCCTGAAGATCGTGGGAGTCGGCGACTTCGACGTGGACCTGGTCCTCACCGAGCACATGGCCTTCCTGCGCTACGGTGACCGCCCCGGCATCGTCGGCATCATCGGCCGGATCCTCGGTGACGCCGGGATCAACATCGCCGGTATGCAGGTGGCCCGTACCACCGAGGGCGGCGAGGCGCTGGTCGCGCTGACCGTGGACGACTCCATCCCGCAGCCCGTACTGGCCGAGATCGCCCAGGAGATCGGCGCCACCTCGGCGCGCGCGGTCAACCTGGTGGACTGACCGCGGGGTTGCCCGACCCGCCCGGCCCGTCGCCCTCCCGGGGCGGCGGGCCGCTGCTGTCTGTTCGCCGTGCGGGTTGGCGCCGCACCGCCGAGCAGCCCTCCATGGCGCGATCTGGACATCGACCCGCCAACGCCCGCCAGGCAGGCCCTAGCATGGTGGTGCGGGTGCCAAGGGGGAGGGGCCACAGGGATGTCCTTACGGGGCCGGGCGGTGTGCGTCGTGCTCGGGGTCGCGTTGGCGGTCCCCGGCTTCACGGCCTGCAACGACCTGAACAGATCGGCGGACTGCGGCAGGTCGGCGTTGAGGATCACCGGGGATGTGCAGGACGTGGTGGCCGCGGTCACCAACGTGGGGAACCTGGTGGACTCCGAGCGGCGCAAGCAGACGTCCCAGTCGTTCCACAAGCTCCAGCGGGACGTCAAGGACATGGCCAGGAACAGTCACAACGTCGACCAGCGCAAGGCGGCCGACGATGTGGCCAAGGCCGCGCGGGGCGTCAAGGCCGCGGCGGACAGCGGCGGTTCGCCGGACGTGAAGCCGCTGGGCGACGCGGCGGCCGAGCTGTCCAGGGTGTGCACCTCGTCCTGAGCGGACGACGGTCACAACCTGGCCGCCTTCAGGGCCATGTGCAGAAGCAGCCGGTCCTCGCCCTCGTCAAGGTCGAGCCCGGTCAGCCGCTCGACCCGGGACAGCCGGTAGTAGAGCGTCTGCCGGTGGATCGCCAGCGCCGCCGCCGCGCGGCCCGCCTGGCCCGCGCAGTCCAGGAACACCTCGGCGGTGTGGGCGAGTTCGGTGTGCGCGGGCCGCAGCAACTCGGCCACACTGCGGTCGGCGCCGGCCGGCAGAGCGGTCAGCAGCCGGTACGGCCCGATGTGCGACCACTGCGCCACCGGCCCCAGCCGCGGCTGCGCCCGAACCGCCCGCGCCGCGCCCGCCGCCTCGCGCCAGGCGTCCGCCAACTCCCCGAGTCCCGACCGGGGTTCACTGATCCCGGCGGCGCCCCGGGCACGGGACGACTCCAGCAGCCGGGCGGCGGCGGTCCGGGCCGGGGTCACCACGTCCGGTGAGCGCAGCCGCACCAGTGCCGCCAGCCCCTCGTCGCGCACCGGGCACAGCGCCGCGGTGCCCGGCACTGCGCGTACGTCCGGCAGCGCGTCGGTGTCCTCGTCGGTGTCCGCGGTGTCCCACGGGCTCACGCAGACCAGTGCGAACGGTCCGTCCGCGGCCCGGCCGAGTGTCGCGCGCAGCACGTGCTCCGCGGCTTCCCGGCGCTCCCGCGGTCCGGTGATCAGCGCCAGCAGCTCCCGGCCGAGGTCGGCTCCGGCGCGTGCCTCCGCGGCCAGCAGCGTGCCGATGCGCGCGGCGACCGCCATCGCCGCCCCCAGCGGCCGGGCCTGCCCGTCGTCCAGCAGCCACACATAGCCGTAGACCACGCCCCGGTGCCGGACCGGCAGACAGATCCGCGCCCGTATCCCGGCCTCCGGATCCGCCGGGATGCGCACCGGCGCCTGCGCCCGCGCGATACCGAAGCCCTCGAACCAGGAGCGGACCTCGGCGGTGGAGCCGCGGGTCAGGATGGAGCGGGTGCGGATCGGGTCCATCGCGCCCGCCTCGCTGTCGTGCGCGCAGAAGGCGATCAGCCGGAAGTCCCGGTCCTCCAGGGTCGCGGGCGCGCCGAGCAGCGCCGACACCTCGTCGACGAGTTCCTGGTAGTCGCTGTAGTCCCCGCGCACCGGGCCATTGTCCCTCATACATGTGTATGAGGGGTCGGTCACGGATGCGTGACAACTGTCGATAGCTCACGGTGAGGGGGAAACCTAGATTTCATGGCGGAGCCACCTGCGCGAAGTGGTCACTTCGCATGCCTCGCCGCACGCGTACGGGCTCCTCGCACCCTTGCTCTACGCGCACATTGGAGGAGCCCCGTGCTGGGTCCCGTGTTGCTCGCCGCCTCGCGCAGCGACCGCATGCGCCGCATCGTCGCGGCCGCCCCCGTCACCCGGCCGGTCGTGGACCGCTTCGTCGCCGGTGACGAACTGCGGCCCGCCATGGCCAACGTCCGGGCGCTGACCGCCGCCGGGCTTGAGGTCACCCTCGATCACCTGGGCGAGGACGTCACCGACCGGGTCACCGCCAACGCCACCCGCGACGCCTACCTCCGGCTGCTGGAGGCCATCGCCGCCGAAGGGCTCGGCAAGCACGCCGAGGTGTCGGTGAAGCTGTCCGCCTTCGGCCAGGCGCTTCCGGTGGACGGGCACGACATCGCGCTGGAGAACGTCCGCGAGGTCGCCGAGGCGGCCACCGCCGCGGGCACCACGGTCACCCTCGACATGGAGGACCACACCACGGTCGACTCGACCCTGGCCATCCTCGACGAACTGCGCAAGGAGCACCCGGGCACCGGTGCCGTCGTGCAGTCCTACCTGTTCCGCACCGAGGACGACTGCCGCCGCCTGGCCACCCCGGGCTCCCGGGTGCGGCTGGTCAAGGGCGCCTACAAGGAGCCCGCCTCGGTCGCGTACCAGGACAAGCGCGAGGTGGACCGGGCCTATGTGCGCTGCCTGAAGATCCTGATGGCGGGCGGCGGGTACCCGATGATCGGCTCGCACGACCCGCGCATGATCGCCATCGGCCAGGACCTGGCCCGGCGCAACGGGCGGCAGCCCGGTGACTACGAGTTCCAGATGCTCTTCGGCATCCGCACCGCCGAGCAGCGCCGCCTGGCGGGGGAGGGCGAGCGCATGCGCATTTACGTGCCGTACGGCGCAGACTGGTACGGGTACTTCATGCGCCGACTCGCCGAGCGCCCCGCGAACCTCGCGTTCTTCCTGCGCTCGTTCGTCCCCGGCGCCTGACCGGCGCCACAGCATCACCCAACGTAGAAGGAGACCCCCTCACATGGACGCCGTGACCCAGGTCCCGACTCCGGTCAACGAGCCGGTGCACTCCTACGCGCCGGGCAGCCCGGAGCGTTCCCGTCTCGAAGTGAAGCTCAAGGAGCTGAGCGAGAACCCGGTCGACCTGCCGATGACCATCGGCGGCGTGAAGCGGATGGGCGGAGGGGAGCCCTTCGACGTCGTACAGCCGCACAACCACGCGGCCCGGCTCGGCACGCTGCGCGGCGCCACCGCCCAGGACGCCCGGGACGCCATCGACGCGGCGCTGGCCGCGGCGCCCGCCTGGCGCGAGATGTCCTTCGACGACCGCGCCGCGATCATCCTGCGCGCCGCCGAGCTGCTGGCCGGGCCGTGGCGGGAGACGATCGCCGCCGCGACCATGCTGGGCCAGTCCAAGACCGCCCAGCAGGCCGAGATCGACACCCCCTGCGAGCTGGTCGACTTCTGGCGGTTCAACGTCGCCTACGCCCGGCAGATCCTGGCCGAGCAGCCCCCGGCGAACTCGCCGGGCGTGTGGAACCGCCTCGACCACCGCCCGCTGGAAGGTTTCGTCTACGCGATCACGCCGTTCAACTTCTCGGCGATCGCGGGCAACCTGCCGACCGCGCCCGCGCTGATGGGCAACGTGGTCATCTGGAAGCCGTCCCCGACGCAGACCAGGGCCGCCGTGCTGCTGATGGAGCTGCTGGAGGAGGCGGGCCTGCCCAAGGGCGTCATCAACCTGCTGACCGGCGACGGCATCGCGGTCTCCGAGGTGGCGCTGAACCACCCCGAGCTGGCGGGCATCCACTTCACCGGCTCCACCAGGACCTTCCAGTACCTGTGGAAGACGGTGGGCGCCAACATCGAGAAGTACCGGAACTACCCGCGGATCGTCGGCGAGACCGGCGGCAAGGACTTCGTGGTCGCCCACCCGTCGGCCGACCCGGCGGTGCTGAAGACCGCCCTGACCCGCGGCGCCTTCGAGTACCAGGGCCAGAAGTGCTCGGCGACCTCCCGCGCCTACATCCCGCGCTCCATCTGGGACAGCGGCTTCAAGGAGGCCTTCGCGGCCGAGGTGGACGGCATCACCATGGGTGATGTCACCGACCTGGACAACTTCATCGGTGCCGTGATCGACGACCGGGCCTTCGCCAAGAACAAGGCCGCCATCGACCGCGCCAAGGCCGACCCGACCTGCGAGATCATCGCCGGCGGCACGTACGACGACTCGGTGGGCTACTTCGTCCGTCCGACCGTCGTGGTCTGCGCCGACCCGGAGAACGAGGTCTTCCAGGACGAGTACTTCGGCCCGTTCCTCGCCGTGCACGTCTACGAGGACGAGAACTACGAGCAGATGCTGGCGCAGATGGAGTCCGTCTCCAAGTACGCGCTGACCGGTTCGATCATCGCCGGTGACCGGGCCGCCGCCGCGCACGCCATGGACGTGCTGCGGTACGCCGCGGGCAACTTCTACATCAACGACAAGTCGACCGGCGCCGTGGTCGGCCAGCAGCCGTTCGGCGGCGGCCGGGCCTCCGGCACCAACGACAAGGCGGGCGCCGCGCAGAACCTGATGCGCTGGACGTCCACCCGTGCGATCAAGGAGACGCTGGTCCCGCCGACGGACTACCGCTACCCGCACATGGGCTGAACCCGGCCTGGCCCTGGCCTACGGCATGGGCGACCCGCGGCCCCCTGGCAACCGCCAGGGGGCCGTTCGTGTGGTTGCCGTCTCAGATAGTAGGAAGTCCGAGTAATCATGACGACAGAACGGCGAAGTCGTCCTAGCGTTGTAAGAGCCGAACGTCTCGCTTGATCCAGCGATCGGCGGATGAGAGCCGGTGCCTTCGCGCAGGCCACCCCTGCGGCTCCCGCTCCCCGCCCCTTCCGGCGCACCCCTCGCCCCCTGCCCGGCAGGGGACCCCAGCGTCATGGTTGGAGTTGTGCACCCATGGATGAGACCGCCCGCAAGAACGCCGCCGAAGCCCTGCAGCGCGCCCTGGACCGCCGCGACAACGGCGGATCCACCGGTCACGAGCCCCGCTGATGCACCGTAACTCCCTCTCCGGCCGGGCGACTTGGCCGCTCGGCCGGTCGGGCGTCCAGAATGTGGATACGCAATGTCATTGACTGGGACGAGGCGTACAGTGCCCAACATGTCTCGCACCATCAGCCTCGCAGTGATCCCCGGTGACGGCATCGGCCAGGAAGTCGTGTCAGAAGGCCTCAAGGTGCTCAGCGCCGTCCTTCCGCAGGACGTGAAGCTGGAGACGAAGACCTACGACTTCGGCGCCAAGCGCTGGCACGGGACCGGTGAGACCCTCACCGACGCCGATCTGGCACAGCTCAAGGAGCACGACGCCATCCTGCTCGGCGCCATCGGCGACCCGTCGGTGCCGTCCGGTGTGCTGGAGCGCGGGTTCCTGCTCAAGCTGCGGTTCGCCTTCGACCACCACGTCAACCTGCGGCCCAGCAAGCTGCTCCCCGGTGTGAAGTCCGCGCTCGCGGGCGACCATGAGATCGACTTCGTGGTGGTCCGCGAGGGCACCGAGGGTCCGTACGTCGGCAACGGCGGTGTGCTGCGCGCCGGTACGCCGCACGAGGTGGCCACCGAGGTCAGCGTCAACACCGCCTTCGGCGTCGAGCGGGTGGTGCGGGATGCCTACGCCCGTGCCCAGGCCCGGCCGCGCAAGAAGCTCACCCTGGTGCACAAGAACAACGTGCTGGTGCACGCCGGGCACCTGTGGAAGAACATCTTCGACCGGGTCGGCCAGGAGTTCCCCGAGGTCACCACCGACTATCTGCATGTGGACGCGGCGACGATCTTCTTCGTCACCCAGCCCGAGCGGTTCGACGTGGTCGTCACCGACAACCTCTTCGGTGACATCCTCACCGACCTCGCCGCCGCCATCACCGGCGGCATCGGCCTGGCCGCCAGTGGGAACATCAACCCCTCCGGGGAGTTCCCCTCGATGTTCGAGCCGGTGCACGGTTCCGCGCCGGACATCGCGGGCCAGGGCAAGGCCGACCCGACCGCCACCGTGCTGTCGGTCGCCTTGCTGCTCCAGCACCTCGGCCACCCCGACGAGGCCGCCCGTATCGAGGCCGCGGTCGCCGCCGACCTCGCAGAGCGCACCGGCGCCCAGCGCTCCACCAGCGCGATCGGCGACGCGCTCGCCGCCCGAGTATCCGGCTGACGCCGGACCCCTACCTCCACGAGGACCTGTCCGGCGGAACCAGCATCCGCCGGACAGGTCCTCGTGCTGTGCAACGGCGATCCCGGATGCCACCATCGACCCCTGGACCGCGATCCGCGCCACATGTGCGAGTGGTTTTCACCCCCACCCCTCTCGGCGATAATCGGACAGAGGGCCGCACTAAGGGAGGAAGCTAGGACGTCCTAGCAACGCCCCAAGGCGGAGTACGCGGTCCGCCACTACCTCACGGTGAAGGACACGCACACATGACGACGCCCACGATCGAGCTCAAGCCCTCGGCCCACCCGCTCTCCGACGCGGAGCGGGAGGCGATCCTCGCCAACCCCGGTTTCGGCCGCCACTTCACCGACCACATGGTCACCATCCGGTGGACGGAAGGCCGTGGTTGGCACGACGCCCAGCTCGTCCCGTACGCGCCGCTGTCGATCGACCCGGCCAACATGACGCTGCACTACGCGCAGTCCATCTTCGAGGGGCTCAAGGCGTACCGGCAGCCGGACGGCAGCGTGGCCACCTTCCGCCCGTGGGCCAACGCCGAGCGCTTCCAGGCCTCGGCGCGCCGGCTGGCCATGCCCGAACTGCCGGTGGAGACCTTCATCGCCGCGTGCGACGCGCTGGTCAGCCAGGACAAGGCGTGGGTGCCGAGCGAGGGTGAACAGTCGCTCTACCTGCGGCCGTTCATGTTCGCCAGCGAGGTCGGGCTCGGCGTCCGGCCCGCGAACGAGTACCTGTTCATCGTGATCGCCTCCCCGGCCGGCGCGTACTTCCCCGGTGGCGTCAAGCCGGTGTCCGTCTGGCTCTCCGAGGAGTACGTGCGGGCCGCGCCCGGCGGCACCGGTGCCGCCAAGTGCGCCGGAAACTACGCCGCTTCGCTGGTCGCGCAGGCCCAGGCCATCGAGCACGGCTGCGACCAGGTGGTCTGGCTGGACGCGATCGAGCGCCGGTGGATCGAGGAAATGGGCGGTATGAACCTGTACTTCGTGTACGGGGACAAGATCGTCACGCCCGAACTGACCGGTTCGCTTCTGCCCGGTATCACCCGGCTGTCGCTGCTCCAGATCGCCGAGGACCTCGGCTACGAGGTGGCCGAGGGCCGGATCTCGGTGGACGACTGGAAGAACGGCAACGCCGACGGCACCCTCACCGAGGTCTTCGCCTGCGGGACCGCCGCCGTGATCACGCCGGTCGGTTCGGTGAAGTCGACCCGCGACAACTGGACCGTCGCGGACGGCGAGCCGGGCAAGGTGACGATGCGGTTGCGCAAGGCGCTTCTCGACATCCAGACGGGCGTCGTGCCCGACACTCACGGGTGGATGCACCGCCTCGGCTGACGCCGTGCTTCGGTGGCGGAGGGAGATTTGCCGCTGCGGCGGGAGTTCGCGGGTACGCCGGCAGATTCCCTCCCGCCGCGACGGCGAGCAACCACACCCAACCGGCCCGGCGGCTCCGCCCCAACCCCCGCCGGAAATCACTCAGTTGACGGCGACGGCCGTCTCGCCCGCCGGGACCGCCGTGGGAACCGGGTGCGGGCGGCCCGCGTTCAGGGCGGCGTACACGACCGCCGCCACCGCGGCGGACAGCAGGAAGCTGATGTCGATCCCGCCGGTGTACTTCAGCAGCGGCCCGCTGTACAGCGGAGTGTCGACCTCCAGCAGACCGACCACCGACCCGCAGGCCCAGGCGGCCACTGCCGACACGTTCCAGCCCGCCCGGTACCAGTAGATCCCCCCGAACGTACGGCGGTTGTACACCTGTAGCGCGTCCGCGTCGTAGCACCCCCGCACCCGGCGGAACCCCATCAGCGTGATCACCGCCCACGGAGTGCCGATCGCGGTGAGCACCAGGACGAACGAGGTCATCGCGTCCTGTGCGGCCCAGGCGAAGTGGCCCAGGTAGACCAGCGCGGTGGAGACCGCCGCCACCACGTAGGTGGCCTGTGTACGGGTCGCCTTCGGCAGGATCGCGTCCAGGTCGAGGCCCATGCTGTAGAGCATCAACCCGGCGTTGCCCACCGACCCCGCCGAGCCGTTGAGCAGCAGCAGCGGCAGGTACCAGGCGGGGGACGCGGCCACCAGAGAGGTCGCGTAGTCACCGCCCGCGCTGACGCACAGGGCGGTGAACGTACCGAACAACTGCGGTACCAACAGCCCGACGACCAGCCCGAAGCAGGTGCCCCAGAACACCTTCGGCTGGCTGAAGCGGTTCGGCGAGACGTAGCGCGTGTAGTCACCGAGCAGCGTGATGAACGCGATCGGGCCGCTGAGCCCGGCCGAGACGGCGGACAGCAGCCAGGTCGGCCAGTAACTCCCGAGCAGGTACGACGAGCCGTGCGGCGGTGCGGCGTGGAACATCCCGAAGTACGCGATGACCCCGACGAACAGCAGCACCGTCAGCGTGACGGTCAGCAGCCGGCTGAGCCGCAGCAGCATCCGGTACCCGAACACCGCCGACGACGCGGTGGTCAGCGCGAGCACCGCGTAGACCGTCGCATAGCTCGCCGCGCCGGTGGGCAGCCCGAGCAGCCGGTGCAGACAGCCCACCACCGCGTCACCGCCGACCCACAGGGTGAGCGCGGTGTACCCGAGGGAGAGCAGCAGCCCGATCATCGACCCCAACAGCCTTCCCCGGACGCCGAAATGGGCTCCGCTGCTGGTCGACAGGTTGGTGGCGGTGCGCAGGGACACCAGCGCGAGCGGCGCCACCAGCAGCGTTCCCACCAGGGTGCCGGCCACCAGTGAGGTGAACGAGCCCCACCAGCCCAGTCCGAAGGAGACCGGGAGCCAGCCGAAGACGATCACGCCGAGGGCGAGGTTGGAGCCCAGCAGGATGCTGATCACGTCCCGTGGCCCGCTGGTGCGCTCCTCTTCGGGGACGGTGTCGACGCCCCGCTGTTCGATCTGCATGCGCGGTCTCCCTGGACATTGACTAGGAGGGGAGGTTTTAGAACGCCGCTCAATGTGACTCACGCCAAGCAGTAGGTCAACCCTTCTTTTCGAAGAGTTTCCTTGTTAGAGTGGAGTTCAAATTTTTGATCTTCGGCCTGGAGGAGGCGGGGAGATGCGGCTGACCCCGACGGAGCGCGACCGCCTGCTGCTGTTCGGTGCCGCCGAGTTGGCACGGGCGCGGCGGGCCCGTGGTCTGCGGCTGAACGTGCCCGAGGCCACGGCCCTGATAGCCGACACGGTGTGCGAGGCGGCCCGGGACGGCAGGCGGCTCGCCGAGGCCATCGAGGCCGCGCGCGCCGTGCTGACGCCCGACGACGTACTGCCCGGGGTGGCCGACGTGATCGGCGATGTCATGGTCGAGGCGGTCTTCGACGACGGCTCCCGGCTCGCCGTGGTCAGCGACCCGATCAGCGGCGGCTCGCTCGGTGACGACGCGCCCGGCGCGGTGCTGCCCGGACCCGCCGACCCGCCGGCCGAGCCCACCGTGCGGCTGTCCGTGCGGAACGCGGCGACCGTCCCGATCAGCGTCACCTCGCACTTCCACTTCTTCGAGGCCAACCCCCGGCTGAGCTTTGCCCGTTCGGCCGCCTACGGAATGCGGCTGGCGGTGCCCGCCGGGTCCTCGGTGCGGTTCGACCCGGGGTCGCAGGTGGAGGTCGGCCTGGTGCCGATCGGCGGCGACCGGGTGGCGATCGGCTTCGCCGGTCTGGTCGACGGACCGCTGGACGCGCCCGGCGCCCGGCGGGAGGCCCTGCGGCGGGCGGCGGCCTGCGGCTATCTGGGAGCGGAGGAGGAAGAGTGATCGACACCCGTGAGTACGCGGCCGTCCACGGCCCGCGCGCCGGCGACCGGGTCCGGCTGGGCGATTCCGGACTGGTGATCCGGGTCGAGTCGGACTCCCAGCGCACCGGCGAGGAGTTCCTGGCCGGATTCGGCAAGACCGCCCGCGACGGCCTGCATCTGAAGGCCGCCGCGGTGCGCGACACCTGCGACGTGGTGATCAGCAACGTGCTGGTGATCGACGCGGCGCTGGGCATCCGCAAGGTGTCCATCGGCATCCGCGAGGGCCGGATCCACGCCATCGGCCGGGCGGGCAACCCCGACACGCTCGACGGGGTGGACGTGGTGGTCGGTACCGGCACCACCATCGTGCCGGGCGAGGGTCTGATCGCCACCGCGGGCGCCATCGACACCCACGTCCATCTGCTCTCCCCGCGGGTGATGGAGGCGTCCCTGGCCTCCGGTGTCACCACCATCATCGGCCAGGAGTTCGGTCCGGTGTGGGGCGTCGGCGTCAACTCGCCGTGGGCGCTGCGGCACGCGTTCAACGCCTTCGACGCCTGGCCGGTCAACATCGGCTTCCTGGCCCGGGGCTCGTCCTCCGATCCGGCGCCGCTGGTCGAGGCGCTCGCCGAAGGCGGGGCGTCCGGGTTCAAGGTCCACGAGGACATGGGCGCGCACGCCCGCGCGCTGGACACGGCGCTTCGGGTCGCCGAGGAGCACGACGTCCAGGTCGCCCTGCACAGCGACGGGTTGAACGAGTGCCTGACGGTCGAGGACACCCTGAAGGTGCTCGAAGGACGCACCATCCACGCCTTCCACATCGAGGGCTGCGGCGGCGGCCATGTCCCCAACGTGCTGAAGATGGCGGGCGTGCCGAACGTCATCGGCTCGTCCACCAACCCCACCCTGCCGTTCGGCCGGGACGCGGTGGCCGAGCACTACGGCATGATCGTCTCCGTCCACGACCTCAAGCCGGATCTGCCCGGCGACGCGGCCATGGCCCGGGACCGGATACGCGCCGGAACCATGGGCGCCGAGGACGTGCTGCACGACCTGGGCGCGATCGGCATCACCTCCTCCGACGCGCAGGGCATGGGGCGCGCGGGCGAGACCGTACGCCGCACCTTCGCCATGGCGGGCAAGATGAAGGCCGACCTTGGGCCGCTGGCGGGGGACGGCGCGGACGACGACAACGCCCGGGTGCTGCGCTACATCGCCAAGCTCACCATCAACCCGGCGATCGCCCACGGCCTGGCGCACGAGGTCGGCTCGCTGGAGGTCGGCAAGCTCGCCGACATCGTGCTGTGGCAGCCGCGCTACTTCGGAGCCAAGCCGCAACTCGTGCTCAAGTCCGGCTTCCCGGCGTACGGGGTGACCGGCGACCCCAACGCGGCCACCGACACCTGCGAACCCCTGGTGCTGGGACCGCAGTTCGGCTCGTACGGGGCGACGCCCGCCGACATCTCGGTGGCGTTCGTCGCCGGTGCCGCCGTCGCGCTGGGCGACGACCGGATGCCCACCCGGCGCCGCCGGGTCGCGGTACGCGGCACCCGCGGCATCGGCCCGGCCGACCTGGTGCTCAACTCCCGTATCGGACACGTCCAGGTGGACGGCGACAGCGGCCTGGTGACGCTGGACGGCGAGCCGGTGCGCTCCGATCCGGCCGAGCGGGTCTCGCTCAACCGCCTCTACTTCCTCTGACTCCCTGAAGGACACCCATCCATGACCGCACTGCCCGCAGCCGACGGCTTCCGCATGCCCCCCGAGTGGGCGCCGCACGCCCTCACCTGGATGGCCTGGCCCTCGTCGTCCATCACCTTCGACGACGCCGAGGACCTCGCCGCGTCACGGGCGGCGTGGGGCGCGGTGGCCAAGGCGGTGGCCCGCTTCGAGCCGGTGACCATGGTGGCCGCGCCGGGCGACGCGCAGGGCGCCCGCGCCGAGCTGGGCGGGTACGGGGTGAAGGTGGTCGAACTGCCGCTCAACGACGCGTGGATGCGGGACATGGGACCCACCTTCCTGGTGGGCGGCGGCCAACTGGCCGCCGCCGACTGGACGTTCAACGGCTGGGGCGGGCAGGAGTGGGCCCGCTGGGACCTGGACGCCGAGGTCGGCGCGCGGGTGGCGGAGCTGGCCGGTGCCCGCCGCTACTCGTCCAAGCTGGTCAACGAGGGCGGCGGCATCCATGTCGACGGCGAGGGCACGGTGCTGCTCACCGAGACCGTGCAACTCGACCCGGGGCGCAACCCCGGCTGGACCCGCGAGGAGGTCGAGGAGGAGCTGCACGCCTTCCTGGGCACGTCCAAGGCGATCTGGCTGCCGCGCGGGCTCACCGCCGACTACGGCAGGTTCGGCACCCGGGGCCATGTCGACATCGTCGCCGCGTTCGCCCGGCCCGGGGTGGTCGTGGTGCACAGCCAGCAGGACCCGGCACACCCCGACCACGAGGTCTCCCGCGAGGTCATCGCGCTGCTGAGCGGCGCCACCGACGCCCGGGGCCGCAGTCTTGAGGTGGTCGAGCTGCCCGCCCCCACCGTCACCGAGGTCGACGGCGAACCGGTCGACTACTCTTACGTCAACCACTACCTGTGCAACGGCGGCGTCGTGCTGTGCGGCTTCGACGATCCGGCGGACGAACGCAACGCGGAGATCTTCGCGCGGCTGTTCCCGCAGCGCGAGGTGGTCCTGGTCGACGCCCGTGAGATCTTCGCCCACGGCGGCGGCATCCACTGCATCACACAGCAGCAGCCCCGGGTGTGATCCACCCGGCGGACCGAACTCGGAGGTCGCGGTGCCCGGACCTGTCCGCCCCAGGCGACGGCTGAAGCAGCCCCGGGAGCAGGTGATGGCCGCCGCGATGACGGCCATCGCCGAGCGCGGCCTCGCCGAGCTGACGATCGCCGGGCTCGGCCGCGAGGTCGGCATGAGCAGCGGGCACGTCATGTACTACTTCGGCAGCAAGGACGAACTGCTGCTGCAGACCCTGGAGTGGAGCGAGGAGCAGCTCGGCGTGGAGCGCCGGGCGGTGCTCTCCAGGCGGGCTCCGGTGCGGGAGCGGCTGGACGCGTTCGTGGACCTCTACCTGCCCGACGGCCCGCGCGATCCGCGCTGGGTGCTGTGGTCCGAGGTGTGGAACCGCTCCCACCCGACCGAGGAGGCGCTGCGCCGCCAACTCGACCTCGAACTGGTCTGGCACCGCGATCTGGTGGCCCTGGTCGCCGAGGGCATCTCGCACGGCGAGTTCCGCACCGTGGACGCGGAACGCTTCGCCATCCGCATGCGCGCGCTGCTCGACGGCTTCGGCACCCATCTGGTGGTGGGCTTGCCGGGAGCGGAACGGGAGCAAGTACTGGGGCATGTGGGGGAGTTCGTGACGGATTCGCTGGGCTGCTGACGCGGCCTCGGGCCGGCTGTAAACGAACCCTGTGAGTCCGGTAAAGCCAGGGCCAAAACTCTACGCGCGTCATTCACATGTCGACGTCCAGCCATACGGTTGTCATGTCCGCGCTGTACGCATGGCGCGGCATCGCCGCGATGCCTCTTCACCCCCCACACTTGGAGGAAGCATGCGCCGTATCCGGTTAGTCCGGCTGGCAACCGCCACCGTCGCCGCCTCCGCGGCCCTCGCCCTGACCGCCCCCACCTCGCACGCCGCCTCCGGCGCGTACTCCCTGATCGTCCAGCCCGACCAGGGCATCCAGCCGATCTACGACCTGATCAACTCGGCCCACAAGAGCATCGACCTGACGATGTACGAACTGGTCGACACCACCGCCCAGAAGGACCTGGTGGCCAAGGAGAAGGCGGGCGTCAAGGTCCGCGTGATCCTGGACAAGCGCCGGAAGTCCACCAACTCCAGCACGTACACGTACCTGAAGAACAACGGCGTCGCAGTGGCCTGGTCGAGCAGCGCGTACTACTTCACGCACGAGAAGACGATGGTCGTCGACGGCACCCAGGCCGTCATCATGAGCGGCAACATGACCTCGAAGTACTACGCGGCCGACCGCAACTACACGGTCACCGACACCGACAGCGCCGACGTCTCCGCGATCGAGAAGGTCTTCAACGCCGACTACGCGACGAAGTCCGTCACCCCCGGCGACGGCGACCACCTGGTGTGGTCCCCGACCGACTCCCAGTCCCAACTCCTCGCACTGATCAACGGCGCGCAGACCAACCTGTACGTGGAGAACCAGGAGATGGGTGACGCCACCGTGGTCAACGCCCTCACCGCGGCGGCCCAGCGCGGCGTCCAGGTCGAGGTCGTGATGAGCAACACCGGCAACACCTACGCCAGCGAGTTCGACACCCTCACCTCGGCGGGCGTGAAGGTCAGCACGTACGCCGCCTCGGCGCCCCTGTACATCCACGCCAAGGCGATCGTCGCCGACCAGGGCACGGCGCAGGAGAAGGTCTTCGTGGGCTCGGAGAACTTCTCCAACACCTCCCTCAACAAGAACCGCGAGCTGGGCATCATCCTCCAGGACACCAAGATCGCCGACGGCGTCCAGAAGGTGATAGCGAAGGACTTCGCGGGCGGCACGATCTGGTCGTGACGGCCTTGCGGTAACGGCTCGTTGACCCCACGGCCGCGCGCCCCCAAGCGGAGCGCGGCCGTCCCCCGTCTACCATGCCGGACATGATCAAAAGCCGTGTTCACATCGGCGAGACGCTCATCGGCATCCAAGCCGAAGACGCCGCTCGTGCGGCGACCGGCCGCGGTGAGCGCCTGGAGGAGAGCGACCTCTACCCCGATGTACGTCCCGCCTACACACAGCCACCATTCGACGTGGCCCCTGGCAACGGCTGATCCGTTGTGAGCGGGACCGCTCGGGCTGCGCGTGTCACGTGTGATATCGGCAAGGCCAGTTCAACCGAGCGGCACATGGGCGAAGGGCTCCCACTCGTACATCCGGCGATCCCGATTCAGTACGATCAGCTCGACCTGCTCGATACGAGCCGTCGCGGTCGGTTCGTTCACCGAGGCGAGTGCCTCGGCGATCGGTGCTGCGGGGCCGACGTCGTTGCTGTAGGCGATCGATACGTGTGGTGTGAACCCGTCGGCGTTCTCCGGAACGTCTTCCCAGACGGCGCCGATGGCCGCACGGACCGCAGATCGTACAGCGGCTGGCCCCTGCCGTGGTTCGGCATCCCACCGGATCGCCTCGGGCGTGATCTGAGGTCGGCTGAGGGTCAGGTCGAAAGCCGGGATATGCGCAAGGCGTACCGTTGCCGCATCGACGATCGCGAGTGCGTCCTCCTCTGAAACCTCGTCAGTGAAGCCGAGGCCTTGCATCGTCAGGTGCAGCCACTGGTCAGGCACCAGGTCGAGGCCTGTGACATCCGCGAGGCACCGACGGTACGCCGCGGCCAGGCGGTGGACGTCGGCGGCGCCTTGAAAAGTGAGGTGCCATGTGTAGAACTTGCGGCCAGGCTTCCAACCGGGCCGCCACCACCAATGGTTCGCCATGTCTCCGTGGTCAGTGCCCATGGCCCTGGATCCAATCAGGCCCCGCCTCCCTTGACGAGAGCGCAACGCGTCGCGGCGCCGACTCGGTAACGAAGCCCTGGATATCCTCCCGCAGGGCGATGGCTGTCGAACTGTCGACCATCGTGGACCTGGCGATCGCTTCGCTCAGTTCCCGCATCCGGGTCGTCACGGGAGTCATGCGGCGTTCCGGTGGCAGTGCGAGGACGGGGCGCAACGCCTCAGCCGCGCCGTCCGGGCACTGCAGCGCGATGTGTGCTATGGCCTCGGAGATATGCATCTGAGCGGTGGTGCCATAGGCGTGGAACGGCTCATTGACAAGGGCTTCGTGGGCCTCGTTGAGGGCCCGCGCTGGATCGCCAGTCCGGAGGTGGACCGCTGACACGTAGTTGGCGCGCCGCAATTCGGGGCAGGAGAACAGGCCACCAATGTCGTCGGTTCCCGTGACACGGTCCCGCGCGGTGTCGGCTTGGTCCAGGGCTTGTTGGGCCTCGGCCCGTGCTCCGATCATGGACCAGGCGTCGGCCTCCTGGCAGGCCAGGAGGACTCCGACGGTTCCGCCGGGGTGGTAGCTGGCGCCGTGGCGGGCGTGGGTGACGGCGTCCTTCAACCTGCCGTCCCAGAAGGCGATTTTCGAGCGGGTTGACAGAGCCCATCCTCGAAGGTCGTTGTGTCCGGCCAGATCGGCGCACAACCACGCCGTACGGCCCTGGGTGTCCGCCTCCCGCAGTTGGCCGAGATCCGAAGACATCCAGGCAAGGAGGCCGCACAGGTACCCGGCCGCCACGTACAGGTCTGCGGACTGGCGCGGATGCTGATGCCCTTCGAGAAGCGCGAACACGCGGTCCCGCAGGACCCGGGTGCGTCGGAACAGGTCCATCGGTTCGTCGGTGAGGTAGTCGGCCGCCAACGCCCCTGCGTCGGCCAGAAGTTGCTCAAGTGCTATGTCGCCAACGTTGGATACTTCCGCCCACTGAGCCCAGGCCGCCGATTCTGCGGCGGCGGACCGTACGAGCTCAATGCCAGTCGGTGGCGCATCCGCCGATGGAGCCTGGCTGGTTTCGGTCTTGCGCGGCTGGGCGACCGGGGCCGTGTGCCGAAGGACGCGCAGGTCGCTGGCGGGGAGCTCGCGGAGGTCGTCCAGGTCGAGGAGGTCTTCGACATCGCACCCGTAGAGCTGGGCGAGGAGTACCAGGACTGCAAGGGTCGGGCGACGCCCGGAAGGCCCGGGCCACTTTTCCCATTTCCCCAGGAGACTCGCATCAGCGGCGACCGCCTCGCCCGGACGTTCCGTGCCGAGTGCGTTGAGTCGATCCGCAGCCTCTTGAAGCGTCCACCCCAGGGAGTGCCGCCACGCCTCGCGGGGCCGCATGCGCCAGCGTGCGCGCATCTCGACGGCGATCTCGGCTGTGCGGCAGCCCGTGGCGGTCATTTCCTGGCGGAGAGCGTCTCGGGAAGCCTTCGAACCGGGTTTGTGCTGAGGGGTCATCACGGCCTCCGTGCACGGGCGGTGTGAACTCACAGTAGCCGACCGGTTTACGCGTAGCGGCCTCATGGCCCGCTGGTTGGAGTGACGATCTGTCCAACCGCCGTCCCTTCCTCAGGCGTTATCCCAGGTCAGCTGGGCCTGCGGAGTCCAGCATTCTTGGACAGCGCTGCCCGTGACGGGCCGCCCGTTGACCAGCCATCGTGGTCACGTCCCCGGACCATGACGAACGAGGCCCCTCATGAGAGTGCAAACACAACCGGCCGCAGCCACCTTGGCGTTCATCTACGACCGCCACTTGACGTTGGACACCACCGCCCTCGAACTCCGGCTGGCAACGTGTGCGCAGTACGCCGATGCTCAGATCACGGCGTGATGCCCACAGATTCCCGTACCGGCCGGACAGCCCTGGTCAGATCGACAGGCCGGGCGGGTGGCAAGTGCGTGACGGCGCGGAGACCGTCTCTTCGCATGGCACAGGTAACCACGGAGGTGTACCCCATGGCGGACCTCTACACGCTGCCCGTGAAGGGCGCGGAATTCACCACGTTCTGCGGCGGCAACCTCGGCGGCGAGCACGAGACGTGTCTTGCTGTCGCCGAGATCCCCGGTGCGACGGACGCTTACATCCTGCATGACGACAAGCCCGAGGGCGTCGGCCGGGAACTTCGGGCCACAGCGGCGGAGTTGGACGCGTTCGCCCGTGGCTGGGCCGCGCTGAGGGGGCTCGCGTTCTAGCCAGCACCACTCGCACCCGTGGGCCGCCCCTGTTCGGCTTGGGGTGGCCCCACCCGCTCAGGAAGGGGCTGCATGAACTGGCAGGGACACTGGCATGGGTACGGGCCGTGGATCGGCAGCAGAGACGCCTACGGCAACGAAGGCATGCGCCGCCCAGGGCGCCTCGCCTCTGATGAGCAGACACGCTCCTTCCTTGCCTCCGACATGCCGCCGATGATGAACGGCCACTGGCTGCTGCGCCGGATTCAGACCGCGGCCGATCGCACCTGGACCAACCCCGAAACTGCGGTGGCGTGGTTGGAGAAGACGTATGCGGAGAACCCGCCGTTCGAGCGGGACGACGGTAGGCGCGCGTACACCGGCCGTGAAACGAAGACGGAATACGCGATGGATGTCCTTCCCCGAGGAGTGGATGTGTCCTGGGTCTACTACCTCAAGTCCGCGAGCCTGGCGTCCTTTTCGGTCGTGTGCTGTCCCAACCACTTCCACCCCGAAATCCCCTGCCCCCTTCCTCCCATGTGATCGACGCGGAGTCAAGGAGACGACCGATGTCGCTGAAGCTGCTCTTACCGAACGAGACGGACGAGGTACTGAAGTCGTGGCCGACTGAACCAGTCGTGCGTCAGCGAGGCACAACGGAACTGGACCGCGATGTGACGCTGTCCCTGATAGACGCGTACATCGACTACGACTGTCTCTGTCCCCAGTACGTGGCAGTGGTCAGGAACGGCCAAGCCGTGCATCCGGGCCGATACACGCGAGGCGGCACGGTGATCCCGGGGAAGCTGCGCACCCTGCTCGACGACGGCTACACGGTGAACCTGCGTGAAATCCAGCGCTCGATTCCCTTCCTGGCCCGGATGACACGGAAGATCCAGCAGGAGACGGGCTACCCGAGCCACGTCAGCGCGATCATCACCCCGCCGGGTCACCAAGGGCTGACACACCACTGGGACCAGTTCACAGGTGTCATCGCACAGATCACAGGCCGCAAACGGTGGCCGTTGTGGCGGCCGGTGGTTGATCAGCCGATGGGGGAGTTCCTGTCGTCGCCTCGGATGTGGACTCCCGACCTTCAGAAAAGACTGGAGACGTCTTCGCCGGACACCGAGTTCGAGTTGGCGCCCGGTGACACGCTGGTGCTGCCCAGGGGATGGATACACAGCCCCTACGCGGTTGGCGGGGAGACCAGCTTCCATCTGACCTTCGCCCTCAAGGAGCGGTCCTGGTTGTGGGTGGCGCAGCAACTCATCGGCTTGGCGGTCGATGACCCCTCGTTCCGGGCCGGGGTGCCACCGGCGGCGTTGGCCGGAGGCCTCGAAGCCGACCTGCTGGGTGCCCGGGGAATGCGGGGGCGGGCGCGGGCGAATCGCCCGCATCCTGAGACGGTCGTCCGCGCGGACGCGTGCGTGTGCCAGACTGCCTTCGTGTCCTTCGCCATGATTATTGGCTAGGCGCGCCGGTCCGCAGTGGCCGTCATCGTGTACACCGTGGTGGCGGCGCCGTGTCCCAGACCCGCGCGCAGACCTCTCGCATCCGCGAGAGGTTTTTTCGTTTCCTGGACCAACCGCACCGGGCAGCGAAGCGCGAGGGATCATTGGGGGCAAGTGGAGTTGGTTGTTCCGCAAACCACACACTCGACAGGAGTGCACCACCATGACGCTGCCCGACGACAGCTTCCATGTGTTCGACACCACGCTGCGTGACGGCGCGCAGCGTGAGGGCATCAACCTCTCCGTCGCCGACAAGCTGGCGATCGCCCGGCACCTGGACGAGTTCGGGGTGGGGTTCATCGAGGGCGGGTGGCCGGGGGCCAATCCGCGGGACACCGAGTTCTTCCAGCGGGCGTCCGAGGAGATCGACTTCCGGCACGCGCAACTCGTCGCCTTCGGCGCCACCCGCAGGGCCGGGGTACGGGCCGACGGGGACCCGCAGGTCGCCGCGCTGCTGGAGTCGGGGGCACCGGTGATCACCCTCGTCGCCAAGTCGCACGACCGGCACGTCGAGCTGGCGCTGCGCACCACGCTGGAGGAGAACCTCGCGATGGTGCGGGAGACGGTGAGCTATCTGCGGGAGCAGGGGCGGCGGGTCTTCGTGGACTGCGAGCACTTCTTCGACGGCTACCGGGCCAACCCGGAGTACGCCAAGTCGGTGGTGCGCACCGCGCACGAGGCAGGGGCGGACGTCGTCGTGCTGTGCGACACCAACGGCGGCATGCTGCCCGCCCAGGTCGCCGCCGTGGTCCGCACCGTGCTCGCCGACACCGGCGCCCGGCTGGGCATCCACGCCCAGGACGACACCGGCTGCGCGGTCGCCAACACCCTCGCCGCGGTCGACGCGGGCGCCACCCACGTGCAGTGCACCGCTAACGGCTACGGCGAGCGGGTCGGCAACTCCAACCTCTTCCCGGTGGTCGCCGCGTTGGAGCTGAAGTACGGCAGGCGGGTGCTGCCCGAGGGCGCGCTCGCCGAGATGACCCGGATCTCGCACGCCATCGCCGAGGTCGTCAACCTCACCCCGGCCACCCATCAGCCGTACGTGGGAGTCTCCGCCTTCGCGCACAAGGCCGGGCTGCACGCCTCCGCGATCAAGGTCGACCCGGACCTGTACCAGCACATCGACCCCGAACTGGTCGGCAACACCATGCGGATGCTCGTCTCCGACATGGCCGGCCGCGCCTCCATCGAGCTGAAGGGCAAGGAGCTGGGCTACGACCTCACCGGCGACCGCGAACTGGCCGGACGGGTCGTGGAGCGGGTCAAGGAGCGCGAACTGGCCGGGTACACCTACGAGGCCGCCGACGCGTCCTTCGAACTGCTGCTGCGCGACGAGGTGCGCGGTGAGGCCACCCGCTTCTTCCGGGTGGAGTCCTGGCGCGCCATCGTGGAGCAGCGGCCGGACGGCGTCCAGGTCAACGAGGCGACGGTGAAGCTGTGGGCGAAGGGCGAGCGGATCGTCGCCACCGGCGAGGGCAACGGCCCGGTGGACGCGCTGGACCGCGCGCTGCGCGCCGGACTCGAAGGCGTCTATCCGGCGCTGGCGCACATGGAGTTGGTCGACTACAAGGTCCGCATCCTGGAGGGACGGCACGGCACGGAGTCCACCACCCGGGTGCTGGTCTCCACCAGCGACGGGCGCGGAGAGTGGTCCACGGTCGGCGTCGGCGAGAACGTGATCGCCGCGTCCTGGCAGGCGCTGGACGACGCCTACACCTACGGCCTGATCCGCGCGGGGGCCGAGCCGCAGGAGTGCTGAGCCGGTGGCTCACGCCGAGTGGGTCAGTATCCCCCGGGTGACCGGCTGGGCGTACGGCAGTCCGGCGGCGTAGCGCTCCAGCTCGTCGATCGCGGCATGCGCCAACCGGCCGAGCTCGTTGCCGAGCGACCCGGCGACATGCGGGGTGAGCAGCACGTTCGGCAGCTCGTACAGCGGTGAGCCGGCGGGCGGCACTTCCGGCTCGGTGTGGTCGAGCACCGCGTACAGCCTGCCCCGCACCAGTTCCTCGGTGAGCGCCTCGGTGTCCACCAGCCAGCCCCGGGCGGTGTTGATCAAGGTCGCGCCGTCCGGCAGCAGCGCCAGCCGGGCGCGGTCGAACAGATGCCGGGTGTGCGGCAGCGCGGGCGCGTGCAGCGTGACGATGTCGCTGCGGCGGGCCAGTTCGTCCAACTCCACCGGCTCCGCGCCGAGTCGGCGTGCCGCCTCCCCGGGCAGGTACGGGTCGTACACCAGTACCCGCAGGTCGAACGGGCGCAGCAGCTCGATCACCCGGCGGCCGACCCGCGAAGCGCCGACCACGCCCACGGTACGGCGGTAGTTGCCCAGGTCCGCGCGCCCGACGAGCCCGTCCGGCGGGGTGCGCCCGGCGCGGTAGGCCCGGGCGAACTCCAGGATCCGCTTGCCGGAGAAGAGGATCGCGGCGACGGTGTACTCGGCGACCGGCAGCGCGTTGGCCGCCGCCGCGCAGGAGACGGTGAGCCCGCGCTCCCAGCACGCCTCGGTGATGTGCTCCCTGACCGAACCTGCCGCGTGCACCACGGTGCGCAGCCGGGGCATCAGGGCCAGTGCCCGCGCGGTGAGCGGCGGGCAGCCCCAGCAGGTGAACAGCACCTCCGCGGTGGCCAGTCGGGCGGTGTGCCCGGGACCGGTGAAGTCGGCGGGGGAGCTGATCAGCAGCTCGGGGTCCACGTGGGCGACGCGGCGCAGCCGCCGCAGCGCCGCGTGGTCCAGCAGTGCCTCGCGCACCGCCCGGCTTATGGCGAGGACGGCGTGCGGACGTCGCGGGCTCCCCGCCGTACCTTCCGGCGGAAGGTGCGGCTTCCTCGGTGGACTGTCCTGCGTGCGGTGCGGCATCCGCGCGGCTCCTCAGTCGAGGTCGGGTTCGTCGCGGATCTCCACGAACCGGTCCCGCAGGCCGTCGAGTTCGAGCACCACGATCTCGTTGCGGCCCGGGCGCAGCAGCGGCCACGGCAGGTACAGGGTGCGCTGCGGGCCCCGCTCCCAGTACCGGCCGAGACAGAAGCCGTTGACCCACACGTAGCCCTTGGCGCCGCCGGGCACGGCCAGATAGGCGTCGCCGGGCTCGGTGACCTCCAGACCGGCGCGGTAGAAGACCGGCCCCGGCCGCTGGCCCGTCGTACCGGCCGCCGAGGCGCCCCACGGCAGGTCGGGCAGCGGCCCGCCCAGCGGTACGGTGCGCACCGTCCACCCGTGCACGTACTGCTGGCCGTGCCGTACCGCGGCCAGCCCCTTGCGGTCGCCCAGCCGCGGCCCGTAGTCGACCCGGCCCATCGACTCCACCAGCAGTTCCAGCCGGGTGCCCGAGGAGCCGACGGAGATCTGCGGAAGGTCGTCCTCCTCGTCCCGCTCCAGCACCGCGAGCGGCTGGCCGTCCAGATAGACGTGCGCCCGGTCCGCCAGGCCCTCCAGCACCAGCGGGTACTCGGTGCGCGGCCCCGGCACATGCGCCTCGTAGTGCGCCAGCCCGTGAGCCAGCCCCAGGTCCTCGAACGACGGTGGTACGGGGGAGTGCACGGCCGGGGTGGCGATGGCGTCCAGCAGGTCGAACAGCCTTACCGCGTCGGTCAGTTCGACCCGGCTCGGCGGCAGCAGCGCGGGGAGTTGCTCGGGCTCCGGCGGGGCGGCCTCGGCGAACCCGGTGAGCACCTCGCGGAACGCCCAGAACTTGGGCGTCGGCGCTCCGCGTTCGTCGATCGGGGCGTCGTAGTCATAGGAGGTCACCATCGGCTGGTACGGGCCGTCGTGTGCCGGACCGCCGCGGTTGGCCCCGGCCCAGGTGCCGAAGCTGGTGCCGCCGTGCGCCATGTAGATGTTGACCGAGGCCCCCAGGTCCAGGATCCGGCGCAGGGTGTCGGCGGCGTCCCGCGGGTCGCGCAGCGCGCGCTTCTCGCCCCAGTGGTCGAACCAGCCGCACCAGAACTCCATGCACATCGGCGGATCGTCCGGCCGGAGCCGGGCCAGCTCCGCGAAGGCGTCCTCCGGGTGGCTGCCGAAGTTGACGGTGGCGACGGCACCGGTCAGCGAGCCACCGGTGAGCGGGGCGTCCTCGGGGCCGTCGGAGGTGAACAGCGGTACGTCCACGCCGCGTTCGCGCATCATCGTGCGCAGCCGCTCCAGGTACGCGGTGTCGCTGCCGTACGACCCGTACTCGTTCTCCACCTGCATCATCAGCACATTGCCGCCCCGGGTGGTCTGGTGGGCGGCCAGCCGCGGCAGCAGCTCGTCGTACCAGCGCCGCACGTGCGCCAGATAGGCGGCGTCCGACACCCGCAGCCGCACCTCGCGGTCGGCCAGCAGCCACCAGGGCAGCCCGCCGTTCTCCCACTCGGCGCAGATGTACGGGCTGGGCCGGACGATCGCGTACAGCCCCGCCTCGGCCGAGGCGGTCAAGAACGCCTCGACGTCGGCGATCCCGGTGAAGTCGAAGCGGCCGGGCCGCGGCTCGTGCAGGTTCCACGGGACGTACGTCTCCACGCAGTTGAGCCCCAGGGCGCGCACCATCCGCAGCCGGTGCGGCCACTGCTCGGGCAGCACCCGGAAGTAGTGCAGCGCGCCGGAGAGCACGCGCAGCGGGCGGCCGTCGAGTTCGAAGCCGGACGGGACGATGCGGAAGGACGACACGGGCGCTCCAGCGTCGGTCGGGTGCGGTGGCACGTGCTGTGCATCGCACTCTATGGCGGCGGCCGCCACCGGATCAGGCATCGGCGCACTCCGCCGGGCGTGGCGGGATGGTCCCGCGCGGTGACCAACAGCACACGTACTGACCAGTAACGTAACCGGGCCGCCACCCCTAGAGTGAACGCCGGATGGTGCCGCCGGGACGGGCGGCGACCCGCACCCCTCGATCCGACCAGGGAGACTCGATGCGCTCTCCGAAGGACTTCTTCCGCCCACTGGCCGTCGGGGCCCCCGCCCCGGTACGGGAAGTGCCGTTCCGGCCGTCCCGGATGATCCACTTCTTCGACCCCGGCAACGAGAAGATGGCGGCGAAGGTCCCCGCCATCGCGCCCACCGTCGACGTACTGCTCGGCAACCTGGAGGACGCGGTCGCGGCGGACCGCAAGGAGGCGGCGCGAAGCGGTCTGGTCAGCATCGCCAGGACCACCGACTTCGGGGACACCCAGCTGTGGACCCGGGTCAACAGCCTTGACTCGCCGTGGGTGTTGGACGACCTGGTCACCCTGGTCACCGAGATCGGCGACAAGCTCGACGTGATCATGGTGCCGAAGGTCGAGGGCGCCGAGGACATCCACTACGTCGACCGGCTGCTCGCCCAGCTGGAGGCCAAGGCGGGCGTCCAGCGGCCGATCCTGGTGCACGCCATCCTGGAGACCGCCACCGGCGTGGCCAACGTCGAGGAGATCGCCGGAGCCAGCCCGCGGATGCAGGGCATCTCGCTCGGCCCGGCCGACCTGGCGGCCAGCCGCCGGATGAAGACCACCCGGGTCGGCGGCGGCCACCCCGGCTACCTGGTGCGCGAGGACCCCCGGGGCGAGGACCAGCCGCGCGCCACCTACCAGCAGGACCTGTGGCACTACACCATCGCCCGCATGGTCGACGCCTGCGCCGCGCACGGGATCCTGCCGTACTACGGGCCGTTCGGCGACATCCGGGACACCGTCGCCTGCGAGGACCAGTTCCGCAACGCCTTCCTGCTCGGCTGCGTCGGGGCGTGGAGCCTGCACCCGGTGCAGATCGACATCGCCAAGAAGGTGTTCTCGCCCGCGCCCGCCGACGTCGCCTGGGCCCGCAAGGTGATCGCGGCGATGGGCGACGGTACCGGCGCGGTGATGATCGACGGCAAGATGCAGGACGACGCCACCTACAAGCAGTGCCAGGTGGTGGCACGACTGGCGGACGAGCTCGCCGCCCGCGACCCCGAGCTGGCGGACGCCTACGCGGCTGCCGAGAAGGAGTGACCCGCACCATGTCCAACGCGAGCCCCCGACCGCGCCGTTCGGTGCTCTACATGCCCGGTGCCAACGAACGCGCCCTGGAGAAGGCCAAGTCCCTCCCGGCCGACGCCCTCATCCTCGACCTGGAGGACGCGGTCGCCCCCGACGCCAAGGCCGACGCCCGCAAGCGGGTCGCCGCCGCGGCGGCCTCCGGAGAGTACGGCCACCGCGAGGTGACCATCCGGGTCAACGGCCCCGGCACCGCCTGGCACGCCGACGACCTGCGGGCCGCCGCCGAGGCCGGCCCGGACGCCGTGGTCGTCCCCAAGGTCGACTCCGCCGAGACGGTGCGCGAGGTCGAGCGTGCCCTGGAGGCCGCGGGCGCCCCGGACCGCACCGCGATCTGGGCGATGGTCGAGACCCCGCGGGCGATGCTGGACGCCCGAGCGGTGGCCGCCGCCAGCGAACGGCTCACCGTACTGGTGATGGGCACCAACGACCTGGCCAAGGAACTGCACGCGGAACACGTCCCGGGCCGCGCCCCGCTGCTCACCGGTCTGTCGCTGGCACTACTGGCGGCCAGGGAGACCGGCAAGGTGATCCTGGACGGTGTCTACAACGACGTGAAGGACCTCGAAGGCTTCGAGGCCGAGTGCGTCCAGGGACGGCAGTTCGGGTTCGACGGCAAGACGCTGATCCACCCGGCGCAGGTCGAGCCGTGCAACCGGATCTTCGCGCCCTCGCCGGAGCAGGTCGAACGGTCCCGGCGGATCATCGAGGCGTTCGAGGAGGCGGCCCGGGAGGGCCGCGGTGTGGTCACCGTGGACGGCAGGATGATCGAGAACCTGCACGTCGAGGAGGCCCGCCGGATCCTGGCGCTGGCCGCCGCGGTCGCCGGTCGCTGAACCCCACAACCCCAGAACCGACCCCAGTCTTCGCCGCCGGCCAGCCACCCCGGCCGGTCGGCCCGGCTGGTGCGAATGGTACAAACGACAGGGCCCCGTCCGCTTGGCACGGGGCCCTTTCGTCACCCCCTTCTGTGGAGTTCCTCCATGAAGTCGCTTCTGACAGTGTGAGAAGTCAACGCCAGGAAAACGGGGGTCGCGCTCGTAAGGTCGATACATGACCGTTGTGGACGAGGTGCCAGCCGACGCGAGCGATGCCCGCGGGCGTGTGGCGGAGCTGCATGCGATTCGTGAGCAGGTGCGGCGGGGGCCGAGTGAGCGGGCGACCGAGGCGCAGCATGCCAAGGGCAAGTTGACCGCGCGTGAGCGGATCGAGCTGTTGCTGGATGAGGGGTCGTTCCACGAGGTGGAGCCGTTGCGGCGGCATCGTGCTTCGGGGTTCGGCCTGGAGGCGAAGCGGCCGTACACCGATGGTGTGATCACCGGGTGGGGGACCGTGCATGGGCGCACGGTGTTCGTGTACGCGCATGATTTCCGGATCTTCGGTGGTGCGCTGGGTGAGGCGCACGCGCAGAAGATTCACAAGATCATGGACAAGGCGATCGCGGCGGGTGCGCCGTTGGTGTCGTTGAACGACGGTGCGGGTGCCCGGATCCAGGAGGGTGTCTCGGCGCTGGCCGGGTATGGCGGGATCTTCCAGCGCAACACGAGGGCGTCGGGTGTGATTCCGCAGATCTCGGTGATGCTGGGTCCGTGTGCGGGTGGTGCCGCTTACAGTCCGGCGTTGACGGACTTCGTGTTCATGGTGCGGGAGACCTCGCAGATGTTCATCACCGGCCCGGATGTGGTGCAGGCGGTGACGGGTGAGAAGGTCTCGCAGAACGGTCTGGGTGGTGCGGATGTGCACGCCGAGACCTCCGGGGTGGCGCACTTCGCCTACGACGACGAGCAGAGCTGCCTGGAAGAGGTCCGCTACCTGCTCTCCCTGCTGCCGCAGAACAACCGCGAGAACCCGCCGGTGCTGCCCACCACCGACCCGGCCGACCGGCGCGGAGACGCGCTGCTCGACCTGGTGCCCGCGGACGGCAACCGCGCGTACGACATGCGCAAGGTGATCGAGGAGATCGTCGACGACGGTGACTTCCTGGAGGTGCACGAGCGCTGGGCCACCAACATCATCTGCGCGCTGTCCCGGCTGGACGGCCAGGTCGTCGGCATCATCGCGAACCAGCCCCAGGCGCTGGCCGGTGTGCTGGACATCGAGGCGTCGGAGAAGGCCGCGCGCTTCGTGCAGATGTGTGATGCGTTCAACATTCCGTTGGTCACGCTGCTGGATGTGCCGGGCTTCCTGCCGGGTGTGGACCAGGAGCACGGCGGGATCATCCGGCATGGCGCGAAGTTGCTGTACGCGTACTGCAACGCCACGGTGCCGCGGATCTCGTTGATCCTGCGCAAGGCGTACGGCGGTGCGTACATCGTGATGGACTCGCAGTCCATCGGTGCTGACCTGACGTACGCGTGGCCGACGAACGAGATCGCGGTGATGGGTGCCGAGGGCGCGGCGAACGTGATCTTCCGTCGGCAGATCGCCGAGGCCGACGATCCGGACGAGATGCGGGCCGCGATGGTCAAGGAGTACAAGTCGGAGCTGATGCACCCGTACTACGCGGCCGAGCGCGGTCTGGTCGACGACGTGATCGACCCGGCCGAGACCCGCGAGGTGCTCATCCGCTCCCTGGCGATGCTGCGCACCAAGCACGCAGACCTCCCCTCCCGCAAGCACGGCAACCCACCGCAGTAACCCTGCAGTTATGGAGAACCCTGTGAGCACTCCCGCAGACGCCGCTGCCGAGACCGTAGTGACCGTGCGGCGCGGGCACGCCGAGCCCGAGGAACTCGCGGCCATCACCGCCGTCCTCCTGGCCCGCGCCGCCGCCAACGCCCGCCCGGCAGCCACCGACAACGTACGAACCATGGCCCACTGGCGCCGCCTTGAGCGCGCCCAGGGCTTCTACGCACCGCACAGCTGGCAGGCGGTCGCCTAGGCCGCGAACGCGCCGACGCAGACGACGCAGGCCCCCGCACCCGAAGGTGCGGGGGCCTGCGTCGTGATCCGCTACCGCAGCCGCGCCATCAGGGCGTGCTCGACCAGCGTGATCAGCGTGCTCTTGGCCTCGCCGCGCATCCGCGCGTCGGTGGTCATGATGGGCGTCTCGGGCCCGATCTGCAGCGCCTCGCGGACCTCTTCGGGGCCGTACGGCTGGTGGCCGTCGAAACCATTCAGCGCGATGACGAACGGCAGGCCCGAGTTCTCGAAGTAGTCGACCGCCGGGAAGCAGTCCGCCAGCCGGCGGGTGTCGACCAGCACCACTGCGCCGATCGCGCCGCGCACCAGGTCGTCCCACATGAACCAGAAGCGGTCCTGGCCCGGGGTGCCGAACAGGTAGAGGATCAGGTCCTCGTCCAGCGTGATGCGGCCGAAGTCCATCGCCACGGTCGTGGTGGTCTTGTCCGGCGCGTGGGTCAGATCGTCGATCCCCGCGGAGGCGGAGGTCATCACGGCTTCGGTGCGCAGCGGGTTGATCTCCGATACGGCACCGACGAACGTGGTCTTGCCCACGCCGAAGCCGCCCGCCACCACGATCTTCGCGGAGGTGGTGGAGCGGGCTGCACCGCTAGAGCTTGCGAAGTCCACTGAGCACCCTTTCGAGCAGTGTCACATCTGGCTGGCCACCGGCGGCTTCGTCGCCACCGGGCTGGTGGATGGCGACGAGTCCGGCCTCCGCCAGGTCGGCGACGAGGATTCGGGCGACGCCGAGGGGGATGGAGAGAAGTGCCGAGACCTCTGCCACCGACTTGATCTCGCGGCACAGGTGGCAGATCCGCTGGTGTTCCGGGAGTTGACCGCGCAACCGCTCCGGATCGGCGGTCGTGGAGACCAGCGCCTCGATCGCCAGTTGGTAGCGCGGCCGGGTCCGCCCACCCGTCATGGCGTACGGCCGCACCAGCGGCTGCTGGTCGGAGCCGAGCGGCGTACGGCCCCGTACGCCGCCGCGCGAACGCGGCGGCGGCCCCTGTGGGGGCATGTGCGGCTGGATCCGCGGCCCGGGCGGCTGCGGATCGTGCCGTTCCTGCTCCTGCGACGGCTGCAGCTGCGGGCTGGGCGCCGAGGGGAAGTTGAATCGCTTCAGCTGCTGCTGTTGCGGATCGCCATATCCGCCTGGGGGCGTTGCCACGGTTCCTCCTCCAGCTGGGCGGGGTGCCGTTCACCGTCTCCGCCGCAGGGTTGCCGATGCGTTAACGCACCTTACGGTCCGGTGACGCATCGGCGCACGCCTGTCCGGTAGTTGGGGGCCAGAAGGCCGCAGAGCCCGACAGGCTAGCCCAGCAGGCTGCCCTGCAGCTCGGCTCGCAGATCAGGGGTCAGAACGTTGCCCGCGCGATCCACGAGCAGCGCCATCTCGTACCCCACCAGGCCGATGTCGCACTCCGGGTGGGCCAGGACGGCCAGCGAGGAACCGTCGGAAACGGACATGATGAACATGAAGCCGCGTTCCATCTCGACGACCGTCTGGTTGACGCTGCCGCCCTCGAAGATACGCGACGCGCCCGCCGTCAGCGAGGTCAACCCGGAAGCTACGGCGGCGAGTTGGTCGGCCCGGTCCCGGGGGAAGCCCTCGGACATCGCGAGCAGCAGACCATCGGCGGAGACCACCACCGTATGGGAGACACCCGGGGTGTTTTCCACGAAGTTGGTGATCAACCAGTTCAGGTTCTGTGCCGCCTGGCTCATCGGACTCAACTAACGCTCCTGGTGGTTGGGGCCGAGGCCCTGGCTGTCAGTTGGGGAATCAGTTCCAGCGTTGCGTCCCTGCTGGACGCCGCGGCGCAGGTTGCTCAACCTGCCGCGTACGTCCTCGGGGGCGCGGGAGACCTGTGGGCCGCCCTGCGGGGTCTGGTGTGCGGTGCCGGCGACGAGGTTCGCCTTCGGCACTCGCCGCGGCAGGCCGGAGCTGGTCACTCCGCCGGCCTTGGGCTCACGGACCTGCTCGGCCCGCTGCCAGTGCTCGTCGTTCGCGGAACGCCAGTCGTCGGCGTTGCCATCGCCTCCCTGCTCCCGCACGGGGCCGTCCGCGAGCGTGTTCTCCTGCCGCTGCGGCGCGGCCGGTTCTGGCTGCTGCCACTGCCGGTTGCGACGTGGCAGCCCCGCGTCGGTCAGCGAAGGGGTGCTCGTCGGCTCGGCTTCCGGTGCGTCGTAGCCTACGCGCTCCGCGGCTCCAAGGGAGGAGTGCGATTCCGAACCCGGTGCCGACCAGCCATCCTGCGGATACTCCGGCTGCCACTGCGCGGAGGTGAACTCACCCTCCGGCTGGTAGCCGTGCGCGGGTCGGCCGTCGGTCCCGTGCGACGGCTGCTGCGGTACGGCGAACTCGCCGGTGTACTGGTTCGGTACCGGTGGCACCGGCTGCTCGAAACCGGGGTACGACCGCTCCGGGTCGTAGGACGCCTCCGGTCGGTACGCCGACTCGGGCTGGTACGACGACTCGGGGTCGTACGACGGTTCCGGACGCGGGTACGACGGCTCGGGCTGGTACGGCTGCTGCGCGGTCCGCTCGGGCTGGGCGGCGGGAGCCACCTCGTCGCGGAACAGCGGTCGCCGTTCGGTGTCCTGGCGCTCGCCCGCGGCGGCCTCCAGGGCCGCCCGGCGCTCCTCGCGCCGCAGCTGGCGGCTGATCGGGTCCAACGCCCGGGCGTCGTCCGGGACCTCGAAGGCCCGGTCGTCGAAGCCCAGCTCCGCGGCGGTGAACTGGCCGGCGTGGAAGTCGTCGACCTGGTGCTCGGGGACGATCCGGGAGACGGTGAAGTCGTCCGGCGCCGGCTCCTCGCCGCCACCGCCGTGGGTGATCGGCTCCGGCAGCATCACCAGCGAGGTGGTGCCCGCCTGCTCGCCCGAAGGACGCAGCTGGACCCGGATGTTGTGCCGGTCGGCCAGGCGGCCCACCACGAACAGGCCCATGCGCTGGGAGACCGAGGCGTCGACCGTCGGCGGGTCGGCCAGCTTGTGGTTGATGTCCGCGAAGTCCTCGGCGGTCAGGCCGATGCCCTTGTCGTGGATCTCCACCATGACCCGGCCGTCCGGCAGCCGGGTGGCGGTGACCTTCACCCTGGTCTGCGGAGAGGAGAACGTGGTGGCGTTCTCCAGCAGCTCGGCGAGCAGGTGGACGAGGTCGGTGACGGCCGCGCCGTGGATCTCCACCTCGGGTATGGAGGCCAGCTCGATGCGCTCGTAGTCCTCCACCTCGGCGGAGGCGGCGCGCAGCACGTCCACCAGCGGTACCGGCTGGTTCCAGCTGCGGCCGGGCTCCTCGCCGGCGAGGACCAGCAGGTTCTCGCCGTTGCGGCGCATACGGGTGGCCAGGTGGTCCAGGTGGAACAGGTTCTCCAGCTGGTCCGGGTCGGCCTCGTTGTTCTCCAGCTCGGTGATGAGCGACAGCTGGCGCTGGATGAGGTCCTGGTTGCGCACCGACAGGTTGGTGAAGATCGCGTTGACGTTGCCGCGCAGCAGCGCCTGCTCGGCGGCGAGTCGTACCGCTTCCCGGTGCACCTGGTCGAACGCCCTGGCGACCTCGCCGATCTCGTCCCGGGTGTTGATCGGGATCGGTGCCACCCGGGTGTCCACCCGGCCGGGATCGGTGCGGGAGAGCTGGTCGACCAGGGCCGGGAGGCGCTGCTCGGCCACCTCGAAGGCGGAGGTGCGCAGCTTGCGCATGCTGCGGCTCATGGAGCGGGCCATCAGCGCGGCGACCACGAAGGCCAGCAGCACACCGGCGAGTACCGCCGCGGAGTTGACGATGGCGTTGCTCTTGGCGTCGGAGGCCACCGCCGCGGCGTCGTTCTCGGCCTGGTTGGCCAGCGTCGACTCGACCGAGCGGTAGGCGTTGAAGGCCAGCGTGGAGGAGGCCCACCAGCTCTGCGGGGTGATGCCCTGGGCGCGCAGCGCGGTCGCCGACTCGCCGGAGGAGATCGCCTTGACCATGGTGGTGCGGTCCGGCGGGGCGACGAACGGCTGGCCGGCGGCCTGCGCCTTGGACTTGGCGTCGGCGATCTGCTGCCTGCCCTGCTGCTGCGCGGAGTCGTTGGCGTCCTGCAGCCGCTGCATGTCCGTCGGGGTGCCGCCGCCCTCGTACTCCTGGAGCGCGATGTTCTCCAGGTACGCGTAGGAGGCCAGCGCGGTCAGCTGGAGCCTGCGCTCGGACTCCGGGACCGGGCCCTCGGACATGACCTGCATGCCGATCGAACGGGTCAGCGACTCGGCGGCCTTGGCGAGCGAGACCGCGTACAGCGTGCGGCCGTAGCTCGTCATGTTGTTGGTGCCGAAGCCCAGGTCGTTGGCGAACTCCATCAGCGGGTGCTGGACCTGGACGTAGCCCTCCTCGGTCTGCACGCCCGGCAGCTTGCTGGTGTACGCGGCCTGGCGCAGCGCCGCGAGCTTGGGCTCGACCTGGCGGAAGGAGGCCAACCGGCGCTTCAGGTCCGGGGCGTCGGGCATCTGCGCGACGGCGGCGTTGAAGGCGTTGGCCGCGGCGTCGGTGGTGGCCCGGGCGGCGACCACGTCGGAATTCTTTGTGTCACCTTTGAGGAGTGGAACCACCGAGCGGTCCCGCTCGTCAATCAATGCGTGGCTATAGGCGCTGGCGGCTCGGACCAGCTTGGCGGTGCGTACCGCGGCGTCGGCCTGCTGGTAGCGGTCGACCGAGTCCTTGACGTTGAACCCGCCGACCACCAGCGCGACCAGCACGGGGATGAGCAGGATCGCGTTCAGCCGGGTCCGCACCCGCCAGTTGCCGGGCGAGAGGCGACTGCCTGCGGGTGGGGCCGGAATGGCTTCGTCGGCCATCGCCCCGGTGTCGCGGCCCGGCGGCGTGAAATTGCCTCGGGCCGGTTGCACGGGGTCAGGCCGTGTCCGCGTCGTATTCCTCACTCGACCAACAACCTCTCGGCGCCGACACACCGACGTGCCGTGTCTACTCGCTGGTTCAACGAATTCCAGCACGTCACGGCGGTCCTTTCCAAACGTCTGGACAGAGTTCGCCAACCGCCAAGACAGGACTGATAAAACGGGCATAAGCGCTATTCGGCGGCAAATGACGAGCGATAAGTGAGCGCTGTGGAACGGATCGTATGCGGGGGGTGTCCGCCCCCCGGCGATTCTCTGTCGAAACGTTATGAAGGAGCGGGCCGGTCGTGTCATAAGACACAGCCGGCCCGCTCCTTGCCGATCACAACTGGCAAGATCCAACGGCTACTTGAGTCTGGCCAGCAGCGCGTGCTCCACCAGCGTGATCAACGTGCCCTTGGCGTCCGCCCGCTGACGGGCGTCGGTGGTCACGATCGGCGCCTCGGGGCCGATCTGCAGCGCCTCGCGGACCTCGTCCGGGGCGTACGGCTGGTGGCCTTCGAAGCCGTTGAGCGCGATGACGAACGGCAGACCGGAGTTCTCGAAGTAGTCCACCGCGGGAAAGCAGTCGGCCAGCCGACGGGTGTCGACCAGGACAACCGCACCGATCGCACCACGCACCAGGTCATCCCACATAAACCAGAAACGGTCTTGTCCCGGGGTGCCGAACAGGTAGAGGATCAGGTCGTCATCGAGCGTGATGCGGCCGAAGTCCATCGCCACGGTCGTGGTGGTCTTGCCGCTGACCTGGCTGAGATCGTCGATCCCGGCCGAGGCCGCGGTCATCACCGCTTCGGTACGCAGCGGGTTGATCTCCGACACGGCACCGACGAAGGTGGTCTTGCCGACGCCGAAGCCACCCGCCACCACGATCTTGGCGGAGGTGGTGGACCGCGCCGTCTGCTGCCCGTAGGCCGCGCCGTGCTGGGGCAGACCGCCCGCACCCTGTGCGTACGAGTCGGCGCCCTGCGGTCTAGAGCTTGCGAAGTCCACTGAGCACCCTCTCCAGCAAAGTGACATCGGGCTGTCCGCCGGCCTCACCGGTGCTCGGCTGGTGGATCGCCACCATGCCCGCCTCGGCGAGGTCCGCCACCAGGATCCGCGCCACACCGAGCGGGATCGCCAGCAGCGCGGAGATCTCCGCCACCGACTTGATCTCACGGCACAGATGGCAGATGCGCTGGTGCTCAGGAAGCAGACCCTGGTACAGCGAAGGGTCCGCCGAGGTACTCACCAGCGCCTCGATCGCCAACTGGTATCTGGGTCTGGTGCGACCACCGGTCATGGCATAGGGCCGGACCAGCGGTTGTTCGCCCTCCTCGGCGTCGTACGGCAGGTGGTGGGCAGCGCCGTACGGGTCGGGTGAGGCGGGTGGCGGGGTCATGTACGTCGTCCTCCGAGCGAAGCAGAAGCAAGCTGGTCCGGGTCATTGCGGGGGAGGTACTGCAAAGAGCGAGGATCAGCCGAGCAGGGTGCCTTGCAGCTCGGCGCGTAGATCGGGGGTGAGCACGGTCCCTGCCCGGTCCACGAGCAGGGCCATCTCGTAGCCCACGAGGCCGATGTCGCACTCGGGGTGCGCAAGCACGGCGAGGGAGGAGCCGTCGGAGATGGACATGATGAACATGAAGCCGCGCTCCATCTCCACCACCGTCTGGTTGACACTGCCGCCCTCGAAGATGCGCGAGGCGCCCGCGGTCAGCGAGGTCAACCCGGAGGCCACCGCGGCGAGTTGGTCGGCCCGGTCACGCGGGAAGCCCTCGGACATCGCGAGCAGCAGACCATCGGCGGAGACCACCACCGTATGGGACACACCGGGCGTGCTGTCCACGAAGTTGGTGATCAACCAGTTCAGATTCTGTGCCGCCTGGCTCATCGGACTCAACTAACGCTCCTGCTGGTGAGAAGTGCCGGTACCGAAGCCGCGCCCGTCCGTCTGGCCGGACCCGGCGCTGCGGCCCTGCTGGATGCCGCGGCGCAGGTTGGTGAGCCGCCCGCGTACGTCGTCGGGTGCCCGCGAGACCTGCGGACCGGTGTGCTGGGTCTGCTCCGCGGTGCCCGGGACGAGGTTCGCCCGCGGCACCCGGCGCGGCAGGCCGGATGAGGTGATCCCGCCAGCGGCGGGCTCCCGTACCTGCTCGGCGCGGCGCCACCGCTCGTCGTTGGGCGACGGCTGCCACTCCTGGGTCGTCTCGGCGGACGGCGCGCCCTGCACCCGGGACGGCTGCGGGCCGCCGGTCAGCGGGGGCTGCTGACGCTGGGGCGCGGCGGGGCCGCCAGCGGCCGGGACGTCGTGCTCGTCCTGCTGCCGGAACCAGTCCGACTCCAGCGACTCGAAGATCGGCGAGCGGCCGTCGCCGGGGGAGTCGGCGGGCGGCAGCGCCATCGGCTCGGCGGCGGGCGGCAGTTGGGCCTCCGCACGCCGCTGCCGCGGCCCGCGCGGAGCGTCGGTCACCGCCGGGAACTCGCCGGTCGCCTCGTACGCGGGGGGCTCGGCGGCCGGACGCTGCTGCGGCTGCGGCGCCTGACGGCCGCGCGGGCCGAACACGTCCGAGCCGGAACCGGCCGGCTGACCACCGAAGAAGTCGGTGGCCGGCGGCTGCTGGGGCTGACGGAACTCGCCGGTGCCGGAGTTGTCGTAACCCGGCTGCCGGAACTCGCCGGTGCCGGAGTTGCCGTATCCCGGCTGACGGAACTCGCCGGTCCCGGAGTTGTCCGCGTAGCCAGGCGCCTGGGGCTGCCGGAACTCGCCCGTGGTGGCGTTGTCGGGGTACCCGGGCGGCTGCGCCACCGGGAACTCGCCGGTGGCGGCGTCGCCGTAACCGGGCTGCCGGGCACCGGGGTTGGCGGTCGAAGCGGCGTCCGGGAACGCCGGGCGCTCGAACTGGGCCGTGGACTCCACGTCGTCATGGCCGCGCGGCACGTCCGCGCCGTCCCGGCCCTGCTGGGCGGCCCAGCTAGGTGTGGGCCGCTCGCCGGACGCCGCCGGGGTGGGCGCCGCGGGCCGCTGCGGGGCGCCGGGGCCCGACCGGGTCGGCAGGCCCGAGGGGGTGCGCTGCTGCGGGCGGTCCTGCCCGGAGTCCCGGTTGCCGGTGAGCGCGGGACGCGGGCCGACCGGAGGCACCTGGCTCTTGGGCTGCTGCCCCGGCTGGGCGCCGCGGCCGACCTGGCCGGCCCGGCGCACGCCGCCTTCGGCGGACGCGCCGCGCGCCGCCGCGATGTCCCCGGCAGCGCTCTTGCCGCCCGGCACCGGCGGTATGACGCCGCCGCGCTTGCCCTGGGCCGCGCCGGGGGCGGGCTTGGCGCCGCCCTGCGTGAGGTCCACCGGCAGCATGACCAGCGCGGTCGTACCGCCGGAGTCCGACGGCCGCAGCTGGATCCGGATGCCGTGCCGCAGCGAGAGGCGACCGACCACGAACAGGCCCATGCGGCGGGAGACGGACACGTCCACCGTCGGCGGGTTGGCCAGCCGCTCGTTGATGTCCGACAGGTCCTCGGGCGACAGGCCGATGCCGGTGTCGTGGATCTCCACCAGCACCCGGCCGTCAGGCAGCGCGTGGCCGGTGACCCGGACCTTGGTCTGCGGGGAGGAGAACGAGGTGGCGTTCTCCAGCAGCTCGGCGAGCAGGTGGACGAGGTCGTTGACGACCCGGCCGGCGACCTCGGTGGGCGGGACCGCGGTCAGCTCGATGCGCTCGTACTGCTCCACCTCGGACGCCGCGGCACGCAGCACGTCCACCAGCGGCACCGGGCGGGTCCACCGGCGGCCCGGCTCCTCACCCGCGAGAACCAGCAGGTTCTCACCGTTGCGGCGCATACGGGTCGCGAGGTGGTCCAGCTTGAAGAGGTTGGACAGCTGGTCCGGGTCCGCCTCGCGGCTCTCCAGCTCGGAGATGAGAGACAGCTGGCGCTGGATCAGGCCCTGGCTGCGACGCGAGAGGTTGGTGAACATCGCGTTGACGTTGCCCCGCAGCAGCGCCTGCTCGGCGGCGAGACGGACCGCCTCGCGGTGGACGTCGTCGAACGCGCGGGCCACCCGGCCGATCTCGTCGCGGGTGTTGATGCCGATCTCCTGGACGGAGGTGTCCACGTCCTGCGGGTCGGACTCGGACAACTGCTTGACCAGCTCGGGCAGTCGCCGCTGGGCAGCGTCCTGCGCCGCGTCCTGGAGCCGCCGCAGCGAGCGGATCATGGAGCGGGCCACCACGAACGCGCCGACCAGCGAGACACCGAGGACCAGCAGGATCAGCGCACCGTTGATCAGCGCGTCCTGCTGGGCCGCGGAGCGCAGCTCCAGCGCCTTCTGCGACATCTGGTCGAGCAGCTCGGCCTCGATGCGGGACATCTCCTGCATCTTGGTGTCGGCCTGGTCGTACCAGTCCAGGTACGACTTGGACTCCTGGGCGATGCCGTTCTGGGTCTGCAGCACCCGGTCGCGGTACTGGTCGGCCTGGGTGATCACGACGTTGCCGCCGTCCAGCGCCTTCATCAGCTCGGCCGAGCCGGGGCCGTAGATCTCGGAGAACCGTTTGATCTCCGAGTTCTCACTGTCCGAGGCGGTCTGCGCGTACAGCCGGTCGCTGTTGGACAGCGAAGGGCCGGACGGGTTGGCGAGCGCGGCACTGATGACGGCTCGCTGGATCGACTCGTACTCCTTGGCCGCGGTGAACGCGGCGAGCGCACGGGTGCTCTTGATCATGTCGGAGTTGCTGGTCGCCTGCGCCATGTCCTGGGAGAGCGACAGCAGCGAGTTGATCAACTGGTCGTAGCCGCTGACCGTTTGCGAGATGTACTGCGGGTTGTTGTACGCGTCACCGCGGATCTGCTTGAGGCTCTGCAGCTGCCGGGTGATGTCGATGATGGTGCTGCGGACGCCGACCAGCGAGCTGTCGTTGGTGTTGATGCCCGCGGTGGCGTCCTGGAAGCCCTGGATCTGCTGGTTGGTGGCCTGCTGGGCGGCGACGACGGTGTCGTCGTTGGGGTGCTTGCTGGTGATCGGACCGGCCGAGGCGTCGCGCTCGTTCTGCAGGGCGTCGGCGAGCTTGGTGGCGTGACCGGTCATCTCGGTCAGCAGCTTCATGTGGTCCAGCTGGTCCACGTTCTTCAGCTGGTCCTGGATGCGCAGCACGCCCAGCGTGGTGGCGGCGACCACCGGCAGCGCGAGCAGGGAGACCAGACGGGTGCGGATGCTCCAGTTGCGCATGGACATGCGCGAGGCGTGTTTGCCCTGGCTGCCCGAGGTGGCGGGGGGCTCCACATCGCCGCCCGGCGTGGCCGGGGCGCTCATGGCGCGGGGGCCGGCGTCCGGGGCCGGCGCGCCGTTGGCGGATGGGCCCTTGGGGGCCGCGCCCTTCGCGGATGCGCCGCCCTTGGGGCCTGGTTGCCCGGTGGCCGGGGTGACCGGATCGGTTGGCGGTGCGGAAGGAGCCATCCGCGGCTCCGGGCCGCGGCCGGCTCCGTCGCGCGCCTCCGGGTCTCCCGCGGCGCCGCCATCCCTCTTGAAACGTCCCTGCACTAGCGTCGCAACCTCTGGACCAGGCGTCCCCCGCGCGCGGGGGACGGTGTCGGTTCTTGGGGCCCGCGGCCCTCCTGGGGAACGGTTGACCGGCGAGTGCCCGTTGCACCGCCGCTCGACGCTGCTGCGCGCCCCCTGCGTGCTCGTCGACTGGTCGCGGCGGTCCGTGGAATTCCAGCACAGGCGGGGAGGTCCAACAAGGTGCGTGCCCGAGCTGTGACGATGGTTACGCACCGCAGGCAATGGATCACCGCGGGTCTAGGACCATGTCGGCGATAACGGACTTTTACCCGCGAGCCCGGTACGTGGCCGTGCTGACCCGCTAACGCCCATCGGGGGAGATAAGAGGCGATCAGTCCTCAATGCCGGTTTCTCCGTATCGAATTGGCGAGTCGATTTGCGGCGAATTGCCCTGGTGTTAGTGAGCAAAATCACACGGTGATCGTTGCCTGGGTCACGGAGTCACCGGAATGCACGGACATAGCCTGAGCCTTTACACAAGGTGTTACTTCGACAAACGGCGCCGTCGGCGCCCCAACTGCAAAAGGTCTGGACCGAAACGTGAAGACGACGATGCTGATGCGTCCGATAGCCAACCCGCGTCGCACCACGCTCGCCCATCTGAAGGACGCCGACGAACTGGTCCCGGCCCCGGCCGCCGAGGAGACCGCCGTGGAGGCCCGCGACCTCCCGCAGCAGACCGCGAACCCGCGCCGCACCGTCCTGGACACGCTGCCCGGCGCCTGACCCCGCCGCCCGGCCCGGTCCCGGAAATGAGCCGGGGGCGCGCCGCCACCCCGCGATAGCCTGGAGCGTCAGTCTCCAACCTGTGAAGGGCGCGGCATCCGTGCGCATCGCCAGATTCTCCATCGACGGCAATGTCGCCTTCGGCGCGGTGGAAGGGGACCCGGCCCAGCCGGACACCCTCGCCATCGACATCATCAAGGGCATCCCGTTCGCCGAGTTCGAGTTGAGCGGCACCAAGGTCCCGCTCAGCAAGGTCCGGCTGCTACCCCCGGTACTGCCCAGCAAGGTCGTCGCGTTCGGGCGCAACTACGCCGAGCACGCCGCGGAACTGGGCAACGAGGTGCCGACCGCGCCGTTCGCCTTCTTCAAGCCGTCGACCTCGGTCATCGGCACCGGCGACCCGGTCCCCTACCCCCCGTTCTCCTCCGAACTGCACCACGAGGCGGAACTCGCCGTGGTCATCGGCCGGATGTGCCGGGAGGTGCCGCGGGACCGGGTGGCCGACGTCATCCTGGGCTACACCTGCGCCAACGACCTCACCGCGCGCGACGTACAGCGCACCGAGAACCAGTGGGCCCGCGCCAAGGGGTTCGACGCCTCCTGCCCCCTCGGGCCGTGGGTGGAGACCGGCATTGGTCTGGAGACCGCGGCCGACCTGGCGATCACCTGCACGGTCAACGGCGAACTGCGGCAAGCGGGCCGCACCAGCCAGATGACGCACCCGATCGCCGACCTCATCGTCAACATCAGCGAGGCGATGACCCTGCTCCCCGGTGACGTCATCCTCACCGGCACCCCGGCGGGGGTCGGCCCGCTCGACATCGGCGACGAGGTCGCCGTCTCCATCGAAGGCATCGGCACTCTCACCAACAAGGTGATCAAGCGTGGTTAGCGCACCAGTACGCGTACGGTTCTGTCCCTCGCCGACCGGCAACCCCCATGTGGGCCTGGTCCGCACCGCCCTGTTCAACTGGGCCTTCGCCCGGCACCACAAGGGCACCCTGGTATTCCGCATCGAGGACACCGACGCGGCCCGCGACTCCGAGGAGTCGTACAACCAGCTGCTCGACGCGATGCGCTGGCTCGGCTTCGACTGGGACGAGGGCCCCGAAGTCGGCGGCCCGCACGTGCCGTACCGGCAGTCCCAGCGGATGGACATCTACGCGGACGTGGCGCGCCGGCTCCAGGAGGCCGGGCACGCCTACCGCTGCTACTGCACCACCGAGGAACTGGACGCCCGCCGCGAGGCGGCCCGCGCCGCGGGCAAGCCGTCCGGCTACGACGGCAAGTGCCGGGAGCTGTCCGCGGAGCAGATCGCGGCGTACGAGGCGGAGGGCCGCACCCCGATCGTGCGGTTCCGGATGCCCGACCGGCCGATCACCTTCACCGACCTGGTGCGTGGCGAGCTGACCTTCACCCCGGAGAACGTGTCGGACTACGGCATCCTGCGGGCCAACGGCGCTCCGCTGTACACCCTGGTCAACCCGGTGGACGACGCGCTGATGGAGATCACGCACGTGCTGCGCGGCGAGGACCTGCTGTCCTCCACCCCGCGGCAGATCGCGCTGTACGCGGCGCTCGCCGAGATCGGCGTGGGCAACGGCACCACCCCGCAGTTCGGGCACCTGCCGTACGTCATGGGCGAGGGCAACAAGAAGCTGTCCAAGCGGGACCCGCAGTCCTCGCTCAACCTCTACCGGGAGCGAGGCTTCCTCCCCGAGGGACTGCTCAACTACCTGTCCCTGCTGGGCTGGTCGCTCGCCGAGGACCGCGACATCTTCACCATGGACGAGATGGTCGCCGCCTTCGACATCAAGGACGTCAACGCCAACCCGGCGCGGTTCGACCTGAAGAAGTGCGAGCACATCAACGCGGAGCACCTGCGCCGACTGGACCCGAAGGCGTTCATCGAGGCGTGCGGCCCGTGGCTGAAGGCCCCGCACGCGCCCTGGCGCCCGGAGGCGTTCGACCAGGCGGCCTTCGAGGCGATCGCGCCGCACGCGCAGACCCGCCTCACGGTGCTGTCCGACATCACCGCCAACGTGGACTTCCTCTTCCTCGACGAGCCGGTCGAGGACGAGGCGTCCTGGAACAAGGCGATGAAGGAGGGTTCGGACGCGCTGCTGCGCACCGTCCGCGCCAAGCTGGCGGAGCTGGCCGACTGGAACGCCGAGGAGCTCAAGTCGGCTGTCCTGGCCGCCGGTGAGGAGCACGGCCTCAAGCTGGGCAAGGCGCAGGCGCCGGTCCGGGTCGCGATCACCGGCCGCACGGTCGGGCTGCCGCTCTTCGAGTCGCTCGAAGTGCTGGGCCGGGAGCGGACGTTGGCCCGCGTCGACGCCGCGCTGGCCAAGCTCGGCGGCTGACACCCGTACGCCCGTGAGGGGGCGGCGGCCCATGGTGGCCGCCGCCCCCTTTCGGCTGTCCGCGGGCCTCCCGCGGGCCTTCCACCGGCCGCGCCCGAGAGTGCGGGGACGGCCACGCAGCGTGTCGGACCGCAGGTCGGGGTATTCGATTTTGGTGCTGGGGCAGGCATCCGGTAATGTTCTTTCTGCGCCGCCCGGGCGGGCCGAAAAAAGGCCGGACCGGGAAGCGCAAACGCCAAACAAGGCCTCCCCGGGGGGTTGAGTTCGGTGGGGTATGGTGTAATTGGCAGCACGACTGATTCTGGTTCAGTTAGTCTAGGTTCGAGTCCTGGTACCCCAGCTGATCGATGAACTTCGATCAAGCCCCCGTTGTGTAGCGGCCTAGCACGCTGCCCTCTCAAGGCAGTAGCGCCGGTTCGAATCCGGTCGGGGGTACGGATCCTGAAGGATCGCTAGGGCCCCCGTTGTGTAGCGGCCTAGCACGCCGCCCTCTCAAGGCGGTAGCGCCGGTTCGAATCCGGTCGGGGGTACGGTAAGGCCTCCTGCTCGCGCAGGAGGCCTTTTGCTTTTGGCGGCACGCGCCGCGCACGGGGATGCGCACAACTCCCTCCGTGGCTGCGGGGGTTCGGGGGTGCGGTTGGGGACAAGCCCCAACCCCGCAAGGGATCGCGCTGGAGGCTTGGGGCTGGCCCCCGAGGACCTTTCCGTCGCGACTGGGGCCAATCGCGAGTCCGGCGGATTCCGAACGAACCGCAACCCGCGAACGCGCCGCGAGGGCGAGCTCAGCCGTTGCGGCGGAGCGCCTCGGACAGGCGCGCGGCGGCGTCTATGACCGCCTGGGCGTGCATGCGGCCGGGATGCCGCGTCAGACGCTCGATGGGGCCGGAGACCGAGACCGCCGCCACCACGCGGTTGGACGGACCGCGTACGGGCGCGGAGACGGACGCCACGCCCGGCTCGCGCTCACCGATCGACTGGGCCCAGCCGCGGCGGCGTACGCCGGACAGCGCCGTGGCGGTGAACCGGGCGCCCTGCAGCCCGCGGTGCAGCCGCTCCGGCTCCTCCCAGGCCAGCAGCACCTGGGCGGCCGATCCGGCCTTCATCGGCAGCGTGGAGCCCACCGGCACGGTGTCCCGCAGTCCGGACAGCCGCTCGGCCGCGGCCACGCAGATCCGCATGTCGCCCTGGCGCCGGTAGAGCTGCGCGCTCTCACCGGTCACGTCCCGTAGGTGGGTGAGCACCGGACCGGCGGTGGCCAGCAGCCGGTCCTCGCCCGCGGCGGCGGACAGCTCCGACAGCCGGGGGCCGAGGATGAAACGGCCCTGCATGTCGCGCGCCACCATCCGGTGGTGCTCCAGCGCGACCGCGAGCCGGTGTGCGGTGGGGCGGGCGAGGCCGGTGGAGGCGACGAGCCCGGCCAGGGTGGCCGGTCCCGACTCCAGTGCGCTGAGCACCAGAGCTGCCTTGTCGAGAACGCCGACGCCGCTAGAGTTGTCCATGCAACGATACTTACGTCTCACAGTGTGAAACGCAAGTTCAATTTTCCGGAGAAGCCGTCACGCTGGATGGCAACCCCGCCAGGACGAGCAGGCGCGGTGGGGACACCGGCCGAAGGGAAAGCGATGGGACGGACACTCGCGGAGAAGGTCTGGGACGACCACGTCGTTCGGCGCGCCGAGGGCGAGCCCGACCTCCTCTTCATCGATCTGCACCTGCTGCACGAGGTGACCAGCCCGCAGGCCTTCGACGGACTGCGGCTGAGCGGCCGTACCGTGCGTCGCACGGACCTCACCATCGCGACCGAGGACCACAACACCCCCACCCTCGACATCGACAAGCCGATCGCCGACCCGGTCTCCCGTACCCAGTTGGAGACGCTGCGTAAGAACTGTGCCGAGTTCGGTGTTCGGCTGCATCCGCTCGGTGATGTGGAGCAGGGCGTTGTCCACGTGGTGGGACCGCAACTGGGACTGACCCAGCCGGGCACCACCGTGGTCTGCGGCGACAGCCACACCTCCACTCACGGCGCGTTCGGCGCGCTGGCGTTCGGCATCGGCACCAGCCAGGTCGAGCACGTACTGGCCACCCAGACGCTGCCGATGCCCAGGTTCAAGACCATGGCGATCACCGTCGACGGTGAACTGCCCGACGGCGTCAGCGCCAAGGACCTGATCCTGGCGATCATCGCGAAGATCGGCACCGGCGGCGGCCAGGGCTATGTGATCGAGTACCGCGGTTCCGCCATCGGGAAGCTGTCGATGGAAGCCCGGATGACCGTGTGCAACATGTCGATCGAGGCGGGCGCCAGGGCCGGCATGATCGCCCCCGACGAGACCACGTTCGCCTACCTCAAGGGCCGTCCGCACGCGCCCGAGGGCGCGGACTGGGACGCGGCGGTCGAGTACTGGAAGACGCTGCGCACCGACGACGACGCGGTGTTCGACCGCGAGGTGCACATCGACGCGGCCCAACTGGCTCCGTTCGTCACCTGGGGCACCAACCCGGGCCAGGGCGCGCCGCTGTCGGCCGCCGTACCGGACCCGGCGTCGTTCACCGACCCGAGCGAGCGGCTGGCCGCCGAGAAGGCGCTGGAGTACATGGGCCTGGCGCCCGACCAGCCGCTGCGTGAGATCGCGGTGGACACCGTGTTCGTCGGCTCGTGCACCAACGGCCGTATCGAGGACCTGCGGTCGGCCGCGTCCGTGCTGGAGGGCCGCAAGGTCGCCGACGGGCTGCGGATGCTGGTGGTGCCCGGCTCGGTGCGGGTCGCCCTGCAGGCCGTCGAGGAGGGGCTGGACAAGGTGTTCACCGCCGCTGGGGCCGAATGGCGGCACGCGGGTTGCTCGATGTGCCTGGGTATGAATCCCGATCAACTCGCCCCGGGGGAGCGGTCGGCGTCCACCTCCAACCGCAACTTCGAAGGGCGGCAGGGCAAGGGCGGCCGCACCCATCTGGTCTCACCCCAGGTCGCCGCCGCCACCGCGGTGCTGGGGCACCTCGCCTCGCCCGCCGACCTGTCCGACGTACGTACCCCCGTGGAGGCCTGAGCGGTCATGGAAGCTTTCACCACGCACACCGGCCGTGCGGTCCCGCTGCGCCGCAGCAACGTGGACACCGACCAGATCATCCCCGCGCACTGGCTGAAGAAGGTCACCCGCAACGGTTTCGAGGACGGGCTGTTCGAGGCATGGCGCAAGGACCCTCAGTTCGTGCTCAACCAGCCCGAACGGCAGGGTGCCACCGTGCTGGTCGCCGGACCCGACTTCGGCACCGGCTCGTCGCGTGAGCACGCGGTGTGGGCGTTGCAGAACTACGGTTTCAAGACCGTGCTGTCCTCCCGCTTCGCCGACATCTTCCGCGGCAACTCGCTGAAGAACGGCCTGCTGACGGTCGTTGTGCCGCAGGACGTCATCGAACGGCTGTGGAAGCTGACGGAATCCGACCCGGCCGCCGAGATCACCGTCGACCTCGTGGCCCGCGAGGTACGCGCGGAAGGCCTAACGCAGTCCTTCGAGTTGGACGACAACGCGCGCTGGCGGCTGCTCGAAGGCTTGGACGACATCAGCCTGACGCTGCGCCATGAGGCCGACATCGCCGACTACGAGGCGCGTCGACCCGTCCACAAGCCGCGCACGGTGGAGGTCTGACCTCCCGTTTCCCGTGCTCACCACGTACCATCCGCAACGCGCCCCCAGCCCCTGAGGCTGGGGGCGCGTTCGGCGTGTGAGGCACGCTGGAGGCGTTGGCTGCACGGCGAGTTGACCCCTGCGGAGGTGACAACTCGTAGCAGATGGCACAATTGCCACATGGACCGCGATGACCAACTCAAGCTCTACGGGGTCGTTGCGGCACGCCTCAAGGTGGCGCACGCCAGGGTGCGGGCACTGCAAGTCCCCGACGACGTACGGGTGGCGATGACCCGCAAGTTGCTAGTCATCACCGCCGCCGCCAAGCACGACGTGGTTGGCGCAGAGCAGCGGTTGGAGCGCTTCATGCGGGACTTAGACGAGGGGCGGTTCACCGATCCCGGAACTCAGTGAGCACCGAGTTCGTTGCGGCACAAGGGTGATTCGCCCGTTTCGTATTTGATTTGCGGTATATATCTGCCTAACGTGCGAAAAAGCTTGATCTGCTTGGACACGGTTTTCGTTCCAGCAAAGTTTCCGAAGGGGAAGACGTGAACAAGGCGCAGCTCGTAGAAGCGATTGCCGACAAGGTCGGCGGGCGGCAGAACGCCGCGGAAGCGGTCGACGCCGTTCTCGACGCGATCGTCCGCGCGGTTGTCGCTGGCGACCGGGTCTCGGTCACAGGTTTCGGTTCGTTCGAGAAGGTTGACCGGCCCGCGCGTTACGCCCGTAACCCGCAGACCGGCGAGCGCGTCCGGGTCAAGAAGACCTCCGTGCCGCGCTTCCGTGCGGGCCAGGGCTTCAAGGACCTGGTCGCCGGCACCAAGAAGCTGCCGCGGGGCGGCGAGGTCGCGGTGAAGAAGGCGCCCAAGGGCAGCCTCACCGGCGGGGTTACGGCCAAGAAGGCGGTGGCGAAGAAGGCCGCCGCGAAGAAGGCCGCGGCGAAGAAGACGACCGCCAAGAAGGCCGCCGCGAAGAAGACCACCGCCAAGAAGGCTCCGGCGAAGAAGACCACCGCGAAGAAGGTCACCGCCAAGAAGACGACGGCGAAGAAGGCCGCCGCCAAGAAGGCCACCGCCAAGAAGGCTCCGGCGAAGAAGACCACCACCCGCAAGACCACCGCCAAGCGGACCGCCCGGCGGTAGACCGCCAGGCGGAGCAGTCCCTCAGGCCGCGACGGGCCGGGCCCCCACACGGGAGCCCGGCCCGCGCCGCGTCGACGGCGGAAGTTGACGGATCAGGCCCCCGGGTCCTCGAAGGTCTGCAACGTCACGAAGACCACTCGGCGGGCGTCGCCCTCGCCCTCGATCCGGATGCGCACCCGCTGGCCGACGCGCAGCAACCGCAGCCCGCCCGCGTCGAACGCCGCCGCGTCGAACGGTACCGGCGTGCCGTCGTCGAGCAGCACACTGCCGCTGCGGGTCTCGGGATCGAAGGTGTACGACGTCGCTTGCATGCCTCGCAGCCTAGTCGGCTGCCGGCCACGCTGTTCCCTTCCGGGTGGGCGGGCTTCCCGGGCCTTGAACGCGGTTGGTTCGACACCGCCGGGCCGCGGCGTGGGAGTTGCCCGCCCCGGCGGCGGACAGGGACTTGGGGCAGGCCCCAGCACGATGGTGGTGATCCGCGTCGCCGGGTCGCCCGCGAACGCCCCGCAAGGGGTCACAACTGGAGAGCCGCGGTGGCCCTGGCCGTGTGGGGGCCCACGCCCAACGCGAGGGCGGCGCGCAGGTCGGAGGCGGTGTCCACGTCCCGCCGTACCGAGTCGACTCCGCTCAGTGTGATCTCCCTGGCGCCGGACGCGCGGTGGCGGGCGCGGGAGGGGCCGCCGAAGGCGGGGCGCAGTTCGGTGCCGGGCGCGGTGGCGAGCAGTGTGGTGCCGACGCCCGCCGCGTCGGCGAGGAACGCCCGTCCGGCCTCGGCGGACGCCGCCTCCAGCACCGCCGCGAGCTCCGCGGGCCGCAGCGCCGGAAGATCCGCGTTCAGGGCCGCCACGGCGCCGAGCGACCGCTCGGCCCGCACCACCCGCGCACCGTGCGCCAGCGCCGCGTTGAGGCCCGCCGCGGGCGCGTCCGGCACGATTCGCGCGCCGAGCGCCGACAGCTCGGCCGCGGCCAGCGCGTCGTCGGTGACCACGTGCACCCCCCGTACCGCCGCGCAGGCCAGCGCCGCGGCCACCGTGTCCTGGGCGAACGCGAGGGCCAGGCCAGGGCGCAGATCCCCCAGCCGGCTCTTGGCCAGGACCAGCGGTTTGAGCGGTATGACGAGATCCCACACCCTTTGGCTGCGCATCCGGTCATTCTCCCCGTGGGCGGTCGCGACGCTCCGGGCGACCCGCGTTACGGTGTCGGTACCGTCCCCGTGGCCGTCGGCCGCGAACCGTTCACGGCGGGTGCTTCTCGACAGAGCGCGGGCCTGGGGCGAAACTTGTGCGGCTGTCCGAAAGCGCAGATGAAACCGCGGGCAGCGCCAATCGAGGAGGATGTCCTGGTGTCCCGCCGCAGAATCGGCTTCTGGTACCGCTTGGCCGCCGTCATCGCGAAACCATGGCTCATCGTGTTCTTCAAGCGGGACTGGCGCGGAATGGAGAACATTCCAGCGGACGGCGGATTCATCACCGTGGTCAACCACAACTCGTACCTGGACCCGTTGTCGTACGCGCATTTCCAGTACAACACCGGCCGTGTCCCGCGCTTCCTCGCCAAGTACGCGCTGTTCAAGGCCCCGGTCGTGGGCGGGATGCTGCGCCGCATCGGCCAGATCCCGGTCTACCGCGAGTCGACCGACGCCGCCAACGCCTTCCGGGCCGCCGTGGAGGCCATCAACTCCGGCGAGTGCGTGGCGTTCTACCCCGAGGGCACCCTCACCCGCGACCCCGACCAGTGGCCGATGGCGGGCAAGACCGGCGCGGCCCGGGTCGCGCTGCTCACCAAGGCGCCGGTCATCCCGGTCGCGCAGTGGGGCGCCAACGAGGCGCTGCCGCCGTACGGCAAGCTGAAGCTCTTTCCGCGCAAGACGTTCAGGGTGCTGGCCGGGCCGCCGGTCGACCTGTCCGCGTTCTACGACCGGGAGCCCACCGCGGAGAACCTGCGCGCCGCAACGGACGTGATCATGGATGCGATCACCGAGCTGCTCGCCGAAGTCCGCGGGGAGCCCGCGCCCACGGAGCGTTACGACCACCGCAAGGCGGTCCGCGCCCAACAGGCGGCCCGGCGTGCGGCGGCGACCGAGAACGAAGAGAGTGGAGCGTAAGTGACGACGCGCTGCGCGGTGTACGGCACCGGATCCTGGGGCACGGCCTTCGCGATGATCCTGGCTGACGCCGGATGCGAGGTGACCCTGTGGGGCCGCCGCGCCGCCCCGGTCGACGCCATCAACACCACCCGTTCCAACCCGGACTACCTGCCGGGCGTCGAACTGCCGCCCGGCGTACGGGCCACCACCGATCCAGCCGAGGCCGCTCGCGACGCGCGGTTCGTGATCCTGGCCATCCCGTCCCAGACGCTGCGCGCCAACCTCACCGAGTGGGCGCCGCTGCTGCCCTCGGACACGGTGCTGGTCAGCCTGATGAAGGGCATCGAACTCGGCACCGCCAAGCGGATGAGCGAGGTGATCGAGGAGGTCGCCAAGGCCGGTCCGGAGCGCGTGGCGGTGCTGTCCGGCCCCAACCTGGCCAAGGAGATCGCCGCCCGGCAACCGGCCGCCGCGGTGGTCGCGTGCCGGGACGAGGCGGTCGCCCAGCGGTTGCAGGCGGCCTGCCACACCGCGTACTTCCGGCCGTACACCAACACCGACGTGGTCGGCTGCGAACTCGGCGGCGCCGTGAAGAACGTCATCGCGCTCGCGGTCGGCATCGCCGACGGCATGGGGCTCGGCGACAACGCCAAGGCGTCGCTGATCACCCGCGGCCTGGCCGAAACCACCCGGCTCGGCCTGGCGATGGGCGCCGACGCGCACACCTTCGCGGGCCTCGCCGGGCTGGGCGACCTGGTGGCGACGTGCTCCTCGCCGCTGTCCCGCAACAACACCTTCGGGCGCAACCTGGGCCGCGGGATGACCCTGGAGGAGACGGTCGCGGTCACCAAGCAGACCGCCGAGGGCGTCAAATCCTGTGAATCGGTGCTGGATCTGGCCCGCAGGCACGGTGTCGAGGTGCCGATCACCGAGACCGTGGTGGAGATCGTGCACGAGGGCAAACCGCCGCTCGTGGCGCTCAAGGAGCTGATGTCGCGCTCCGCGAAGGCCGAGCGTCGCTAGTGTGTCCGGAACCGAACGGTAGGGTCAGAGCGACATGAGCAACATGCCTTCTCTCCACAGCAGCGAGCGGCCGCCGCGCAAGCCGCGGGTCGCCGTCGTGTTCGGCGGCCGTAGCTCCGAGCACGCCATCTCCGTCCTCACCGCGGGCGCTGTACTGCGTGCCATCGACCGCGCCAAGTACGACGTGCTGCCCATCGGCATCACGACCGACGGGCGTTGGGCGCTGACCGCCGACGACCCGGAGCGGATGGCCATCGCCAACCGTGCCCTGCCGAGCGTCGACCAGCTCGCCGAGTCACCGGACGGCTCGGTCGTGCTGCCGGTGGACCCGGCCAGCCGCGAGGTGGTCTACACCGAACCGGGCGCGGTCCCCAAGGCGCTTGGCGAGGTCGACGTGGTCTTCCCGGTGCTGCACGGCCCCTACGGTGAGGACGGCACGCTCCAGGGCCTGCTGGAGCTGTCCGGGGTGCCGTACGTCGGCGCAGGCGTGCTGGCCTCCGCGGTGGGCATGGACAAGGAGTACATGAAGCGGGTCTTCACCTCCTTCGGGCTGCCGGTCGGCCCGTACGAGGCGATCCGCCCCCGCGAGTGGGAGCACGACCCCGCCGCGGCCCGCGAGAGGGTCGTGGAGTTCGCGGCTGAGCACGGCTGGCCGGTGTTCGTGAAGCCCGCGCGGGCGGGCTCGTCCATGGGCATCAGCAAGGTCGACGACATCTCCGGTCTTGAGGAGGCGATGGCGGAAGCCCGCCGCCACGACCCCAAGGTGATCGTCGAGGCGCTGCTGTCCGGGCGCGAGATCGAGTGCGGGGTGCTGGAGTTCGAGGACGGCCCGCGGGCCAGCGTCCCGGCCTGGATCCCGCCGGTCACCGCGCATGACTTCTACGACTTCGAGGCCAAGTACATCGACTCCGCCGAGGGCGTGGTGCCCGCGCCGCTCACCGCCGAGGAGACGGCCGAGGTGCAGCGGCTGGCGATCGCCGCGTTCGAGGCGGCGTCCTGCGAGGGCCTGGTACGCGCGGACTTCTTCCTCACCGACGAGGGCGAGTTCGTGATCAACGAGATCAACACCATGCCGGGCTTCACACCGATCTCGATGTACCCGCGGATGTGGCAGGAGAGCGGAGTCAGCTATCCGGAGCTGATCGACCGGCTGTTGCAGGCGGCGCTGCGCCGCTCCACCGGGCTGCGCTGAGCACGCCGAACCGGCGGGGCACCGCTCAAAGCCCCGCCGGATCCGACTTCTTGACCGCGTCGGCGAGATCGGTGAGCGCGCTGATGTCGCCGTACGGTCCGGTGTACTTCGACGGGATCGTCACCTCCACGAACGCCTTGCGCAGCGTGGTGGTGCAGCGCACACTGCCGTCCGACTGCTTTTCCGGCAGCCAGTCCACGCCGTTGATCGACGCCGCGTCCGCGGTCGGGTTGTAATGTGCGCTGCCGGGATTCAGGACATCGGGCGTGGGCACTCCGCAGCGCAGCACGATGGCGGGGTCGCCCCACGCGGCGGTGAGGTCCGACGCCGGGTGGGTCGCGTGCCGGGCCAGCCCGTTGACCTTCTCCGGGAGCGCGTTGTGCAGCGTCCGGCACACCGTCGCCACGGCGGTCGACGGGGTCGGCACGGCGACGGTGTCCGTGGCGCTGGACGAACAGCCCGCCGCCGCCAGCAGAACGGCGGCGACGGGCAGCGAACCACAAAGGCGAGCTAGTCGGGACAACTTGGACAAATCGCGCGGCCGGTGGACGGAAGAACTCACCGACCGAGCATAGGCGGGGCTACAGATGGACGACCGGGCAGGTCAGCGTGCGGGTGATGCCGTCCACTTGCTGGACCTTGGCGACCACCATGCGGCCGAGTTCATCGACTGTGTCCGCCTGTGCGCGCACGATCACGTCATAGGGGCCGGTGACGTCCTCGGCCATGATGACTCCGGGGATGCTGGAGATCACCTCCGCTACCGCCGAGGCCTTGCCGACCTCGGTCTGGATCAGGATGTAGGCCTGTACCACGGAACCTCCAGGGCGGCTACGAGGATCATGTGGGAAGGGGACGGCAACCGTACCGCGTCGTCGCGTGCGGCGGGGAGACCCGCGCGGTGCGGTCGGCGCGGCGGAGGGGGAACCTCCCATGCCTTCAAGGCCATCGGAGAGGTTCCCGGGGCTGGGTTGACGAGCTGGCGGCCGACGGCCGACCGCCCGCGGGTGAAGGGGACTGCGTTGCGCAAGGCGTTGCTGAAGGAGCGAGTGAGATGAAGGGGACCGTGGGTGAGCTGGGGGAGTTCGGGCTCATCAGGGAGTTGACCTCCCGGCTCACCGCCACCCCGGCCGTACAGCTGGGGCCCGGCGACGACGCGGCCGTGGTGGCAGCGCCCGACCGGCGCGTGGTGGCCAGCACGGACGTGCTGCTCGAAGGGCGGCACTTCCGGCGGGACTGGTCCACAGCCTATGACGTCGGCCGCAAGGCGGCGGCCCAGAACCTCGCCGACATCGCCGCCATGGGCGCGGTGCCCACCGCGCTGCTGCTCGGCCTGGTCGTTCCCGCCGAACTGCCCGCCACCTGGCCGACCGAGCTGATGGACGGGCTGCGCGACGAGTGCGACGTCGCGGGCGCGGCCGTGGTCGGCGGCGACGTGGTCGGCGGAGACACCATCACCGTGGCGATCACGGCGCTCGGCGACCTACGCAACCGCCGGCCGGTGACACGCTCCGGCGCCCGACCCGGCGACGCGGTGGCGGTCACCGGGTGGCTGGGCTGGTCGGCGGCCGGATTCGCGGTGCTCTCCCGCGGGTTCCGCAGCCCCCGCGCGTTCGTAGAGGCGCACCGGCGGCCCGAGCCGCCGTACCACGCGGGACCCGCCGCCGCCGATCTGGGCGCCACCGCGATGACCGACGTCAGCGACGGCCTGGTGGCCGATCTCGGGCACATCGCGGCGGCCAGCGGGGTGCACATCGACCTGAAGTCCGGCGACATCGACGTGCCCGCTCAGATGAAGGACATCGGCCAGGCGGTCGGCGTCGACCCGATGCAGTGGGTGCTCACCGGGGGAGAGGACCACGCGATCGTGGCGACGTTCCCGCCGGACACCAAGCTGCCCGCCCGCTGGCGGGTGATCGGCGAGGTACTGGCCGCCGGTAAGGCGGGCCCCCAGGTGACGGTCGACGGCGCGCCATGGGACCGCGCGGGCGGCTGGGACCACTTCGGGGGATAGCGGAGATCCGGGGCCTGCCCCGGTCGAAGAGGGACGGGGGCTCGCCCCCGAAAGCAAACCGTTCGCCGGCCGTTTACGGTCAGTTGAGAATGGACCCGTTAGGTTCGGGCATATGGAGACTCCCCCACGCGTCCTGGCCATCGCCGGCTCCGACTCCGCAGGCGGCGCCGGTATCCAGGCCGATCTGAAGACGGCGCAGGCGCTCGGCGCGCACGGCATGAGCGTGATCACCGCGGTGACCGCGCAGAACTCGCTCGGCGTGCAGGGCGCCTGGGAGCTGCCCGCCGAGGCCGTACGAGCCCAGTTCCGCAGCGTCGTGGACGACATCGGGGTCCAGGCCGTGAAGACCGGCATGCTCGCCTCCGCGGAGCTTGTGCGCACCGTCGCGGAACTGCTCGACGGGATCGACGTGCCGGTGGTGGTCGACCCGGTCGGCGTCTCCAAGCACGGCGACACCCTGCTGGCCACCGAGGCACTCGACCCGGTACGCGCCAGGCTGCTGCCCACCGCGACCGTCGCCACCCCCAACCTGGACGAGGTCGAGCAGCTCACCGGCGTCAAGGTGACCGACGAGTCGGCGATGCCGGACGCCGCCCGCGCCATGCTCGCCTTCGGACCGCGCTGGGTGCTGGTCAAGGGCGGCCATCTGCCGGGCGCGCCGGTGGACCTGCTCACCAACGGCACCGACGAGCACTGGTTCCGCGCCACCCGGCACGACAACCGGCACACCCACGGCACCGGCTGCACCCTGGCCAGCGCCATCGCCGTCCACCTGGCCAACGGGCTGAGCGTCCCCGAGGCGGTGGGCGCCGCCAAGAGCTATGTGACCGGTGCCATCGCCGCCGGATATCCGCTGGGCGCCGGAATCGGGCCGGTCGACCACGCCTGGCAGTGGCGCTGAGCGGCCCGCGGGACGCTCCGGAGACGGCAAAAACCGGCCCACCGAGAGGTGGACCGGTTTTCGATGAGCCGCAGGGCTGCGCTACGACGACGCGGTGGACGTCAGCGCGCGACCTTGCCGGCCTTGATGCACGAGGTGCAGACGTTGAGGCGCTTCGGCGTCCGACCGACCACAGCACGCACCGTCTGGATGTTGGGGTTCCAACGACGGCGCGTACGGCGGTGCGAGTGCGAGATGTTGTTGCCGAAGCCCGGCCCCTTGCCGCAGACGTCGCAGTTGGCAGCCACGGGTCACTCCAAAGACTTCAGATGCACGTACGGTGAGTTCTCGGCGGGCCGAGAGGAAGGCCCGACTGGTGCCGGGCAACCGGAGAAGCATACAACGCCCACTCCGTACAGAAAAACTACCATGGTCCCGACGGCCCCCCCGCCGCGGGCCGTCCGCCGACCGGAGCACCCTAGGGACCGCCGCGGCCTTCGGCGCCACTACTGTCGGGTGCCACACGTCGGCCGCCCCACAGGAGGAAACCGGTGCCGCACACGCTCGACGCCGCCGCGGTGCGCACCTGGTGCAGGCTGGCCCTGCGGGCGCTCGGCCGGGCGCGCGAGGAGATCGACGCGATCAACGTGTACCCGGTCGCCGACGGTGACACCGGCACCAACCTCTATCTGACCGTCGAGTCCGCCGCCCAGTCCGTGGACGCCGTCTTCGACGGCTACGCCGCATCGGGCAGCACCCCAGGCGTCGCCGAGGCGGTACGCACCATGGCGCACGGCGCGCTCATCGGGGCCTGCGGCAACTCCGGCACCATCCTGGCGCAACTGCTGCGCGCGATGAGCGAGGTGCTGGCCGAGCAGCCGGACGCGGCCGGGCTGCGCAAGGCGCTACGGGCCGCGGCCGGATCGGCGTACCAGGCGGTCGCCCATCCCGTCGAGGGCACCATGCTCACCGTCGCCACCGCCGCGGCCGACGCCGCCTCCGCGTCCTGTCAGGGGACACCCCCCGTCGCTGCTTCCCGGGACAACGGTGAGGCCGACGCCCCGGACGACCTGGCGGCCGTCGCCGCCGCCGCCTACCAGGGCGCCCACGCCGCGCTGGCCCGTACCACCGGCCAGCTCGACGTCCTGGGCCGCGCCGGGGTCGTGGACGCGGGCGGGCTCGGCCTGGTCGCGGTGCTCGGTGCGCTCGCCGAGGCGCTGCGCGGCGACGCCACCGACCGGCTGCCCGCCTCACCCGCCCTGCACCCGCCGCTGGTCCCGTACGGCTGTGCGGGACACGGCCAGGACGCGGTGGGGGATCCGCACGCGGTGCCCGGCGGCCCCGGCTACGAGGTGATCTATCTGCTGGAGGCCCCGGACGAGGCGGTCGACCGGCTCAGGAGACAGCTCGACGCGCTGGGCGACTGCCTGGTCGTGGTCGGCGGCGACGGCCTGTGGAACGTGCACGTCCATGTCGATGACGCGGGCGCCGCCGTCGAGGCCGGCGTCGAGGCCGGACGGCCTTACCGGATCCGCATCACCCACTTCGGCGCGGCGGCCCAGACGGCGGCAACCCGCCCGGCGACCGCGGCCGGCCGGGCGATCGTGGCCGTGGTCGAGGGCGACGGACTGGCCGAGCTGTGCGCCGAGGCCGGGGCCGTGGTGGTTCCCACTCGCCCCGGCGAACCGCTGGCCAGCGGCGAGATCGCGCAGGTCATCCGACGGGCGGGGGCCAGGGAGGCGGTCCTGCTGCCCAACGAGGACGAGCTGCGGCCCACCGTCGCGGCGGCCGCGGAACGGCTCCGCGCCGACGGGGTGCGGGTCGCGCTGATCCCGACCAGGTCCGTGGTCCAGGGCATCGCGGCGCTCGCGGTACACCAGCCGTCCCGCCGGTTCGACGAGGACGTGGTGGCGATGACGGCCGCCGCCGGGGCCACCCGGTACGCCGAACTGGCCGTCGCCGAGCACGAGTCGTGGACCATGGCGGGCGTCTGCCAGGCCGGAGACACCCTCGGCATGATCGACGGTGACGTGGCCGTCATCGGCCGCGACGTGGCGCACACCGCCGTCACCCTGCTCGACCGCATGCTCGCGGCGGGCGGCGAAATGGTCACCCTGGTCCTCGGCGAGGACGCCCCGCCCGACCTGGCCGACCGCCTGCGGTCCCACGTCCGCGAATCCCACCTGGCAGTGGACACCGTCCTCTACGAGGGCGGCCAGGGCAGCCGCCTGCTGCTCATCGGCGTCGAGTGACGGATGGGCACAGCCGCGCCGCGGACCGCAACGGCGACGGCCGCCTGATGCCGGATTGTCGGTGCCGTGCGCCAAGATGGACACGATGGCTGCCCTGGACGAACCCCTCCGCAAAGTGGTCGGCGACCGCACCGCAAAGGTGCTGGCCGACCACCTGGACCTGCACACCGCCGGCGACCTGCTGCACCACTACCCCCGCAGGTACGCCGAGCGCGGCGAGCTGACCCGGCTCGCCGACCTCCCGCTGGACGAGCACGTCACCGTGGTGGCCCGGGTGGCCAAGGCCGAGAAGAAGACCTACAACCACGGCAAGGGGCTCCGCCTTGAAGTCGTGGTCACCGACGGCAGCGGCTCACTGCAACTGGTGTTCTTCAACAAGGCCGCGCACTACCACCACCAGAAGCTGATCCCCGGTCGGCGCGGGATGTTCGCGGGCAAGGTCACGGTCTTCAACCGGGTTCGCCAACTCGCCCACCCCGACTACCAGTTGCTGGACGCGGAGGACGGCACGGACGCCGTGGAGACGTTCGCCAACCGGCTGCTGCCGCTGTACCCGGCGTGCAAGCAGATCGCCTCCTGGCAGATCGCCCAGTCCGTGGAAACGGTGCTCAACTCCCTTGCGGCGACCGGCTGGACGGGCGTCGGCGAACCGCTGCCGGACAGGCTGCGGGGCGCCCGCGGACTGGCCCCGCTGCCCGAGGCGCTGGAGAAGGTGCACCGGCCGCGCACCAAGGCCGACATCGCCGCCGCCCGCCAACGCCTCAAGTGGGACGAGGCGTTCGTGCTCCAGGTCGCGCTGGCCCGGCGGCGCGCCGCCGACGCCGCGCTGCCCGCCGTCGCGCGGGTGCCGGGCGAGGACGGGCTGCTGGCCGCCTTCGACGCCAAGCTGCCGTTCACCCTCACCGAGGGGCAGCGCGCGGTCAGCGCGGAGATCTTCGCCGACCTGGCCACCGAGCACCCGATGCACCGGCTGCTGCAGGGCGAGGTCGGCTCCGGCAAGACGCTGGTCGCGCTGCGCGCGATGCTGGCCGTGGTGGACTCCGGGGGGCAGACCGCGATGCTGGCGCCCACCGAGGTGCTGGCCCAGCAGCACCACCGGTCGATCACCGAGATGATGGGCGAACTGGCCGAGGCGGGGATGCTCGGCGGTTCCGACGTCGGGACCAAGGTGGTGCTGCTCACCGGGTCGATGGGCACGGCCGCCCGCCGCCAGGCGCTGCTCGACCTGGTCACCGGCGAGGCCGGGATCGTCATCGGCACCCATGCGCTGATCGAGGACGCCGTGCAGTTCCACGACCTCGGGCTGGTCGTCGTGGACGAGCAGCACCGCTTCGGCGTCGAACAGCGTGACGCGCTGCGCGGCAAGGGCAAGCAGCCCCCGCATCTGCTGGTGATGACCGCCACCCCGATCCCGCGCACGGTGGCCATGACCGTCTTCGGCGACCTGGAGACCTCGGTACTCGACCAACTGCCCGCCGGGCGCTCCCCGATCGCCACCCATGTGGTACCGGCGAAGGACAAGCCGCACTTCCTGACCCGCGCCTGGGAGCGGGTACGCGAGGAGGTCGAGGCCGGGCACCAGGCGTACGTGGTGTGCCCGCGCATCGGCGACGAGGACGTGAGCGACGCACGGGAGCAGGCGGGCCGCCAGCGGGGGCCGCGAGCGGGTGGAGAGGCGAACCAGGGAGACGAGCCCCAGCAGAGGTCGGGCGAGGACGAGGCGGAGCGCCGCCCGGCGCTCGCGGTGCTCGATGTCGCCGAGCGGATCGCCAGGGGTCCGCTGCGCGGACTGCGGGTGGAGGTGCTGCACGGCCGGATGGCGCCGGACGCCAAGGACGACGTGATGCGACGGTTCGCGGCCGGGGAGGTCGACGTGCTGGTCGCCACCACCGTCATCGAGGTCGGGGTGAACGTCCCGAACGCCACCGCGATGGTGATCATGGACGCCGACCGGTTCGGCGTCTCGCAGCTGCACCAGTTGCGCGGCCGGGTCGGCCGGGGGAGCGCGGCGGGCCTGTGCCTGCTGGTCACCGAGATGCCCGAGGCGAGCTCCGCACGGGCGCGGCTGGACGCGGTGGCGGCGACGCTGGACGGGTTCGAGCTGTCCCGGATCGACCTGGAGCAGCGCCGGGAGGGCGATGTGCTGGGGCAGGCGCAGTCCGGCACCCGGTCGTCCCTGCGGATGCTCGCCGTCATCGACGACGTGGAGGTCATCGAGGCGGCCCGCGAGGAGGCCGGTGCGCTGGTCGCGGAGGACCCCGAACTGGCCGGACATCCGGACCTGTTGAGCGCGTTGGACAGTCTGGTCGACGCCTCGCGCGAGGGGTATCTGGAGAAGGGCTGAGCCCCGCCTCGGAACCTCGAATTGTCAGACCCCCCTGGGAGAATGGAACCAGTCCGAGCCAATCCGACCGAGGATGGGCTGACTTGGACCCTAGGGGGCTGGATCATGGCGTTTCGCCATCTGAACGAACTGCCGCTCGGCGACAAGGTCTTCCGGATCGAACTCGCCAGTGAGGACGACCTCACCGTCACCCTGATGCTCACCGGCTGGAGCGAGGCCGATCCGCAGACCCCGCTGGCCTGCGGCCAACTGCGGCTGCCGATGGGGGACGTGGCCACCGTGCGGATAGCGCTGAACAGGGCGCTGCGCGCGCTCGCGCTGGTCGCCGACGTGGCGGAGCCGATCCCGGACCGCGATGTGCTGCGGGAACTGTTCCCCGGCCACGGTGCGCCGTGGGTACCGCAACACGAGGAGGAGCTGTTGCGCCGCTTCCACGACGGGGAGTCCATAGCGCGGACCGCCGCGCGCTTCGGCCGTACGCCGGACTCGGTCCGCACCAAGCTGCGGGAGCTGGGGCACGACCCCCGCCACCCCGAACACTGCCCGCCGGACGGCTGCCTGTCCTGGTCCCGTTACGCGTCGCCCGCCCTGGTCGGATCGGCCCCGGCCGATCCGGCCCCCAACGGCTCGTAGCGATGTCGCGGCGGGGGCTGGAGGCGAGCAACCAGCCCCCGCTGAGGCGGTACAGGCACACCGAACCAGCCAAGGGCGCGGCCCCGGACGCGGGTCGTTCCCGGGAACGGTGCCTGGCCCCCGCAGGCGGGCCCGCCGGGGGCTACGTATCGTTGTGGTGCGGCGGCCGACCCGTCGCGCCGCCGCCAAGAACGACTCAAGGGGACGTGACCGAGGGTGACCCGCGTGATCGCCGGTGCCGCAGGAGGGCGTCGACTGGCCGTCCCGCCAGGACAGGGCACCCGGCCCACGTCCGACCGGGCCCGCGAAGGGCTGTTCTCCACCTGGGAGTCGCTGCGCGGCTCCCTGCACGGCGCCAGGGTGCTCGACCTGTACGGCGGCTCCGGTGCCGTGGGCCTGGAGGCGCTGTCCCGCGGTGCCGAACACGTACTGCTGGTCGAGGCGGACGCCAGGGCCGCCCGCACCATCCGGGAGAACGTGCGCACCATCGGCCTGCCCGGCGCCGAAGTGCGCGCCGCCAAGGCCGAGAAGCTGATCGCCGGACCGCCCCCCGCGGCCCCGTTCGACGTGGTCTTCCTGGACCCGCCCTACGTGGTCACCGACGACCAACTGCGCGAGATCCTGCTCACACTCCAGGCCCAGGGCTGGCTCGCCGACGAGGTGCTCGCCACCGTGGAGAGGAGCACCAGGGGCGGAGAGTTCCGCTGGCCCGAGGGCTTCGAGGGGCTTCGGGCCCGTCGGTACGGCGAGGGCACACTTTGGTACGGTCGCGCCGCCGCGACACGCGCCGACGCCACCGCCGACGCGTCATGACCGCATCGGAGAGCGAGGAACCACTGTTGCGCCGCGCCGTCTGTCCGGGGTCATTCGACCCCATCACCAACGGACACCTCGACATCATCGCCCGCGCGTCCCGGCTGTACGACGAGGTCTACGTCGCCGTGATGATCAACAAGGCGAAGCAGGGCCTGTTCACCGTCGACGAGCGCATAGCGCTGATCGAGCAGGTCACCGAGGAGTTCGGCAACGTTCGGGTGGAGGCCTTCCACGGCCTGCTGGTGGACTTCTGCAAGCAGCGCGACATCCCCGCCATCGTCAAGGGGCTGCGCGCGGTGAGCGACTTCGACTACGAGCTGCAGATGGCCCAGATGAACAACGGGCTGTCCGGCGTGGAAACCCTCTTCGTCCCCACCAACCCCACCTACAGCTTCCTGTCCTCCAGCCTGGTCAAGGAGGTCGCCCAGTGGGGCGGCGACGTCTCCCACCTGGTGCCGGACGCCGTGCTGCGGGCGCTGCGCGAGAAGCTGGGCCGGGACTGAGCCGACCACCGCGCCCGGAACTTTCTGACGGCTCGTCAGGCGGCGTGCCGGGCGCGCCCGGTGGTCGTAGAGTCTGACCCAACCACCCGGCCCGCGCCGGGCCCGCCGAGGAAAGACTTAACGGACATGGACGTGCAAAAGAAGCTCGACGAGATCGTCGCGGCCGTCGAAGGCGCGCGCTCCATGCCGATGTCGGCCTCCTGCGTGGTCAACCGGGCCGAACTGCTCGCCATGCTGTCCGAGGTGCGCGACGCCCTCCCGGACTCGCTCTCCCAGGCCCAGGCGCTGCTCGGTGACCGCGAGCAGATGGTCGCCGAGGCGCGGGCAGAGGCCGAGCGGATCATCGCCTCCGCCCACGAGCAGCGCGGCTCGCTGGTCTCCGACACCGAGGTCGCCCGGCGCTCCCAGGCCGAGGCCGACCGGATCCTGGCCGAGGCCCGCCAGGAGGCCGAGGAGATCCGCGCGGAGGCCGACGAGTACGTCGACAGCAAGCTCGCCAACTTCGAGGTGGTCCTCACCAAGACCCTCGGCTCGGTCGACCGCGGTCGCGAGAAGCTGCTCGGCCGCGGCCCCGGCACCGACGAGCACGGCATGGCGGACGAGGAGGCGCCGGAGCGTACCGGTGACCCCGAGGAACTGCGCCGCCGGGCCGACGCCTACGTGGACGCCAAGCTGGGCGCGTTCGAGGCGGTGCTGGCCAAGACCCTGGAGGCGGTCGGCCGGGGCCGCCAGAAGCTCACCGGGCACCGCCCCGTCGACGAGCTGGCCGCCCACATGGCGGCCCAGGACGGCCTGGCGGCCGACGGCACCCCGATGGCCGCCCAGCAGAGCGACGCCGAGTACCTGGCGGGTCTGGCGGGCGCGCAGCCGGAGCCGGTCCCCCAGGAGCAGCCCGCCGCCTACGACTACCCGCAGCAGCCCGAGTACGCGCCGATGGCGGCCGACTACGGCGGCTACCAGCAGGACCCGTACCAGAGCGGCGGCTACGACGCCTACGGCTACGCCCCGCAGCAGACCGAGTACACCGACCCGGCGTACGGCTGGCAGCAGCAGGGGTACGAGCATCAGATCCCGCACCAGCACCAGCCGCACGAGCACCAGCAGCAACAGCCGTACCAGCAGCACGCCGTGCAGCCGACCGGACTGGACGAGACCAGCTTCTTCGACACCGGACTGATCGACCTGGACCGCCTGCGGGAGCTGGAACAGGGCCGCTGACCGGGCCGGCCCCCGATCGCGGAAACGGAGCTGGCGCTGGCCCGAAGTTGGGCCAGGGGCCCGCGTCCAGTATCCTGACACCTCCGGCCTGTTTGATGAGCCGGTTTCCGGCTGCCCTCTTCCAGGTCGGCCCGCGCCGTACGGCACACGCACCGAGGAAAGCAGGAAGCCATCAACGCCCGCCTTGACCACCGAGACCCTCTCGTGTTCGACACACGCGAGCTGGGTCGTCGGCCTGGCGCGATGAAGAAGGTCTCCCGTACGGTGCCCGCGCCCGCGGACCTCGGCATCGCCGGGGTGATCGGTGTGCCCGAAGGGGCCTCGATCGAACTCGACCTTCGGCTGGAATCGGTCATGGAAGGCGTGCTCGTCACGGGTACCGCCCATGCGCCGGTCGAGGGGGAGTGCGTAAGGTGTCTGGAGCCGGTCGAGTGGGAGCTCGACTCGGACTTCCAGGAGCTGTTCTCCTACCCGGACGCCGACCAGCGCTTCGGCGGTGACGCGGAAGAGACCGAGGACGGCGACGAGGAGGAACTGCTCGTCCTTGAGGACGACATGTTCGACCTCGAATCCGTGCTGCGTGACGCGGTGGTGCTGGAACTGCCGCTGCAGCCGGTGTGCCGGGAGGACTGCCCTGGCCTGTGCTCCGAGTGCGGAGCGCGGCTGGCGGACAACCCGGAGCACCACCACGATGCCGCCGACGTTCGTTGGGCGGCACTGCAGGGACTCGCCGAATCCCTCAAGGCCGGCGAGAAGGACAACATGAGCGGCGCCGAGCGCGGCGTCGACGAGAAGCAGGAGAAATAGCCGTGGCTGTTCCGAAGCGGAAGATGTCGCGCAGCAACACGCGCCACCGCCGGTCGCAGTGGAAGGCTGCGGTCCCCACCCTCGTGGCGTGTGAGCGCTGCCACGAGCCGAAGCAGCAGCACATCGCGTGCCCGAGCTGCGGCACCTACAACAAGCGTCAGGTCCTCGAGGTCTGATCGGTAGGTGACAGGCTTCATGTCAGACGCCAAGTCGTCGGCAGACGCCATCAAGGCAGCCTCGTCCCACACGCCCCTGGAAGGGCGGCTCGGGTACACACTCGATCCCGCCCTTCTGGTGCGTGCGCTCACCCATCGTTCGTTCGCGTACGAGAACGGCGGGCTGCCGACCAACGAGCGGCTGGAGTTCCTTGGTGACTCCGTGCTCGGTCTGGTCGTCACCGACACGCTGTACCGGGCCCACCCGGACCTGCCCGAGGGCCAACTGGCCAAGCTGCGGGCCGCGGTGGTCAACTCGCGTGCGCTAGCGGAGGTGGCCCGCGGCCTTGAACTGGGCAGCTTCATCCGCCTGGGCCGGGGTGAGGAGGGGACCGGCGGCCGGGACAAGGCGTCGATCCTCGCCGACACCCTGGAGGCCGTGATCGGTGCCGTCTATCTGGACCAGGGTCTGGACGCGGCGTCCGAGCTGGTGCACCGACTCTTCGATCCGCTGATCGAGAAGTCCTCGAACCTCGGGGCGGGCCTGGACTGGAAGACCAGTCTCCAGGAGCTGACCGCGACTGAGGCGCTCGGTGTCCCCGAGTACCTGGTCACCGAGTCGGGGCCGGACCACGAGAAGACCTTCACGGCTGCCGCCCGCGTCGGTGGTGTCACGTACGGCACCGGCACCGGCCGCAGCAAGAAGGAAGCCGAACAGCAGGCGGCCGAGTCCGCCTGGCGGGAGATCCGCGCCAAGCGCGAGCAGCGGGAAGCCTCCGCCCAGGAGCAGACCGCCTCCCACTGATCGGCCGTTCAGAACCGTGTGACACGCTACCGCCGACACTGCGGCCCGCAGGGCCTCCTTCGAGGGCGGTGGAGAGCGACGGGCGGGCTCCACCCCATCCTGGGGGTGGGGCCCGTAACGCTTGGAGGGGACATGCCCGAGCTGCCAGAGGTGGAGGTCGTCCGCCGCGGACTCGATCGCTGGGTCAGCGGCCGTACGGTCGCCGATGTCGAGGTGCTGCACCCACGCGCGGTGCGTCGGCACATCGCGGGCGGGGCCGACTTCGCCGACCGGCTGCGCGGGCTCAGCCTCGGCCCGGCGCACCGGCGCGGCAAGTACCTCTGGCTGCCGCTGGGCAACGGCAGTTCGCTGCTCGGACACCTCGGCATGAGCGGTCAACTGCTCGTCCAGCCGCGGGAGGCGCCCGACGAGACGCACCTGCGGATCCGGATCCGGTTCACCGACGAGGTGGACACCGAGCTGCGCTTCGTCGACCAGCGCACCTTCGGCGGTCTGTCGGTGCACGACGCGGTCCCCGACGGCCCGGACGCCGCGGTGGGCCTGCCGCTGCCGCTCGCGCACATCGCCCCCGATCCGCTGGAGAAGTCGTTCGACGAGGACGCCTTCCACGGCGCGCTGCGCCGCCGCCGCACCACGCTCAAGCGCGCGCTGCTCGACCAGTCGCTGATCAGCGGCGTCGGCAACATCTACGCGGACGAGGCGCTGTGGCGCGGCAAACTGCACTACGACCGCCCCACCGCCACCATGAACCGGTCGCGCACCGCGGAGTTGGTCGGCCACATCCGCGACGTGATGGGTGACGCGCTGGCCGCCGGGGGCACCAGTTTCGACAGCCTCTACGTCAACGTCAACGGCGAATCGGGCTACTTCGACCGGTCGTTGGACGCGTACGGCCGCGAGGGCGAGCCGTGCCGCCGTTGCGGCACGCCGATCCGCCGGCGGCCGTGGATGAACCGGTCCAGTTACTTCTGCCCGCGCTGTCAGCGCCCGCCGCGGGCCTCATAGGCCTCCCGGGCGGCCAGCACCTCGGGCATCCGCTCCTCCACCAGGTTGATCAGCGACAGCAGCCGCTCGGCCACCGCACGGCCCAGCGGGGTGAGGCGGTAGTCCACCCGTGGCGGGTTGGTGGCCGCCGACTCGCGGTGCACCAGTCCGTCGCGCTCCAGCGCGTGCAGGGTCTGGGACAGCATCTTCTCGCTCACGCCGTCGACCCGGCGGCGCAACTCGTTGAAGCGCAGCGTGCTCTCGCTGAGCGCGCCCAGTGTCAGGCTGCCCCAGCGCCCGGTGACGTGCTCCAGCGTCGAGCGTGACGGACAGGCCTTGGCGAACACGTCGAACGCCTGCCCGTCGCCCTCCGCCACCTCCAACGGAGGCCCTTCGGGCCGCTGCGCCAGTCCTGCCGCGCCGGCGGACGGACAGGCGGAGGTCTCGGTCGTAGCCATAACCCAAGCGTACCCTCATGCAGCGCTAACCACAGGGTTGCGCTTTCTTTTGGAAAGTGCTCTCCTGTTGGTGCCACCCCGAGGTGCCTGATCGACGGCGCCCGGGGCCGATCGCACCAAGGAGCACAACCGTGACCACTCCCGTCACCCCCGTCGTGGCCGTCGCCTACCACTCCGGCTACGGGCACACCGCCGTCCTCGCCGAGGCCGTGCGCGACGGCGCCGCCGCCGCGGGCGCCACCGTCCATCTGGTCGACGTCGAGAAGATCACCGACGAGCAGTGGGCGCTGCTGGACGCCTCCGACGCCATCGTCTTCGGCTCGCCGACCTACATGGGTACCGCCTCGGCCGCCTTCCACGCCTTCGCGGAGGCCAGCTCCAAGCGCTGGTTCAGCGCCGCGTGGAAGGACAAGCTGGCCGCCGGATTCACCAACTCCGCCTCCAAGAGCGGCGACAAGCTGCACACCCTGCAGTTCTTCACCGTGCTCGCCGCCCAGCACGGCATGCACTGGGTGAGCCTCGGTCTGCACCCGGGCTGGAACGCCTCCACCGCCTCCGAGAACGACCTCAACCGCCTGGGCATCTTCCTTGGCGCGGGCGCCCAGTCCAACAACGACGAGGGTCCGGACGCCGTCCACAAGGCCGACATCGCCACCGCCGAGCACCTCGGCCGCCGGATCGCAGACACCGCGCGGACCTTCGTCGCGGGCAAGGCCGCCTGACGTAGCGTCAATTGGATTGTGCCGCAGGGCTGACGGAGCCCATCGGGCGCGACTGCCGCCCCGGTGGCCTCAGAAGCCGAAGTCCTGCGTCCACCAAGGGCCGCTGGAGGTGAAGTCGACGCCTATCCCGATGGTGTGGTACTCGCAGTCGAGGATGTTCGCCCGGTGCTCCGGGTTGCCCATCCAGGAGTCCATCACCGCCTTGGCGTCGGCCTGGCCACGGGCGATGTTCTCGCCGCCCAGGTTCGCTATCCCCAGCGAGGCCGCCCGGTCCCACGGCGACCTGCCGTTCTGGTCCGTGTGGCCGAAGAAGCCGTGGGCGGCCATGTCCTGGCTGAAGTCCTGGGCGAGGGTGCCCAGCCGGGGGTCCTCGGTGAGCGGTACGCAGCCCGCCGCGGCGCGCTGCTGGTTCACCAGGGCGAGTACCTGACGCACCGCTCGGTCGGCCGCCCCGGGCCCCGACGGTTGGCCGATGCTGCCGTAGGGGGCGTCGCTGCCGCTCGCGCCGTCGGTGCCGTCCGGGGCGGCGGTGCTCGGTGGGGCGGTTGGGGTGGCGGAGGCGGCGGGTGTGCCGGCGCCGCGCCGCGGCGGTACGGCGGTCGGTGACGGCCGCGCCGACCGGCCCGGTGATCCGACGGGCACCGGCCCGCCCGGGTCGGCACCGCGTCCGGCGTCCCGGCTCGTCGGCACGGAGCCCCGGTCCGTCGGGACGGCGCCGGTCACCGGTGTGGTGGGAGCGCCGTCGGCCCGCGGCAGGTTGCCGGGGGCGTCGTCCGGGGCGCCCAGGGTGTAGCCGCCGGGTGCCCCGCCCGGCACCGGCACCAGTCCGGAGGCGACGGCCACCGCGCCGACCGCGAGCGCGGCGGCGGCGCCCAACAGGCCGGTGCGCACCGGGGGGTTGGGCCGCGGCTCCCTGCCGCGGCCGGGCGTCGGCCGGTGGGACGGGGCAGGCGACGCGGCGGTCCGAAGGGCCTGCGTCGCGGGTGGCGGCGCGGGACGGGCGACAGGTGGGGCGGGTTCGGCGGAAGTGCGGCGATGGCGGCCCATCTGCGCGGTCCTCGCTTCCCGGTGTCGGCGGTGCCCCGCGGCGCTGCGGAAGAACGCCCGCGTTCACTCGAACGGGTGAGTCCTGATCCGGCGTGACTGTATCGAACCCGGGCCGACACCGGCGCGTGACCCAGGTAATTGACGGGGTGCCGGATGTCCGCGTGAGCCGTCCCATCGGTGCCGCGGGCCGCCGTCGCGCGGTGTCCGCGTACGGTTGACGTCCGTCGGCCGCGCCGGACCTGCGGGCATATGACACAGGACTGGACGCGGTCATGGAGAGAGGGAAACCCGGTGAACGACTCGGACCGCAACGGCGATGGGCGCGTCCAGAACGGTGACGTCGACCACGTCCGAAACGGTGATGTCGGCGACGACGGAGCCGACGGAGCCGACGGTCAGGTACGGATGACCGCCTGGGTGCGCGGCCGGGTCCAGGGTGTGGGCTTCCGGTGGTGGACCCGGGTCACGGCACTGGAGATCGGCGGCCTGCGCGGCTACGTCTCCAACCTCGCCGACGGGCGCGTCCAGGTGGTCGCGGAGGGCGCCAAGGAGCGCTGCGAGCGACTGCTCGACTGGCTCAGGGGCGGCGAAACCCCAGGTCGGGTCGATGGTGTCACGGAGATCTGGGGTGAGCCGCGGGGCGGATATGACGGATTCAGCACCCGCTGATGGCGTCGGCCGGGAAGCCGCGCATAGGCTGCGGGCAATTGGGCGGTAGAGCTCGGCTGTGGCGGTTGCCTTTTCCGGATCGGCATGCCAGGCTGCCGCGAAAGGATGATCTCCGAGCCCCCTGCGGGTGCCCCCGCGGCGAGTGACGCGCCGCGTGACGTTGACGGCGCGCCGCACGACAGGGGTGTGATCGTGTTGACCGTCAAACCTTTTGGTGAGACGCTGGAAGCCCCGCGCACCTTAGCTGTTTGGCTGTGAGAAGGACAACGGCGGCGGCGCAAACGGCGGGTGCGGCAACCCCCTCACGACCCACACCGCTTAGGTCGGTCACTCAGCGTGGAGGACCATCCATCATGGCAAAGGCGCTTCTCGGTTACGTCGGCGGTCCCGACCCGCGACTCCTCGCCGAGATGCGACGACTTCAGCAGCGTGTACAGGACCTGGAGTCCGAGCTTGTACGGATCCAGGCCGAGAACGACGCTCTGGCTTCGTCGCGTGAAGAGTCGCTGCTCAGCTCCATCGACGTACCCCAGGCGGAGCCCGCGCTGGCTTGATCCGGCTGCTGGCTTGACCCGGCCGAAACCGCTCGGCCCGGATCAGCACACCGCTTGAAGTTATGTAAAGGGACGCTTCGGCGTCCCTTCGTCGTGTCCCCCCCGACCGCACCCCCGTGATCCTCTTCGTTTCTTAACCTCTGGTGTGCCCTGCATCCTCCCCGGTGAAACCGGGCTCGAACTGTAGAGTCCGACTCCTCGACAGCGACATCAGCGGCAGCCGCCGCGCAGTGGAGGAGGAGAGCTCGGCGTGCACCTCAAGAGCTTGACCCTGCGCGGGTTCAAATCCTTCGCGTCGGCCACCACCCTGCGTTTCGAACCCGGCATCACCTGCGTCGTGGGCCCCAACGGCTCGGGCAAGTCCAACGTGGTGGACGCCCTGTCCTGGGTCATGGGCGAACAGGGCGCCAAGAGCCTGCGCGGCGGCAAGATGGAGGACGTGATCTTCGCGGGCACCACCGGCCGCCCGCCGCTCGGCCGCGCCGAGGTCTCGCTCACCATCGACAACGGCGACGGCGCCCTGCCCATCGACTACGCCGAGGTCACCATCACGCGGACGATGTTCCGCAACGGCGGCAGCGAGTACCAGATCAACGGCGACACCTGCCGCCTGCTCGACATCCAGGAACTGCTGTCCGACTCCGGTATCGGCCGCGAGATGCACGTCATCGTCGGCCAGGGCCAGCTCGACTCCGTACTGCACGCCGACCCGATGGGCCGCCGCGCCTTCATCGAGGAGGCGGCGGGCGTCCTCAAGCACCGCAAGCGCAAGGAGAAGGCGCTGCGTAAACTGGACGCGATGCAGGCCAATCTGGCCCGGGTCACCGACCTGACCGCCGAGTTGCGCCGCCAGCTCAAACCGCTGGGCCGCCAGGCCGCCGTAGCCCGCCGCGCCGCCGTCATCCAGGCCGACCTGCGGGACGCCCGGCTGCGGCTGCTCGCCGACGACCTGGTCACCCTGCGCGCCGCACTGCGCAGCGAGATCGCCGACGAGACGGCGCTGAAGGAACGCCGCGACGCGGTCGAGGCCGAACTGGCCACCGCCACGCGGCGCGAGGCCCAACTCGAGGAACAGGTACGGCAGACCGGGCCGCGCCTTACCGAGGCCCAGCAGACCTGGTACGGGCTGTCGCAACTCGCCGAGCGGGTGCGCGGCACCATCGGCCTGGCCGAGCAGAAGGTCAAGCACGCCACCGCACCGCAGACAGAGGAGCGGCGTGGCCGCGACCCGGAGGACATGGAGCGCGAGGCGGCCCGCATCCGCGAACAGGAGGCCGAGCTGGCCGCGGCGCTGGAGGCCGCCCGGTCCGCGCTGGACGACACCGTCGCGCACCGCGCCGAACTGGAGCGCGCCCTCGCCCAGGAGGACCAGCGGCTCAAGGCGGTCGCCCGGGCGATCGCCGACCGCCGCGAGGGCCTCGCCCGGCTGCACGGTCAGGTCAATGCGGCCCGCAGCCGGGCCGGCGCCGCCGAGGCCGAGATCGGCCGACTGGCCGCCGCTCGCGACGAGGCGGCCGAGCGCGCGGTGGCCGCACAGGAGGAGTACGAGCAGCTACGAGCCCAGGTCGACGGCCTGGCCGCGGGCGACGCGGAGTTGGAGGAACGTTACGAGTCCGCCAGGGCCGAGCTGGAGGGGGCCGAGGAGGAGCTGACCGCCGCCCGCGAGGCCGCCACCGCCGCCGAACGGGAACGCGCCGCGCTCTCCGCCCGGCACGACGCGCTCGCCCTCGGACTGCGCCGCAAGGACGGCACCGGGATACTGCTCGGCGCCACCGACCGGCTCACCGGACTGCTGGGACCGGCCGCCGAACTGCTCACCGTCGCACCGGGGTTCGAGGTCCCGGTCGCCGCCGCGCTGGGCGCCGCGGCCGACGCCGTCGCGGTGAGCCACCCGGGTGCCGCCGCCGCGGCCCTGCGGCTGCTGCGCAAGGACGACGCGGGCCGGGCCGCCCTGCTCATCGGCGGGGCCGCGGCGGAGCAGGCTGTCCGGACGGCAGACGGAACGTTTCCTGGCGCCGGGCGGCCCGCCGCCGAACTCGTGGGCGGGCCCGAGGAGTTGCTGCCCGCACTTCGCCGGCTGCTGCGCGACACCGTGGTGGTGGACACCCTCGCGGACGCCGAGGCGTTGATCGCCCGGCACCCCGGGCTCACCGCCGTCACCGCCGAAGGCGACGTACTGGCGGCGCACTTCGCGCACGGCGGGTCGGCCGGGGCGCCGAGCCAGTTGGAGGTGCAGGCGGCGGTCGACGAGGCGGCGGCACGGCTGCGCGAGCTCGCGGCCCGCTGCGAGGAGCTCACCGAGACCCAGGCCCGGGCCAAGGAGCGGCGTGCGCAGGCCGCCCGTACGGTGGAGCAGCTCGCCGCCGGGCGACGGGACGCGGAGAGGGAGAAGTCGGCGGTCGCCCAGCAACTCGGCCGCCTCGGCGGACAGGCGCGCGGCGCGGCCGGGGAGGCGGAGCGGGCCTCGGCGGCCGTCGCCCGCGCCGAGGAGTCGCTGGCCAAGGCCGGCGCGGAACTCGCCGAGCTGACCGGCCGACTGCGGGAGGCCGAACAGAGCCCGGCCGAGGAGGAACCGGACACCTCGCACCGGGACCGGCTCGCCGCCGACGGCGCCAACGCCCGGCAGACCGAGATGGAGGCCCGGCTGCAACTGCGCACCCACGAGGAGCGGGTCAAGGCCCTCGCGGGCCGCGCCGACGCGCTGGACCGGGCGGCGCGCATGGAGCGTGAGGCGCGGGCGCGCGCCGCCCAGCGCAGGGCGCGCCAGGAGCACGAGGGGCGGGTGGCCTCCGCCGTACTGGCCGGTGCCCGGGGCCTGTTGGAGTACGTCACCGTCTCGCTGGCCCGCGCCGAGCAGGAGCGGTCGGCCGCGGAGCGGACCAAGGCGGAGCGCGAGGCCCGGCTGGCCGCCGAACGGGACGCCGCACGCGGTCTGAAGTCCGAGCTGGACAAACTCACCGACTCGGTGCACCGCGGCGAGGTGCTGGGCGCCGAGAAGCGGCTGCGCATCGAACAACTGGAGGCCAAGGCGCTGGAGGAGCACGGCGTCGAACCGGCCGGACTGGTCGCCGAGTACGGCCCCGACCAGCTCGTACCGCCCACCCGTCTGCCTCCACCATCGTCAACCGAGGCGCCTCACGCCGCGGCGACGATCCCGCCGGCCGAGGGAGAGGCGGCGGACACCGAGGCCGCGCCGCGCCCTTATGTGCGTGCCGAGCAGGAGAAGCGGCTGCGCGCCGCCGAGAAGGCGTACCAGCAGCTCGGCAAGGTCAACCCGCTCGCCCTTGAGGAGTTCGCGGCACTGGAGGAGCGGCACAAGTTCCTCTCCGAGCAGCTGGAAGACCTCAGGAAGACCCGTGCCGACCTGTTGCAGGTGGTCAAGGAGGTCGACGAGCGCGTCGAGCAGGTCTTCACGGCCGCCTACCACGACACCGCGCGGGAGTTCGAGGGCGTCTTCTCCAGGCTGTTCCCCGGCGGTGAGGGACGGCTGATCCTCACCGACCCCGACGACATGCTGGCCACCGGCGTCGAGGTGGAGGCCAGGCCGCCGGGCAAGAAGGTCAAGCGGCTCTCCCTGCTCTCCGGCGGCGAGCGGTCGCTGACCGCGGTGGCGCTGCTGGTGTCGATCTTCAAGGCGCGGCCCAGCCCGTTCTATGTGATGGACGAGGTGGAGGCCGCGCTCGACGACACCAACCTCCAACGGCTGATCGGGATCATGAAGGAGCTTCAGGAGAGCTCGCAGCTGATCGTGATCACCCACCAGAAGCGCACGATGGAGGTCGCCGACGCGCTGTACGGCGTGTCGATGCAGGGCGACGGGGTGTCGAAGGTGATCAGCCAGCGGCTGGGGGACGGAAAGAAGTAGTCGGACGCCGTTGGTATCGGCTTGGCGACGCTTCCGTCAAGAGTTCAATACGTGAACATGCCCTGCCGATAATTGTGTCCAAACAGACCCACTGCCCCCTATTGACTTCGAAACTTGAAGGCATAGTCTCTGCAACGTCGTTTTAACTTTCGATGTATAGCCGAGTGGTCACGGGCGTTGGACCGCCTGACACTCGAAGCAGTCGAAGATCCAGGCCCCCAGGGAGGGCTCAGTGCGGAGCCCCAGGAGTTCACCTTGACCAGTAGCAGCGCAGTGGACCTCGGCAAGGACGGCCCCGGGGCCGCGCCTGACCACCTTGGCCACGTCATCTTCATCACCGCCGCCGCAGCCATGGGCGGATTCCTCTTCGGCTACGACAGCTCCGTGATCAACGGCGCGGTCAACGGCATCCAGGGCAAGTTCGGCATCGGCCACGCCCTGCTCGCCCAGGTGGTCGCCGCGGCACTGCTCGGCTGCGCGATCGGCGCCGCCACCGCGGGCCGCCTCGCCGACCGCATAGGCCGGATCCGCGTCATGCGGATCGCCTCGCTGCTGTTCGTGGTGAGCGCGATCGGCTCCGCGCTGCCGTTCGCGGTGTGGGACCTCACCCTGTGGCGGGTGATCGGTGGCTTCGGCATCGGCATGGCCTCGGTGATCGGCCCCGCGTACATAGCCGAGGTCGCACCGCCCGCCTACCGAGGCCGCCTCGGCTCCTTCCAGCAGGCCGCGATCGTCATCGGCATCGCGATCTCACAGCTGGTCAACTACGGCATCCTGCAGATGGCTCACGGCCAGCAGCGCGGCCACCTCGGCGGCCTTGAGGCCTGGCAGTGGATGCTCGGCGTGATGGTGGTCCCCGCGGCGCTCTACGGTCTGCTGTCCTTCGCCATCCCGGAGTCCCCGCGCTTCCTGATCTCCGCGGGCCGCGAGGCCGACGCGCGCAAGGTGCTCGCCGAGGTCGAGGGCGGCCAGGCCGACCTCGACGCCCGCATCACCGAGATCCGCACCGCCATGCACCGCGAGCACAAGTCCACGTTCAAGGACCTGCTCGGCGGCCGGGCGGGCCTCCTGCCGATCGTGTGGGTGGGCATCGGGCTGTCGGTCTTCCAGCAGCTGGTCGGCATCAACGTGATCTTCTACTACTCCGCGTCGCTGTGGCAGTCCGTCGGAATCGACCCGACCAGCTCGTTCCTGTACTCGTTCACCACCTCGATCATCAACGTGATCGGCACCGTGATCGCGATGGTCTTCGTGGACCGGATCGGGCGCAAGCCGCTCGCGCTGATCGGCTCCGCCGGTATGGCCGTCTCGCTGGGCCTGTGCGCCTGGGCGTTCTCGTACAAGACCGGTTCCGGCACGCACATCCACATGCCGGGACTGCAGGGCGCGGTGGCGCTCGGCGCGGCCCACGCGTTCGTGCTGTTCTTCGCCCTGTCCTGGGGCGTGGTGGTCTGGGTGCTGCTCGGTGAGATGTTCCCGAACAAGATCCGGGCGGCGGCGCTCGGCGTGGCCGCCGCCGCGCAGTGGATCGCCAACTGGCTCATCACGGTCAGCTTCCCGTCGCTCTCCGACTGGAACCTGTCCGGTGCCTACGTGATCTACACCTTCTTCGCCCTCCTCTCGATCCCGTTCGTGGCGTTCTTCGTCCGGGAGACGAAGGGCAAGGCCCTGGAAGAGATGGGCTGACCAACCCCGCTTGCCCGCCCCTTCCAGCACCGCCGCCCCGGCTCAGCCCCGCTGAGCCGGGGCGACGGGTTTTCGGGGGCGGGGCTTCCTCGGCGGCGCGCGGCGGTGTGCTCGGCCGGGGGACGGGCAACCGCCCGTCCGGATACGGGTTACGGGTTTACGGGAGGCCGGAGGCGGGGCACGGAGGGCGGGGCCCACTGGCGGGGCGCGTTCGAACACCGACAGGCTCGCGCCGCTGCGGCGGGACATCGGTTCGGACCCGCCAGCCCCGAGGCCCGCGTGCGACCCGGGGCCCGCGGCCCGAACAGAAGCGCACGCCCCGACAGGTCATCCCTCGCCGGGGGCGGGCGCCTGCCCCCGAATCCCCAGCCGGTCTCCGCCGCGAGGGGAGCAACCCGACCTCCCACGGCTCTGCCCGTCGGTGTTCCAACGGGCTCTGGCCAGACGGAAGTTCACCGGCCAGGCGTCGCGCCACCGTACGAAAGCGTCCCCCCTCCGCCGGGCAACGGCGAAGGGGGGACGTCGAGTTGGAGCGTCTGAGGTCAGCCGACCAGGGTCTTGTCCAGGTCGGCGGGCTCCGCCGCCTCAGCGGCGGCAACCGCCTTCTGCCGGGGCAGCACCGCGTACAGCACGGCGGCGACGACGATGGTGACCGCCCAGCCGAGGCCGTTCTTGCCCAGCCAGGTGCCGGCCAGCGGGCCGGAGAACCAGGACACCGCGGTGAAGCACAGACCGGTGGCCAGGCCCGCCGCCCAGGCGGTCATCGCCTGCCAGGCGAAGCCGCCCTGGTACCAGTAGGCGCTGGTGCGGGTGGTGTCCATCAGCGCCTTCGGGTCGTACACCCGACCCCGCAGCATGTCGACGCCGAAGACGCCGATCCAGGCCGAGAACGAGACCGCCAGCAGGGTCAGGAAGGAGATGAACGAGCTGATGAAGCTGGGCGCCACGATCATCAGCAGCGAGCCGAAGACCAGGCTGATGACCGCGTTGACGCTGACCGCCCAGGCGCGCGGGATCTTGAAGCCCAGGGTCTGCGCGGTGAACCCGGCCGAGTACATCGACATGCTGTTGATGAGCAGCATGCCGATCAGCGCGATCAGCAGGTAGGGCACCGACAGCCACATCGGCAGCAGCTTGCCGATGAACGACACCGGGTCGGTGGCCTTCGCCAGGTCCGGGGTGCCGACCGCCATCACCGCGCCCATCAGCACCAGCGGCACCACGACGATGCCCGCGCCCGCGACGGTGTTGCCCACGATGCCCTTGCTGGAGGCGGTACGCGGCAGGTAGCGGGAGAAGTCCGCACCGGACGGCGCCCAGCTGATGCCACCGGCCGCGATGGTGCCGACTCCGGCCACCAGCAACGCCGTTGAGCCCGCCGGGCGGGAGAAGACCGCAGACCAGTCGGTCTCGGCGATCAGATAACCCAGCACCGCGATGCTGAACGCGCCGAACAGGTACGCCGACCACTTGTTGCACAGCAGCAGCACCTTGCGGCCCATACCGCTGACCGTGAAGGTGGCGCCGACGAAGAACAGCAGGGTGACGACGATCAGCGGGGTGTTGCTCTTGATCCCGAACAGCAGGTTCAAGATGGTGAGCACCGCGTACGCGCCGGTCACCGCGTTGATCGTCTCCCAGCCCCAGCGCGCGATCCAGGTGACCGCACCGGGGAAGAGGTTGCCGCGCTGACCGAACACCGCACGGGAGAGCGTCATGCCAGGCGCGCCACCGCGCTTGCCGGCGATGGTCAGCACGCCCACGATGCCGTACGAGACAATGGGGGCGAGCACGGCGACCAGCAGGACCTGGTAGAAGTTCAGGCCGTTGGAGACCACAAGGCCCGCGCCCATGGTGAGCAGCAGGACGCTGATGTTGGCCGCGACCCAGGTGGGGAAGAGTTCTCTGACGCGGCCGTGCCGCTCGGAGTCGGGGACGGGCTCGATGCCGCGGGTCTCGATGGCACCTTCGGCATCGGGAGCAGGCGTCTTCTCCATAAGGGTGGTTTCTCCGAGCGGGAAATCGAGGGGGAGGGGCGACAGCGGCTATGAGACGATCATTAAGTCCCGTCTACGCGCATTGCAGATCAGGATCGTATGCGCGTCAGGAAGACGTCAAGGGTGACCTTTGTCCCATTAAGTTGCTTTAGCTGTGAGCCCCGCGTCTTCACGGGCACGGGCGTTGCGCCGTGGCTGATACTGGAGGACGTTATGGAAACCGTCATCCTTGCTGTAGTCATCGCCCTGGTCGCGGTCGGCGCGCTCAGCGGCCTCGTGGTCAGCAGCCGCCGCAAGAAGCAGCTGCCGCCCGCGCCGCCGCCGTCGGCAGAACCGAAGATCACCGCCCCGCCGGCCGAGCCGCACGTCGGCGAGGAGGCGGAGGAACCCCGCGAAGAACCCCGCAGGACCATCGAGGAGGTCGACCTGCCGGAGGCGGCCGCCGCCGTCGAGGCCCCGGAGGTCGAGGAGCCCACCGAGGTCGCCGGGGAACCGCTGGCCCCGCCCATCGAGGTACCGGAGCCCACCGCGGGCCGCCTGGTGCGGCTGCGCTCCCGGCTGTCCCGCTCCCAGACCACCCTCGGCAAGGGGCTGCTCACCCTGCTCTCCCGGGACCGCCTCGACGAGGACACCTGGGAGGAGATCGAGGACACCCTGCTCACCGCCGACGTCGGCGTGGCCCCCACCCAGGAACTGGTCGAGCGGCTGCGCACCCGCGTCAAGGTGCTGGGCACCCGCAGCCCCGAGGAACTGCGCACCCTGCTGCGCGAGGAGCTGCTGGCGCTGGTCGGCACCGACATGGACCGTGTCCTGCACACCGAGAGCCCCCAGGACACCCCGGCCGTGCTGATGGTGGTCGGGGTCAACGGCACCGGCAAGACCACCACCACCGGCAAGCTGGCCCGGGTCCTGGTGGCCGACGGCCGCAGCGTGGTGCTGGGCGCCGCCGACACCTTCCGTGCCGCCGCCGCCGACCAGCTCCAGACCTGGGGCGAGCGGGTCGGCGCGCGCACCGTCCGCGGCCCGGAGGGCGGCGACCCGGCCTCCGTCGCCTTCGACGCGGTGAAGGAGGGTATCTCCGAGGGCGCCGACGTGGTGCTGATCGACACCGCAGGCCGCCTGCACACCAAGACCGGCCTGATGGACGAGCTGGGCAAGGTCAAGCGCGTCGTGGAGAAGCACGGCCCGGTGGACGAGGTGATCCTCGTCCTCGACGCCACCACCGGCCAGAACGGGCTGGTCCAGGCCCGGGTATTCGCCGAGGTCGTGGACATCACGGGCATCGCCCTGACCAAGCTCGACGGCACCGCGAAGGGCGGCATCGTGGTCGCCGTCCAGCGGGAGCTGGGCGTACCGGTCAAGCTGGTCGGCCTCGGCGAGGGGCCGGACGACCTGGCGCCGTTCGAGCCGGAGGCGTTCGTCGACGCGCTGATCGGCGACTGACCGACACCTACCGGTAAGGGGCGCCCGCTTTTGCGGGCGCCCCTTACGCATGCCGGGATCACATCGTCCGCGCCAGCGTCCCGTGCCGATGGCACACGTACGCCAGCGTGCCCAGCAGCAGCCGGGCCTCCGGCGGCTGCCGGTCCGGAGAGGGCGGCCGCAGCCAGCGCACCGGCCCCAGCCCCCCGAGGTCCGACGGCGGGGCGGTGACGTGCTCACCCAGTCCCCGGCAGCGCAGATCGAGAGCGGCGCCGTCCCAGCCCATCCGGTAGAGCAGCCGCGGCAGCTCGTCCGCCGCGCCGGGCGCGACGAAGAACAGCGCACGGCCGTCCGGCGTGCCGATCACCGGGCCGAGCCGCAGTCCCATCCGCTCCAGCCGCACCATCGCCCGGCAGCCCGCCTCCTCGGCCACCTCCAACACGTCGAACGTCCGCCCGGTGGGCAGCAGTACGGCCGCGCCCGGCGTCAACGCCCAGGCGGCGCCGACCTGTTCACCGGTCGCGCCGGCCGGGATCTCGGCGGCGAAGTCCAACGCGTGGGCTCCGGGCGCCGCGCACCCCGGATCACCGCAACTGCACTGGCCACCGCCCCGGGTGGCGCGGGCACCGGGGGCCACCGCCCAGCCGTGCACCGCCGTGTACTCCGCGATCGTTGAGCGGACCGAGGCGCGGGTGCGGCGGCGCACGCCGGGAGTGATGTCCCGAATCTCCCGGAAGCTGCCGATCGTGAAGCCCATGTCACCTCCAACACTCGGAATTCGTCGATGGTTACGCCCGCCCGTCGCCCACCACCACCCTCGGTGGAGGCCCTGGCGGCACGGATCAGCGCGATATGTGGCTCGGGCTGCCTGCCCACGCCCCAGGGCCGACGCGCCGTCGGCGGCGGCGCGCCGGCGGCGCATCGCGGCGCGGGGTGTGGTGCGCGGCGTAGTGCGCGCCCTGGCGCGCTTCGCTCCACCCGGACCTGATGTTCATCTGTCAAGTGAATCGTGGGCGAGCAGGGAAGAGTTCATTCGAAGGGGTGGCGAATGGTGGCGATTTGGTATCTGCCCTCGCCGGATGGGTGATCACGGGATTACTTTCGGTTTACGAGCCCACGGAAGTCGCGCCGTCCGCGGGTATGCCGGAGGCAGAGAACGCACAGGCATTCGGTCACCGGGGGTGGCGCGTTGAGGACAGGGAGCCCCAACTGGCGGCATCCTTTGGACGGTTCGGCGAAGAGAAGTGGGATGGGGGCGTTCCGGTGGGCGGAAGCGTCACGAGCGGCGAGGCCGAGGCCAGCGGCGTCGCGGAGAAGCAGGCCAACGAACAACTGCGTTCGTGGTTCGTCCGCAGCGGTTGGTCCAAGGGCGAGCTGGCCCGTCAGGTCAACCGCCGGGCGCGGCAGATCGGCGCGCACCACGTCAGCACCGACACCTCCCGGGTACGGCGCTGGCTGGACGGCGAGCAGCCGCGCGAGCCGATCCCGAGAATCCTCTCCGAGCTGTTCTCCGAGCGGTTCGGCTCGGTCGTCGCCATCGAGGACCTCGGCCTGCGCAGCGCGCACCAGCCCCCCGCCACCTCCGGTGTCGACCTGCCCTGGGCGGGGCCCCAAACCGTCGAGCTGATCAGCGAGTTCTCCCGCAGCGACCTGATGCTGGGGCGGCGCGGCTTCCTCGGCGCCTCGCTGGCGCTGTCCGCCGGGCCCGCGCTGATCGAGCCGATGCAGCGCTGGCTGGTGCCCACCCCGGCGGCCGACGCCGTCGCGCCCTCCCGCACCCCGCGTGCCGAGCGGTCGTCCCGGCCCACCAAGCTCTCCGGCCCCGAGCTGGACCTGCTGGAGGCCACCACGGTCATGTTCCGCCAGTGGGACGCCCAGTGCGGCGGCGGCCTGCGCCGCAAGGCGGTCGTCGGGCAGCTGCACGAGGTGACCGACCTGCTCCAGGAGAGCCATCCGGAACCGGTGTCCAGGCGGTTGTTCAAGGTCACCGCCGAACTCGCCGAACTCGCCGGGTGGATGAGCTACGACGTGGGCCTACAGCCCAGCGCGCAGAAGTACTTCGTGCTCGCGCTGCACGCCGCGAAGGAGGCCGGGGACCGCCCGCTCGGCGCCTATGTGCTGTCCAACATGAGCCGCCAGATGATCCACCTCGGCCGTCCCGACGACGCGTTGGAGCTTATCCACCTCGCCCAGTACGGCAGCCGGGGCACCGCCACCGCCACCACACAGTCGATGCTCTACGCGATGGAGGCCCGCGCCTACGCCAGCATGGGCCAGGTGCAGAAGTGCCACCGCGCGGTGCGGATGGCCGAGGACACCTTCACCGACCGCCACCCGGCCGAGGACCCGGACTGGATGCGGTTCTTCTCCGAGGCCGAGCTGAACGCGGAGAACGCGCACTCCTACCGCGACCTGGCGTACGTCGCGGGCCGCAGCCCCACATACGCCTCGCTGGCGCAGCCGGTGATGGAGCGTGCCGTGGAACTGTTCGCCCAGGACCCGGAGCACCAGCGCAGCTACGCCCTGAACCTCATCGGCATGGCCAGCGTCCATCTGCTCCAGAAGGACCCCGAGCACGCCTCCGAACTGGCCGTGCAGGCGATCGGCGTGGCCAGGAGGATTCGTTCCGAGCGGGTGAACACCCGCATCCGCCGCACCACCGACACCGCGGTGCGCGACTTCGGGCAGGTGGCCGAGGTCGTCGCGCTCAGCGACCGGCTGCGCACCGACCTTCCCGACGACTACGAGCAGGATCCGGCGGCCCAGGCCGTGTGATGTGACGGACCTCTTCACTCCGGCCGCGGCGGCCACCCCGATCAGCCCGACTAGGCTCCCCCACCGCCAGGTCGACGGGCAACCGCCGCGGCCGGTTCTGTCTGCGCGTCGAAGGGCCCGCAGCAGTGGCCTGTAGCGGCCAGCGGGTACCCGGTATACGGAGTACCGCGTTCACCATGACCGGCGCGGACCGGTTCACTCGGCCGTAACACGCGCGCCATCTTCGTCACGGCGGCGAAACACCGCACGGCGGCGACTGAAACCCGGCTGGGCCACGCTCTAGGCGATAACCGGCCCTTTCATTCCCCCACGCCAACGCGGGCCGTACCGACGACGAGGAGGCGCCGATGCCAGCCGGCATCTTGACGACGCTCGCTGCCGACAAGCCCGTACTCGACACGGGCCATACCGCGTTCATGCTGATCAGCGCCGCCCTGGTGATGGTGATGACGCCAGGGCTCGCCTTCTTCTACGGCGGCATGGTCCGGGTCAAGAGTGTGCTGAACATGCTGATGATGAGCTTCATCAGCCTCGGCATCATCACCATCTTGTGGACCCTGTTCGGCTTCAGCCTCGCTTTCGGTACCGACCACGGCGGTTTCATCGGCGGCACCGACTGGCTGGGCATGCGGCACATAGGGATCACCCAGCTGTGGCCCGGCTACGGCATCCCGATCTACGTGTTCGCCGTCTTCCAGCTGATGTTCGCGGTGATCACCCCGGCGCTGATCAGCGGTGCGCTGGCGGACCGGGTCAGGTTCACCGCGTGGGCGCTGTTCATCACACTGTGGGCGATCGTGGTGTACTTCCCGGTCGCGCACTGGGTGTGGGGCACCGGCGGCTGGCTGGCCAAGCTCGGCGTGATCGACTTCGCGGGCGGCACCGCGGTGCACATCAACGCGGGCGCCGCGGCGCTCGGCGTCATCCTCGTCATCGGCAAGCGGGTCGGCTTCAAGCGCGATCCGTTCCGGCCGCACAACCTGCCGCTGGTGATGCTCGGCGCGGGACTGCTGTGGTTCGGCTGGTTCGGCTTCAACGCGGGATCGTGGCTGGGTGCTGACGGCGTCGCCGCGGTCGCGTTCACCAACACCCAGGTCGCCACCGCCGCCGCCATGCTCGGCTGGCTCGGCTACGAGCGGATCCGGCACGGCTCCTTCACCACCCTGGGCGCCGCGTCCGGCGCGGTGGCGGGCCTGGTCGCGATCACCCCGGCCTGCGGCTCGGTCTCCCCGATGGGCGCGATCGCGGTCGGCGTGATCGCCGGTGTGCTGTGCGCCTGGGCGGTGGGGCTGAAGTTCAAGCTCGGCTACGACGACTCGCTCGACGTCGTCGGCGTGCACATGGTCGGCGGCATCGCCGGCTCGCTGCTGATCGGCCTGTTCGCCACCGGCGGGGTCGGCCAGACCGCCAAGGGCCTGTTCTACGGAGGCGGGTTCGAGCAACTCGGCAAGCAGGCCGTCGGTGTCGTCTGCGTCCTGCTGTACTCGCTGGTGGTCTCCGCGGTCCTCGCCAAGGTGATCGACCTGGTGATGGGCTTCAGGGTCAGCGAGGACGACGAGGTCTCCGGCATCGACCAGTGCGAACACGCCGAAACCGGTTACGACTTCGCCGGAGTCGGCTCCGCCGCCCGGCTCGGCGGCCTCCCGGTGGCGGCCGAGAGCAAGGCGGTCACCGGCAAGAAGAACGAGACCGCTTCCCCGGCCCAGGCCGCGGAGCCGAAGGTGGACGCATGAAACTCATCACCGCAGTCATCAAGCCGCACCGCCTCGACGAGGTGAAGACCGCCCTCCAGGACTTCGGGGTGCAGGGCCTGACCGTCACCGAGGCCAGCGGGTACGGCCGCCAGCGCGGTCACACCGAGGTCTACCGCGGCGCCGAGTACACCGTCGACCTGGTGCCCAAGATCCGCATAGAGGTCCTGGCGGAGGACGCCGACGCCGACGAGCTGATCGAGGTCCTGGTGAAGGCCGCCAGGACGGGCAAGATCGGCGACGGCAAGGTGTGGAGCGTCCCCGTGGACACCGCGGTCCGGGTGCGGACCGGCGAGCGCGGCCCCGACGCCCTTTAGGCCCGCGCGGACGACCCACCCTGGACGATGCGGAATCGCGCCCGGCATTGGGAGACCGTATGACTGACCGTGCCGTCCCGGAGGCCTCCGGGACCCCCCACCGTGTACCGGCCGGCGCACGGTCGCCCGATGCCGGATACGCGGCGGCCCGGCTGGCCCTGCTCAACGAGGAGGGCCAGCCGGGGCCGTCGCGCCGTGCCACGCTCGCCGACCTGACCGACCGGTGGCTCACCGGACTCTTCCCGACCCGGCCCACCGGTACCGCACTGGTCGCCGTCGGAGGCTACGGGCGCGGCGAACTCTCCCCGCGCAGCGACCTGGACCTGCTGCTGCTGCACGACGGGACGGCCGGCACCCGCGAGGTCTCCGCGCTCGCCGACCGCCTGTGGTACCCGGTGTGGGACCTCGGCCTGGCCCTGGACCACTCGGTGCGTACCCCCGCCGAGGCCCGCAAGACCGCCGAGGACGACCTGAAGGTGCAGCTCGGCCTGCTCGACGCACGCCACATCGCGGGCGACCCGGCGATCACCGCCGCCCTGCGCACCGCCGTGTTCGCCGACTGGCGCGCACAGGCCCCCAAACGGCTGCCCGAACTGCACGAGCTGTGCCTGCAACGGGCAGCCCGCCAGGGCGAGTTGGCCCATCTGCTGGAACCCGACCTGAAGGAGGCGCGCGGCGGACTGCGCGACGCGACCGTGCTGCGCGCCGTCGCCGCCTCCTGGCTGGCCGACGCCCCCCGCGAGGGCCTGGCCCAGGCCCGCACCCGGCTGCTGGACACCCGCGACGCGCTGCACCTGGTCACCGGGCGCGCCACCGACCGGCTGAGCCTGCAGGAGCAGGACCAGGTCGCCTCCTGGCTGGGCGTGCTGGACGCCGACACACTGCTGCGGCAGGTGTACGAGGCGGCCCGCACGGTGGCGTACGCGAGCGACGTGACCTGGCGCGCGGTCGGCCGGGTGCTGCGCGCACGGTCGGCGCGGCCCCGCAAACGGTTCCTGGGACGCGGCCGCGTGGAGCCGGTGGACGTGGAGCGGGTGCCGCTGGCCGAGGGCGTGGTGGAGCAGGAGGGCGAGGCGGTGCTGGCCCGCACCGCCCGGCCGGAGCGCGACCCGGTGCTGCCGCTGCGCGCGGCGGCCGCCGCCGCCCAGGCGGGCCTGCCGATCTCCGTGCCCGCGGTACGGGCGCTGGCCGCCGCCGCGCCCGCGCTGCCGGTGCCGTGGCCCGCGGAGGCCCGGGAGCAACTGGTCACGCTGCTCGGCGCCGGGCAGGCCACGGTGCCGGTGTGGGAGGCGCTGGAGGCCGAGGGGCTGATCACCGGGCTGCTGCCGGACTGGGAGCGGGTGCGCTGCCGCCCGCAGCGAAACCCCGTACACCGCTGGACGGTTGACCGGCACCTGGTCGAGACCGCCGTGCAGGCGGCGAGGCTGACCCGCCAGGTCGGCCGCCCCGACCTGCTGCTGATCGGTGCACTGCTGCACGACATCGGCAAGGGCTGGCCGGGCGACCACTGCGTGGCAGGCGAGGTCATCGCCCGGGACGTGGCCGCGCGCCTGGGCTTCGGCCGCGCCGACGCCGACACCCTCGCCCTGCTGGTACGGCACCATCTGCTGCTCATCGAGACGGCCACCCGGCGCGACCTGGACGATCCGGCCACCGTCGAGTCGGTGGCGAAGACGGTCAGGTCGGTGGAGTGCCTCGACCTGTTGCACGCGCTGACCCAGGCCGACGCGCTCGCTACCGGGCCGGCGGCGTGGAGCGCGTGGCGGGCCTCGCTCGTCGCCGACCTGGTGCGCCGGGTGGCGGGGCTACTGGTGGGTGAGGCGCCGCCGGGGCCGCCGACCCGGGAGCTGTCCGCCGAGGAGGAGCGGCTGGCGGTCGAGGCGGCACGCACCGGCGCCCCGGTGCTGGCGCTGCGGGCCGAGTCGGAGCCGGTGGCGGAGGACGGCACCGAGCCGGTCGGCGTGGAACTGCTGCTGGCGGTGCCGGACCGGCCCGGGCTACTGCCCGCGGCGGCGGGTGTACTGGCGCTGCACCGGCTGACGGTGCGCGCGGCGGACCTGCGCACCGCGGACCCGATCGGGGCGGGCCTGGTGACCCTGCTCAGCTGGCGGGTGGCGGCGGAGTTCGGTTCGCTGCCGGAGGTGGCCCGGCTGCGGGCCGACTTCGCGCGGGCCTTCGAGGGATCCTTGGACATCGAGTCCCGGCTGGCGGAGCGCGAGGCCGCCTATCCGCGCCGCAGGGGCGTTCCGGCGCCGCCGCCGAGGGTGACGGTGGTGGGCGGCACCTCCCAGGTGGCCACCGTGATCGAGGTCCGGGCGCAGGACGCGCCGGGGCTGCTGCACCGCATCGGCCGCGCCCTGGAGGACGCGGCCGGGGTGGCGGTGCGCTCGGCGCGGATCAGCACACTGGGCGCCAACGCGGTGGACGCGTTCTACGTGGTGGGCCTGGACGGCACCCCGCTTCCGCCGGACCGGGCGGCAGAGGTGGCCCGGGAGCTGGAGGCGGCGCTGGGGTGACGCGCTGCGGTGGCGGTCCGTCCGGGGCGGGCCGCTGCCGGTGGGCGCCCGTACTGTGCGAAGCCGCGCCGGTACGCCCGCTTCGCGGTCCCGCGTACCCGATCACCCCACGGGCAACTCCAAGCGCGGGACTGAGCGGATCCACCACCCTCTCCACCCTTCTTTACCGCCGGCCGGACCGCGGTGGAGACCGCACCTGGAGTGTCCGGATACCCTGGAGGGCGATATCCGCCCGCCGCCGACCCGAGGATCCGCGACGCCGTGTTCGACACTCTCTCCGATCGCCTCGCAGCGACCTTCAAGAACCTCCGGGGCAAGGGCCGCCTGTCCGAGGCGGACATCGACGCCACCGCGCGTGAGATCCGCATCGCGCTGCTGGAGGCGGACGTCGCGCTCCCCGCGGTCCGCGCGTTCATCAAGCAGGTCAAGGAGCGGGCGCTAGGCGCCGAGGTCTCGCAGGCGCTCAACCCGGCCCAGCAGGTCATCAAGATCGTCAACGAGGAGCTGATCGGCATCCTCGGCGGCGAGACCCGCCGGCTGCGGTTCGCCAAGACCCCGCCGACCGTGATCATGCTGGCCGGTCTCCAGGGCGCCGGTAAGACCACGCTCGCCGGAAAGCTCGGCCGCTGGCTCAACGGCCAGGGACACACCCCGCTGCTGGTCGCCTGTGACCTCCAGCGTCCGAACGCGGTCAACCAGCTCGCGGTCGTCGCCGAGCGGGCGGGCGTCGCGGTCTACGCGCCCGAGCCGGGCAACGGCGTCGGCGACCCGGTGAAGGTCGCCAGGGATTCCATCGAGTACGCGCGAACCAAGCAGCACGACGTGGTCATCGTGGACACCGCGGGCCGCCTCGGCATCGACCAGGAGCTGATGCAGCAGGCCGCGGACATCCGCGACGCGGTCAGCCCGGACGAGATCCTCTTCGTCGTCGACGCCATGATCGGTCAGGACGCGGTCAACACCGCCCAGGCCTTCCTCGACGGCGTCGGCTTCGACGGCGTGGTGCTCTCCAAGCTCGACGGTGACGCCCGCGGTGGCGCCGCGCTGTCGGTGGCGCACGTCACCGGCAAGCAGATCATGTTCGCCTCCAACGGCGAGAAGCTGGACGACTTCGACGCGTTCCACCCGGACCGCATGGCGTCCCGCATCCTGGGCATGGGCGATGTGCTCAGCCTGATCGAGAAGGCCGAGCAGACCTTCAGCCAGGCCGAGGCCGAGAAGATGGCGGCCAAGCTGGCGAAGGGCCCCAAGGAGTTCACCCTCGACGACTTCCTTCAGCAGATGGAGCAGGTCCGCAAGATGGGGTCCATCTCCAAGCTGCTCGGCATGCTGCCGGGGATGAACCAGATCAAGGACCAGATCAACAACCTGGACGAGCGGGACGTGGACCGCACCGCCGCGATCATCAAGTCGATGACCCCGGCCGAGCGCACCGACCCGACGATCATCAACGGCTCGCGCCGGGCCCGTATCGCCCGGGGTTCCGGCGTCGAGGTCGGCGCGGTCAAGAACCTGGTGGAGCGGTTCTTCGACGCCCGCAAGATGATGTCCCGCATGGCGCAGGGCGGCATGCCGGGCATGCCCGGAATGCCGGGCATGCCGGGCCTGGGGGGCGGGGCCCGCAACAAGAAGAAGGCCAAGCCCGCCAAGGGCAAGCAGCGCAGCGGCAACCCGATGAAGCGCAAGGCCGACGAGGCCGCGGCCGCCGCCCGCCGCGAACAGCAGCCCGACAACCCGTTCGGCCTCCCGGCGGGCGACGACGGCAAGTTCGAACTGCCCGACGAGTTCAAGAAGTTCATGGGCTGACCGGGGGCCGCGACCGATCACCATGCGCGTTCACATCAGGCCGCCACGGCCAGCGGATGCGACGGCCTACGCCGAGGCCGTCACCCGGTCCGCCGAGCACATCGGCGCCTGGAACCCGGTCGACCCCAACGGGTTCGCCGAACTGCTGCGCAACCAGGGGCCGACGCTCCAGACCTTCCTGGTCGTCAACGACGAGGACGGCGGCCTCGTCGGCAAGTGCAACGTCGCCAACATCGTGCGCGGCCGGTTCCGCAACGGCGCCCTCGGCTACGACTCGTACCTGCCGTACGCGGGCACCGGCCGGATGACCGAGGGCATGCGCCAGGTGATCGACCGGTGCTTCGCCCACCCGTCGCCCACCACGCCCAACGCGGGTCCTTCGGGCCGCGGCCCCGACGCCGCAGACGGCCTGGCGCTGCACCGTCTGGAGATCAACATCCAGCCGGACAACGTCCGTTCCATCGCGCTGGCCAAGCGGCTCGGGTTCCGGCACGAGGGCTTCTCGCCGCGCATGCTCTACATCAACGGCGCCTGGCGGGACCACGAGCGGTTCGCGCTCACCGCGGAGGAGTGGCCCGGCCTGTGAGCCCGCGCGGACGAGGACGTTCCGGGTAGGGGTCCCGCCGCCTGTCAGAGCTTGTCCGTATGGTCGAACCATGACCAACTCCGTACCGCCCCGACAGAGCCCGGACCAGCCGTGGCGGTCGGAGGGCGCGCCACCGCCGTCCCCGCCGCAGCGGCCGCGCCGGCGGCTGGGCGGCTGGGGCGGCATGATCCTGACCGCCCTGGCCGTCTTCCTGATCACCGACGCGCTGCTGTCGTTCTTCGGCGGCCCCACCAGCCAGTCGATCTCGTACACCGAGTTCAGCAAGCAGCTCGGCGCGGGCAACATCACCAAGATCTACGCCAAGGGCGACGCGATCCAGGGCGAACTCAAGAGCAGCGCGCCGGTCCCCTCGGGCAAGGGCACGTACAAGAACTTCGACACCCAGCGCCCGTCCTTCGCCGACGACAAGATCTGGTCCCAGCTGACCAGGCACAACGTCACGGTCACCGCCGAACCCGTGGTGCAGCAGCGCAGCTTCCTCGCCAACCTGCTGCTGTCGCTGGCCCCCATGCTGCTCCTGGTCGCACTGTGGATCATCATCGCGCGGCGGATGAGCGGAGCGCTCAGCGGCGGCCTCGGCGGACTGGGCCGCAAGGCCCCGCCCAAACCGGTGGCGCCCGAGGAGGGCAGGCGCACCACCTTCGACGACGTCGCCGGGATCGACGAGGTCGAGGCGGAGCTGAGCGAGGTGGTCGACTTCCTCAAACGGCCCGACGCCTACCGCAGACTGGGCGCCCGGATGCCGCGCGGCGTACTGCTCGCCGGACCGCCAGGCACCGGCAAGACACTGCTGGCCCGCGCCGTGGCCGGCGAGGCGGACGTGCCGTTCTTCTCCGCCTCGGCCTCCGAGTTCATCGAGATGATCGTCGGCGTCGGGGCCAGCCGGGTTCGCGAACTGTTCAACGAGGCCCGCAAGGTCGCCCCCGCGATCATCTTCATCGACGAGATCGACACCATCGGCCGGGCACGCGGCAGCGGCAGCGGCATGGGCGGCCACGACGAACGCGAGCAGACGCTCAATCAGATCCTCACCGAGATGGACGGGTTCTCCGGCTCCGAGGGCGTGGTCGTGCTCGCCGCCACCAACCGCGCCGACGTCCTCGACCCCGCGCTGCTGCGACCCGGCCGCTTCGACCGCACCGTGCAGGTCAGCCCGCCGGACCGGGCCGGGCGGGAGGCGATCTTGCGCATCCACACCCGCGACGTACCGCTGGGCCAGCAGGTCGACCTCGCCCACGTCGCCCGCTCCACCCCGGGAATGACCGGCGCGGAACTGGCCAACCTGGCCAACGAGGCGGCCCTGCTCGCCGTCAAGCGCAACCTGGACGCCGTCGGTCAACCCGAGCTGTCCGACGCCCTGGAAAAGGTCCAACTCGGCGCCGAACGCCCCCTGGTGATGCCCTACGAGGAACGTCGGCGCACCGCCTACCACGAGAGCGGACACGCGCTGCTCGGCATGCTGCAACCGGGAGCGGACCCGGTCCGCAAGGTCACCATCGTGCCGCGCGGCCGGGCGCTGGGCGTCACCCTGTCCACCCCCGACGCCGACCGCTACGCCTACACCGAGGAGTACCTGCGCGGCCGGATCATCGGCGCGCTGGGCGGCATGGCCGCCGAGCAGACCGTCTTCGGCGTCATCACCACCGGCGCCGAGAGCGACCTGGAGCAGGTCACCAACATCGTGCGCGGCATGGTCGCCCGCTGGGGAATGAGCGAACGCATCGGCCGGCTCACCGCCCTGCCGCAGGACGCCCAGCAGGCCTACGGGCTGGCCGCCGCGCCCGCCACCCTCGACGCGGTCGACGCGGAGATGCGGCGCATCGTGGACGAGTGCTACGAGCACGCGTGCCGCCTGCTCACCGAGCACCGGCCCCAACTCGACGCGCTCGCCGAGGCGTTGCTGGAGCGCGAGACGCTGGAGGAGGACGAGGCGTACCGGACGGCGGGCATCCCCCGCCCGGAACGGACGGACAGCTGACGTTCCGCTCGGTGGGCGCCGCGGCCGGCCTCCGCCGTACCGGCGCTCAGGCCCGCGCGAGCACGTACCGGAAGACGTTCTCCATCCGGACCGTGCCGTCCGGGCGGCGGTAGGGGTGCAGCGCCTCGGCCAGCTCCTTGTCGACCTGGGGGCGGTCGGTGGCCTCGACCGCCGCGTCGAACAGACCGGTGGACACCAGCCCCCGCACCGCGCTGTCCATGTCCGGGTAGCCGAACGGGCACGCCACCCGCCCCGAACCGTCCAACCGCAGCCCGGCCATGCGCGCGGTGTCCTCAAGGCCGTCCCGTACGCTCACCCGCACCGGCTCCGCCAGCCCTGCCAGCCGCTCCGCGACCCGCAGCACCCGCGCCGTGGCACACCGCTCGGGCGGACCCCAGCCGGCCAGCACCACCGCCGCCCCCCGCTGCGCCAGCCCGCCCGCCGCCCGCAGCGCGGGGACCAGCCACTCCCCGGGCAGCGCCGGATCGAACGCCGTCACCACCGTGAACGCGGCGCCACCGGGCACCGCCACACCCTCCGGGCCGCCCAGCACCAGCCGCGCCTGCCCGTAGTCGGCCCGCCGCGCACCCCACTGCGGCGCGGGCAGCAGCCGCTCCCGGGCCAACGCCAGCCGCCGCCCGTCCCGGTCCACCCCGGTCACCGCCGCGCCCCGCGCCGCCGCCAGCAGCAGCGCCAGACCGGCACCGCAACCGATGCCCAGCAGGCGGGTGCGCGGCCCCACCTCAAGCCGTTCGTACACGGCCTCGTACAGCGGCACCAGCATCCGCTCCTGGATCTCCGCCCAGTCACGCGCGCCGCCATCGGAACGCTCCGGCCGTGCGGTCAGCCCGGGCGCGGAGGAAACGAGCATGGGTGTCATCGAGCGGCCTCATTCCCGCGAGTCGTCGTCGAGTGCCCCCGTCTGCGCCTCACGTCGTGCGCCAGACCCCCCGCAAGCCAGGGAACTCCGCTTCCCGTCCGTAGTCCAGAGGCTACGCAGGAGCGCTTGAACGCGCCCTCTGTGCGCCCCCCTCCGCCGTACCCGGGCGGCCCGCACGCGGCGCCCCGCCCGAGCCCGGGAGGGCGGCCGATTCACGCTCGGGCGCGCCCTGCCCGTACGATCTGCGCCATGGCAAAGGCTCCCGTACTCACTCCCCAGGCGGACGATTTCCCCCGCTGGTACCAGGACTTGATCAACAAGGCCGAGCTGGCCGACAACGGCCCGGTGCGCGGCACCATGGTCATCCGACCGTACGGGTACGGGCTGTGGGAGCGGATGCAGCAGGAGATGGACGCGCGGATCAAGGACGCGGGCGCGCAGAACGCGTACTTCCCGCTGTTCATCCCGCAGTCCTACCTGACCAAGGAGGCAGAGCACGTCGAGGGCTTCGCCCCCGAACTCGCCGTGGTCACCCACGCGGGCGGCAAGGACCTGGAGGAGCCGGTGGTCGTCCGGCCCACCTCCGAGACGATCATCAACGAGTACTTCTCCAAGTGGGTGCAGAGCTACCGCGACCTGCCGCTGCTGGTCAACCAGTGGGCGAACGTGGTGCGTTGGGAGATGCGCCCGCGGGTCTTCCTGCGCACCACCGAGTTCCTCTGGCAGGAGGGCCACACCGCGCACGCCTCCTACGAGGACGCCCGCGACTACGCCGCCCGCATCCACCGCGAGGTCTACGGCGACTTCATGACCAACGTCCTGGCCATCGACGTGGTGCTGGGCCGCAAGACCGCCAAGGAGCGTTTCGCGGGCGCGATCAACACCCTCACCCTCGAAGCGATGATGGGCGACGGCAAGGCCCTGCAGATGGGCACCAGCCATGAGCTGGGCCAGAACTTCGCCCGTGCCTTCGAGACCCAGTACCTGTCCAAGGACGGCCGGCAGGAACTGGTCTGGCAGACCTCCTGGGGCGTGTCCACCCGTATGGTCGGCGGACTGATCATGTCCCACGGCGACGACAACGGGCTGCGGGTACCGCCGCGGCTGGCCCCGATCCAGGCCGTGGTGCTCGCCATCAAGGGCGACGACGCGGTGATCGCCAAGGTCCGCGAGATCGGCGACCAGCTCAAGGCCGCGGGCGTCCGGGTCCAGGTGGACGACCGCACCGACACCCCGTTCGGCCGCCGCGCCGTCGACTGGGAGCTCAAGGGCGTCCCGGTGCGCATCGAGGTCGGCCCGCGCGACCTGGAGAACGGCACCGCCATGCTGGCCCGCCGCATCCCCGGCGGCAAGGAGCCGGTGGCCCTCGACGGGCTCGCCGCGGTGCTGCCGAAGGTGCTGGAGGAGGACCAGGCGCTGCTGCTGCGGCAGTCGCGCGAGCGGCGCGAGGCCCGTACCACCGACGTGGCCACCATCGACGAGGCCGCCGAGGCGGCGCAGACCGGTTGGGCCCGCATCCCGTGGGCCAAGCTGGGCCCGGAGGGCGAGGCCAGGCTTGCCGAGCAGAGCGTCACCGTGCGCTGCCTGGTGAGTGAGGACGGGTCGGTGCCGCAGGCCGACGACGCACCCGGTACCGTCGCCTTGGTGTCCCGGGCGTACTGAGCCCGGCCAGCCGGTCCCGTACCGACCACACGGGACCGCACACAACACGAATAGCGAGCCACAAGACGGGGCGTACCACCGCGATGTCCCGGGGAGCCATCCCCGGAGCCGCCGCAGTGGTACGCCCCGGCTTGTTCCATGGACGCACAGCTCATCCACAGACGTCCGCACCCGCCCTCAGTCGGATGCATGAGCCCGAACTGACGAGTACGTGCAAATTATTTGGGATAGCCCCGGAATCGGAACACAGCGGCATGTCTACTCGTTGTCACGACGTGAGCACGACACCACCAGTTCTCGCCGCCGAGCTGGCAGTCGCGTGGGCCGACATCCAACGGCACCACCCCGAGCTGCCGGATCTGGCCGCCCCCGAGTCCCTGATCGGAGAGTCCTCGTCCGCTTGCGGCACCGAGCTCTCCTTCGAAAGGCTGCTGCACGAGGCCGTACACGGAATCGCCGCCGCCCGCGGCGTACGTGACACCTCGCGCGCGGGCCGCTACCACAACCGCCGGTTCCTGGCGATCGCCGACGAACTGGGCCTGGACCACTCCGAGGAGCCGCATCCCAGCAGCGGCTTCTCGCTGGTCGTGATGCGCCCGGAGACCAGGAAGCGGTACCGGCCGACGATCGAGCGACTGCAGCGCGCGCTGAAGGCGCACACCGCGGCGACCGCCGCCGACACCAGCCGCTCCTTCCGCGGCCCGGCCGCCCGGCACGGCTCGTCCGGCGGCGGCGTACGCGTCAAGGCGGTCTGCGACTGCGGTCGCAACGTCAGGGTCGTCCCGTCCGTGCTGGAGCAGGCGCCGATCATGTGCGGTGCGTGCGGACAGCCGTTCCGCATCCCGGAGGTGGTCGGCGCGGCATGAGGCGACGGCAGCGTGACGGCCGTCGGGACGGGAGGCGGCGGCACGAGTGGGCGGCGCGGTGTGGCAGAATGGTCCGCTGAGCACTCGGCAGCCGTGCAGGACCCCTCTCTCCTTCGGCTGACGCGTCCGTCGGGCAACCGGCTCCCACAACCCCACGTGGCGATCCGTGCTGCCCAACCACGTCAATACCAGGAGAACCCACTCCCGTGGCAGTCAAGATCAAGCTGAAGCGTCTGGGCAAGATCCGTTCGCCTCACTACCGCATCGTCGTCGCCGACTCCCGTACCCGCCGTGACGGCCGGGCCATCGAGGAGATCGGCCTGTACCAGCCGGTGCAGAACCCGTCGCTGATCCAGGTCGACAGCGAGCGCGTGCAGTACTGGCTCGGCGTCGGCGCCCAGCCGACCGAGCCGGTCCTCGCCATCCTCAAGAAGACCGGCGACTGGCAGAAGTTCAAGGGCGAGCCCGCCCCGGCCCCGCTGCTCGTCGCCGAGCCGAAGGCCGACAAGCGCGCCCTCTTCGAGGCCGCCGCCAAGGAGTCCGCGGACGAGCCGAAGGGTGAGGCGATCACCCCCAAGGCGAAGAAGGCCGAGAAGAAGGCGGACGAGGCCGCTGAGGCCGAGGCCGCCACCGAGTCGACCGAGTCCTGAGCATGCTTGAGGAGGCTCTTGAGCACCTCGTGAAAGGCATCGTCGACAACCCGGACGACGTGCAGGTCGCCTCGCGCAACCTGCGCCGCGGGCGCGTGCTGGAGGTCCGGGTGCACCCGGACGACCTCGGCAAGGTGATCGGCCGCAACGGCCGCACCGCCCGCGCGCTGCGTACGGTCGTCGGTGCCCTCGGCGGACGCGGTGTCCGCGTCGACCTCGTCGACGTGGACCAGGTCCGCTGAGCAGGACCGGGCTTCTGCCGGGGCGGGCGCCCCGGCACCCCAACACCGGCTCGGGCCGGGACGGCTACGGCCGCCCCGGCCCGAGCCGTTCGGGTTGAGAATCGGGGACGGGAGAACCGCCCTCCCCGCAACGAACTCCATGCCGTACCCCTCAACGGGAAGTGGGGGGAGCCGCCCCCGCCGCATTCCCATCTCGTACTCCTCACCGGGAGGTGAACCCGTGCAGCTCGTAGTCGGCCGGATCGGCCGCGCCCACGGCATCAAGGGCGAGGTCACGATCGAGGTACGCACCGACGAGCCCGAGCTGCGGCTCGGGCCCGGCGCCGTGCTCGCCACCGACCCGGCGTCCGCGGGCCCGCTGACCATCGAGACCGGTCGCGTGCACAGCGGACGGCTGCTGCTGCGCTTCGCCGGCGTCAGCGACCGCAACGGTGCCGAGGCCCTGCGCAACACGCTGCTGATCGCCGAGGTCGACCCGCAGGAGACGCCGGAGGACCCCGAGGAGTTCTACGACCACCAGCTGATCGACCTCGACGTGGTGACCGAGAACGGCACCGCCGTCGGCCGGATCGCCGAGATCACCCACCTGCCCTACCAGGATCTGCTGGTCGTCCAACGCCCGGACGGCAGCGAGGTGCTGATCCCGTTCGTCAGCGAGATCGTCCCGGACATCGACCTGGAGCGGCAGATCGCCGTCGTCACCCCGCCGCCCGGCCTGCTGGACGAGCGCGACGCGGAGATCGACAGCACGCGGGAGCGGGAACAGCCCTGATGCGGATCGACGTCGTCACGATCTTCCCCGAGTACCTCGAACCGCTGAACGTCTCGCTCGTCGGCAAGGCGTGCGCCCGCGGCCAGCTGGACGTGCGCGTGCACGACCTGCGGCAGTGGACGCACGACCGGCACCACACCGTGGACGACACGCCCTACGGCGGCGGACCCGGCATGGTCATGAAGCCCGAGCCGTGGGGCGAGGCGCTGGACGCCATCGAGGCCTCCGGCCCGTCCGAGGTCCGACCGGTCATGGTGGTGCCGACGCCCAGCGGGCGCCCCTTCACCCAGCGGCTCGCCGTGGAACTGTCGGCCAAGCCCTGGCTGGTCTTCACCCCCGCCCGCTACGAGGGCATCGACCGCCGGGTGATCGACGCCTACGCCGAGCGGTGGGAGGTGCACGAGGTCTCCATCGGCGACTACGTGCTCGCCGGCGGCGAAGCCGCGGTCCTGGTCATCACCGAGGCGGTGGCCCGACTGCTGCCCGGCGTGCTGGGCAACGCCGAATCGCACCGCGACGACTCCTTCGCCCCCGGCGCCATGGCCGACCTGCTGGAAGGCCCCGTCTACACCAAGCCCCCGGTGTGGCGCGACCGCGCCATCCCCGAAGTGCTGGTCAGCGGCCACCACGGCAAGATCGCGCGGTGGCGGCGGGACCAGGCGTTCCGCCGCACCAGCGCCCTGCGACCCGACCTGATCGAGCGCTGCGACCCCGCCGCCCTGGACAAACACGACCGCGCCCTGCTCGCGGAACTGGGCTGGACCCAGGACCAGGACGGGCGATTTGGGCGAGCGGCCGGGCCCGTGGAAGAATAGGCAGCTGCTGTACGCCCGCCGTGCGCCCCTGCCACAGGGGGAACGACGCCCGGACGGCAACGCGGCACCCCAAACTCATCTCCGAACTACCGCTGATGACCTGTGGCATCAGCGAAGAAAGCAGACAATCATGTCGCACCTGCTCGACGTTGTCGACAACGCCTCCAAGCGCTCGGACATCCCCGGCTTCCGCCCGGGTGACACGGTCAACGTGCACGTCCGCGTCATCGAGGGCAACCGCTCCCGTGTGCAGCAGTTCAAGGGCGTGGTCATCCGCCGGCAGGGCTCCGGCGTCCGCGAGACCTTCACCGTCCGCAAGGTCAGCTTCAGCGTCGGCGTGGAGCGCACCTTCCCGGTGCACACCCCGATCGTCGAGAAGATCGAGGTCGTGACCCGCGGTGACGTCCGCCGCGCCAAGCTGTACTACCTGCGCGAGCTGCGCGGCAAGGCCGCCAAGATCAAGGAGAAGCGCGAGAGCTGAGTCTCGCGCCCGCCGCGCCGGATCGCGCACCGCCCGATCCGGCCCCGGCGCCTCGGACCAGCGGGCACAGCTGGGCCGGATAGGCTCTGCCCCCGATGGACACCGAAGCACAACCTGACGTGGAGCGCGACCGCTCATCCAGCCCCCAGGGGCGGATCGGGCGGTCGCGCTTCGCCGTTCCCGGGCCGCGCGGCGCCCGAGCCCGGCTGCGCGCCGCCCGCGGTTGGTGGGACGGGCTGCGCCTGTGGCAGGAGGTGGCGCTGCTGGCCGTCCTCTGCCTGGGCACGCTCGTTCTGGTCAACACCTTCCTGGTGCAGCCGTTCCTGATCCCCAGCGGATCGATGGAGAACACCCTGAGGGTCGGCGACCGGGTTGTCGTCAACAAGCTGGCGTACCGTTTCGGCAACCAGCCGCGGCGCGGCGACGTGATCGTCTTCAACGGCGCCGGATCCTTCGTCCAGGACCCGCCGCCGGGCAACCCGCTGACCCACCTGGTGCGCACCGTGGGCAGCATGGCCGGGCTGGCGCAGCCGGACGAGACGGACTACATCAAGCGCGTGGTCGGAGTCGGCGGCGACCGTGTCACATGCTGCGACAAGCGGGGCAGGATCATGGTCAACGGGCAGCCCGTCGAGGAGGACTACCTCTACCCCGGCGACGCGCCCTCCCAGATCCCGTTCGACATCGTCGTGCCGCCGGGAAGGCTATGGGTGATGGGTGACCACCGCAGCGACTCACGGGACTCCCGCGACCACCTCGGCGACCCCGGCGGCGGCACCGTCCCGGTGGACGAGGTGATCGGACGCGCCGACTGGATCGGCTGGCCGTTCGACCGGATGCGCGCTCTGCACCGCCCGGCGGGCTTCGCCCACGTACCGCCGCCCGCGCATCCGGCCACCGGCGGTGCGCATGGGTAATCGCGGACGGTCCCGCAACGGCCACCACCGCTCGGCCGTGGGCCCGGCGGCAGCGGTGGGGCCCGAGGGGCGCACGTCCCCAGGGCGGGCGGAGCGGCGACGCGCCGCCCAGCGGGTCAAGCGGCGACGGCGCCGGTCGGCCGCCAGGGAGGTGCCGATCCTGATCGGGGTGGCGCTGCTGATCGCGTTGGTCCTCAAGACCTTCCTGGTGCAGGCCTTCGTGATCCCCTCCGGATCGATGGAGGAGACCATCCGGATCGGCGACCGGGTGCTGGTCGACAAGCTCACCCCGTGGTTCGGGGCGAAGCCGCAGCGCGGCGACGTGGTGGTGTTCAAGGACCCGGGCCACTGGCTGGACGGCGAACCCAAACCGAAGCCGGACCCGGAGGGCATCAAGCAGGTCAAGCAGTTCTTCACCTTCATCGGTCTGCTTCCGGCGGCGAACGAGCAGGACCTGATCAAGCGGGTGATCGCGGTAGGCGGCGACAAGGTCGCCTGCTGCGACACCCAGGGCCGGATCATGGTCAACGGCAGGGCCCTGGACGAGCCGTACGTGGCGCCGGGCAACCCGCCGTCGCAGATCCGGTTCAGCCTCACCGTCCCCGCCGGGCGGCTGTGGGTGATGGGCGACCACCGAAGCGACTCGGCCGACTCGCGCTACCACATGGACGAGCCCGGAGGCGGTACGGTCGCCGAGAGCCAGGTGGTGGGTCGGGCGTTCGTGATCGCCTGGCCCTTCTCGCACTGGCGGACCCTGCCGGAACCAGGAACGTTCGCATCGGTGCCCACCAACCCGGGCGCGGATGGGGCGACGGCCCTGGGGAAGGCCAATAATCGGCAAGGAATGGTCCAACTCCCGACTCCTGCGGAACTCCCGCTCGTTATGGGAGTGATGGGCCTGCATCGCGCGCGGAGCAGGCCGTGGCGCGGAGTGAGGAGTGGAAGTGGGGGACCTGGTGGTCGGCGCACGGTCCGGACCCGGCGAGCCCGAAGGGCAGGGCCCATCGGTCGGCGCCGCCGAGAAAGAGGCGACGGCGGTGAATCTCGGCAAGTCCCCTGACGCGGACGGTACGCAGCGGTTCGAGCAGGACGGCGCCGGCCCCGGTGGCTCCGGCAGCCGCTGGTCCTGGGGCAAGCGCGGCCGGGCGGGCGCGGGCGAGCCCAAGAAGCCGCGCTCCTTCTGGAAGGAACTGCCGATCCTCATCGGCATCGCCCTGGTCCTGGCTCTCATCATCAAGACCTTCCTGGTACAGGCGTTCTCCATCCCGTCGCAGTCGATGCAGAACACGTTGCAGGTCGGCGACCGGGTGCTGGTCGACAAGCTCACCCCGTGGTTCGGCTCGAAGCCGTCGCGCGGCGAGGTCGTGGTCTTCCACGACCCGGGCGGCTGGCTGGAGGAGAACCCGCCGACCACCACCAACCCGGTGGCCTCCGCCTTCCAGAAGGTGCTCAGCTTCATCGGCCTGATGCCCTCCGCCGAGGAGAAGGACCTGATCAAGAGGGTCATCGCGGTCGGCGGCGACACGGTCGAGTGCAAGGGCACCGGACCGGTCATCGTCAACGGCAAGCCGCTCGACGAGCCGTACATCTTCCCCGGCAACACCCCCTGCGGTGACAAGCCGTTCGGCCCGATCAAGATCCCGCCGAACCGCATCTGGGTGATGGGCGACCACCGGCAGGACTCGCTGGACTCCCGCTACCACCAGATGCTGCCCGGCGGCGGCACGGTCTCGGTCAACCAGGTCGTCGGTCGCGCCATCGTGGTCGCCTGGCCGGTCACCCGGTGGAGCACGCTGCCGATCCCGTCGACGTTCGACCAGCCCGGCATCAACGCCGCCGCCGGGGCCGTCCCCGCGGTCGGCGGGCTGGCGGGAGCGGTTCCGCTGGTGCTGCTGCGGCGTCGCCGCATGGTCAAAAAGCAGCGGGAGGACTGCTGACCACCGCGGGTACCGCCCGGTAGGGTGCGCCCATGAGCAGCCGGGATACCCAAGCGAACAGCGGCCACGGCCGCCTCGGCAACGTACTGTCCGGGGTGGCCGTGGCCGTCGGCTGTCTGCTGTTCCTGGGCGGATTCGTCTGGGGCGCGCTCCTCTACCGGCCGTACACCGTGCCGACCGACTCGATGCAGCCGACCGTCAACCCCGGTGACCGGGTGCTCGCCCAGCGCATCCACGGCGACCAGGTGCACCGTGGTGACGTGGTGGTGTTCAACGATCCGCTGTGGGGCAACGAGCCGATGGTCAAACGGGTGGTGGCTGTCGGCGGCGACAGGATCGCCTGCTGCGACAAGCAGGGCAGGTTGACGGTCAACGGTGAGCCGGTCGACGAACCGTATCTGCTCCAGCGCGGCCAGGCGCCGATCCCGGCCACCACGGTGCCGCGCGGGCAGCTGTTCATGCTCGGCGACAACCGCCAGGTCTCGATGGACTCCCGGGTGCACCTGTCCGACGTCGACCACGGGGCAGTGCCCAGCGGCGAGGTCGCGGCCCGGGTGGACGCCGTCGTCTGGCCGCTCGGCCAGCTCAAGGAGGTCACCCGCCCGACCGCCTTCGCGGCCCTGCCCGGCGGGGTCTCCACACCGGGACCGATCACCTGGATCGCCTCGGCGGTCGCGGCGGGCGTGCTGCTGATCCTCGGCGGCGCGGCGTACGGCCCGATCGTGGGACGCAGGCGCAGGCGCGCGCAACGGCGCCGCGTACTGGCCGGGGCGTGAGACGGTGAGCGGCGTCGGACCCGCGGCCGGGGCTTCGGCCATGGGCGAGCCGGGGGCAGAGGTCGAAGCCGTTGCGGCGGTCGCGGCCGGGCCCGCCGGGCCGATGCGGCGGGCCGCCCGGGTGATCCTGCTGGATCCGGCGGACCGGATCCTGCTGCTGCACGGCTTCGAGCCCGCCGACCCGGCCACCACCTGGTGGTTCACCCCCGGTGGCGGGGCCGAGCCGGGGGAGAGCCTGCCGGCCGCGGCGCGCCGCGAGGTGGCGGAGGAGACGGGCATCACCTCGATACGGCTGGGCCCGGTGGTCTGGCAGCGCTCGTGCGCGTTCGACTTCGACGGGCGGCGCTGGGAGCAGGACGAGTGGTACTACCTGGGCCGGACCGACGCCACCGAACTGGACACCGGCGGCCACACGGAGCTGGAACGACGTAGCGTGCGCGCACTGCGCTGGTGGACCTGCGAGGAACTGCTCGCCACCCGTGAGACGGTGTATCCGACCAGGCTCGCCGAGCTGCTGCGTAGGCTGCTTGATGAGGGGCCTCCGTCGTCGCCGCTGCTTCTGGAGACAGAGAGCGAGTGAAAGTCGGCGGAGGAACGTACCGCTGAAGGGGAACATGCCATGAGCGCCGAGGACCTCGAAAAGTACGAGACCGAGATGGAGCTGAAGCTCTACCGGGAGTACCGCGATGTCGTCGGTCTGTTCAAATACGTGATCGAGACCGAGCGCCGCTTCTACCTGACCAACGACTACGAGATGCAGGTGCACTCGGTCCAGGGCGAGGTGTTCTTCGAGGTGTCGATGGCTGACGCATGGGTGTGGGACATGTACCGGCCAGCCCGCTTCGTCAAGCAGGTACGGGTCCTGACGTTCAAGGACGTGAACATCGAGGAGCTGAACAAGAGCGACCTCGATCTGCCCTCGAACGACTCCGGGTTCAACGCGTGACCTCACGGGTGGGTCTGGGCCCGGGTGAGGGTGCGGGGCCCTGCTGAAGAGACGGCTTCACCCTCACGGGTGACGGAGTTGTCCACAACCGGCCGGTAGCCCACAGAACCCATTCAAGATCATCTGGCTACCTCCGGAACCGGCACAGTCGGTCCCGGAGGTGGTACCCATGAACGCCCGCACAGCCCTCGGCCGCTACGGCGAGAAACTCGCCGCCCAACGACTCACCCACACCGGCCTGACCGTCCTCGCCCGCAACTGGCGCTGCGCCGCGGGAGAGATCGACATCGTCGCCGCCGAAGGCGACTGCCTCGTCATCTGCGAGGTCAAATCCCGAACCGGCGGCGCCTACCAGCACCCCATGGCCGCCATGACCCCAGTCAAGGCCCAGCGGCTACGACATCTCGCCGAACACTGGCTCGCCCAACACGGCGGACCACCACCAGGCGGCGTCCGCATCGACCTCATCGGCGTCCTCGTCCCGCAACGCGGCGCCACCCGCCTCGAACACGTACGGGGCGTGGCGTGATGGGATTCGCCCGCACCTGCTCCGTCGCACTCGTCGGCGTCGAAGGAGTCGTCGTCGAAGTCCAAGCCGACCTCGAACCCGGCGTCGCCGCGTTCACCCTCGTCGGCCTCCCCGACAAAAGCCTCTCCGAAAGCCGCGACCGCGTCCGCGCCGCCCTCGTCAACAGCGGCGAGACCTGGCCGCAGAAGAAACTCACCGTCGGCCTCAGCCCGGCCTCCGTACCCAAAAGCGGCAGCGGCTTCGACCTGGCCGTCGCCTGCGCCGTACTCGCCGCCGCCGAACGCATCGCGCCAACCGCCATCGCCGACCTCATGATGATCGGCGAACTCGGCCTCGACGGCCGCGTACGACCAGTACGCGGCGTCCTGCCCGCCGTACTCGCCGCCGCCGACGCCGGATACCGCCACGTCGTCGTCCCCGAACGCGCAACCGCCGAAGCCACCCTGGTACCCGACATCGCCGTCCTCGGCGTACGTAGCCTGCGGCAACTCATCGCCGCGCTCAACGACGAACCCATCCCAGAAGAAGAACCCGACGACAACGACAGACACCCCGACACCATCAGCACCGGACTCACCATCCCCGGACTCGGGCCAGGCCTCGGCCTGGGCACCACCCGCGGCGCACACCCACCCGACCTCGCCGACGTCGCAGGACAACCCGCCGCCCGCAAAGCCCTGGAAATCGCCGCGGCCGGCAGCCATCACCTCTACCTGTCCGGACCACCCGGCGCGGGCAAAACCATGCTCGCCGAACGACTCCCCGGACTCCTGCCACCCCTCACCCGACAGGAATCCCTCGAAGTCACCGCCGTCCACTCCATCGCCGGAGTCCTGCCGCCCGGCAAACCCCACATCGAAACCGCCCCCTACTGCGCCCCACACCACTCCGCCACCATGCCGTCCATCGTCGGCGGCGGCAGCGGACTCCCCAGACCAGGCGCCGTCTCCCTCGCCCACCACGGAGTGCTGTTCCTCGACGAAGCCCCCGAATTCAGCACCCGCGTCCTGGAAGCCCTCCGGCAACCCCTCGAATCCGGGCACGTCGTCGTCGCCCGCAGCGGAGGCGTCATGCGGCTACCCGCCAAGTTCCTCCTCGTCTTCGCCGCCAACCCGTGCCCCTGCGGCCGACACGCCCTCCTCGGCGGCGGCTGCGAGTGCACACCCAACCAGGTACGCCGCTACCAGGCACGACTCTCCGGCCCACTACTGGACCGCGTCGACCTACACGTCACCGTCGACACCGTCAGCCGCTCCGAACTGATCGGCCACGGCACCAGAGGCGAACCCACCGCTCACGTCGCCGAACGCGTCCACGAAGCCAGACAACGAGCCGCCGCCCGCTACCAGGACCTGCCCTGGAACACCAACAGCGAAGTCCCCGGACACGAACTGCGCACCCGCTGGAGAGTACGCAACGGAGCCATGCGGGACATCGAACGCGAAATGGAACGCGGCCTGCTCACCGCACGAGGCCTGGACCGAGTACTCCGCGTCGCCTGGACCGTCGCCGACCTCGCCGGACACGACCGCCCCAGCTACGACGACGTCGGCCAGGCCCTCCAACTGCGCACCGGCGTACACCGCGGAATCCCCGCCACCGTAGGGAGCGGCACATGACCACCGAACCCACACCGACCGACGAGCGCCGGGCCCGCGCCGCCCTCACCAGAATCGCCGAACCCGGCGACCCCGCCATCGGCCGATGGCTCCGCGAACACGGCCCCACCGAAACCCTGCACATGCTCACCACCCGACACCCCCTACCCGGCATCAGCGACACCCGCACCGCCGGATACCGACTACGCGCCCAACACGCCCGACCAGACAACGACCTGGCCACCATCGAAACCCTCGGCGGCCGTTTCATCTGCCCCAACGACCCCGACTGGCCCAGCCAACTCAACGACCTCGGCGACCAACGCCCCATCGGACTATGGGCCATCGGCCACCCCGCGCTACGCCCCTGGGCACTGCGCTCCATCGCCATCGTCGGCGCCCGAGCCAGCAGCGACTACGGCACACACATCGCCGCAACCCTCGCCGCCGATCTCGCCGAAGCAGGCTGGACCGTCATCTCCGGCGCCGCCTACGGCATCGACAGCGCAGCACACCGCGGCGCACTCGCCGCCCATGGCGCCACGATCGCCGTCGTCGCCTGCGGAGTGGACAAGCCATACCCGCGCGGCAACACCGAGTTACTCCGACGCATCACCCAACAGGGCATGATCATCGCCGAGTTGCCACCGGGCGAACACCCCACCCGCAGCCGCTTCATCCAACGCAACCGCGTCATCGCCGCACTCGCCCGCGGCACCGTGGTGGTCGAAGCCCAACTACGCAGCGGCTCACTGATCACCGCCCGCCGCGCCAACGCTCTCGGCCGCATCACCATGGGCGTACCCGGCCCCGTCACCTCAGCACTGTCAGCGGGAGTCCACCAACTCCTGCGCGAGGAAGGCCAACTGGTCACCGACGCCACCGACATCATCGAACTCACCGGCAGCATCGGCGACGACCTGGCACCCGAACGCCGAGGCCCCGTACACCCCAGAGACCTGCTGGCACCCGCCACCGCCGCGGTACTCGAAGGACTCCCCGGCCACGGCGACGCCGACACCGAACACATCGCCCGCGCCGCCGGAACCGGCCTGGACGAAGCCGCCGGCCGCCTCCACGAACTCCACACCCTCGGCTTCGTCGAACGCCACGGCACCCGCTGGCGACTGACCGCCGCCGCCCGAGAGAGTGGCACCCCCCGGATCCGGTGACCCGGTCAACACACCATCAGGTGACAAGAAGGTTCTTGACCTGGGACGACCCGATGACGAGGTTAGGGGAATGACCGCAGAACGCTTTAATACGCAACAGGCAGGGCAGGAAAGGGCAAAGAGACGTCCAGCCCAACTCCCTGTATGGCGGAACGTATCTGCGTGAGGCTCACCCGAACGTCGTAGCACAACGCGACGCCCGGCTCACGCTACGCTCGCGGAGACCCGAATCCCCACCCCACGTCACGGCAGAACGGCTCAAGGCGACGCATGCCCCAGCACATCTCCGGGCCTGACCGCGCGACCGCGGCCACCGACGACCGCGGAGTTCCACCGCGCGCGCAGACCGCCGCCCCCTCCGCACTCGACGAGCTGTGGCGCTCCTACAAGGCCACCGGGGAGCCACGACTACGCGAGCAACTGATCCTGCACTACTCACCCCTGGTGAAGTACGTCGCCGGCCGGGTCAGCGTCGGCCTGCCCCCCAACGTCGAACAGGCCGACTTCGTCTCCTCCGGCATCTTCGGACTCATCGACGCCATCGAGAAGTTCGAACCAGAACGCTCCATCAAATTCGAGACCTACGCCATCAGCCGCATCCGCGGCGCCATGATCGACGAACTGAGGGCGCTCGACTGGATCCCGCGCTCCGTACGCCAGAAGGCCCGCGCCGTCGAACGCGCCTACGCGACCCTCGAAGCGCGCTACCACCGCACACCCACCGAAGCCGAAGTCGCCACCGAGATGGACATCCCCGTCGAGGAACTGCACACCATCTTCGGCCAGCTCTCCCTCGCCAACGTCGTCGCCCTCGAAGAACTCCTGCACGTCGGCACCGAAGGCGGCGACCGGCTCAGCCTCGTCGACACCCTCGAAGACCGCGCCGCCGACAACCCCGTGGAAGTCGCCGAGGACCGCGAACTGCGCCGACTCCTCGCCCGCGCCGTCAACACCCTCCCCGAACGCGAGAAGACCGTCGTCACCCTCTACTACTACGAGGGCCTCACGCTCGCCGAGATCGGCCATGTCCTCGGCGTCACCGAAAGCCGCGTCAGCCAGATCCACACCAAGTCGGTTCTCCAGCTCCGCGCGAAGCTGGCGGATGTGGGGCGCTGCTGACCCCGGCCGGGGCCGTTGTCCGTACAGTGGTGGGGTGCCCAGGATTCGAGCGGCCTCAGTGGCCGAGCACCGGACGATGCAGCGCAGCGCCCTGCTGGACGCCGCGCGTTCCCTGCTGTCCGAGGGCGGTACGGAAGCGCTGACGTTCCCCGCCCTCGCCGAGCGCACCGGCCTCGCGCGCTCCTCCGTCTACGAGTACTTCCGGTCCCGGGCGGCCGTGGTGGAGGAACTGTGCGCGGCCGACTTCCCCGTCTGGGCCGCCGAGGTCGAGGCGGCCATGGAAACCGCCGACACCGCCGAGCGCAAGATCGAGGCGTACGTACGGCAGCAACTCGCCCTGGTCGGTGACCGCCGGCACCGCGCGGTCGTCGCCATCTCGGCGGGCGAACTCGACCCGGGCGCCCGCGAGAAGATCCGCGCCGCGCACGGCGGACTGATCGCCATGGTCGTCGAAGCGCTCAGCGAACTGGGCCACCGAGAACCCCGGCTGACCGCCATGCTGCTCCAGGGCATCGTCGACGCCGCGGTCCGCCGCATCGAACTGGGCGCGGCCGAAGACCCCGACGCCATCACCCAGGCCGCAGTGTCCATGGCATTGCGGGGGGTCGGGAGCACCGTCTCCTAATCCCTTGGGGGCCTCCCCCCCCGCCCCCTCCCTCCCCACC
>NZ_JARJBC010000049.1:0-8140 GCF_029269905.1 Streptomyces silvisoli | reverse complement strand
GTCCAAGCGGTACTCGCCCTCGCGCGCCGCCGCGTGAACGTCATCTGGGCACTGATCCGTGACCGACGGTGCTACCGCGTTGCACCACCCGTCACCGAGGCGGCTTGACAACAACATTAGGAAGCCTTCCGCGCCTCGCCCACCAGCCACAGGAGGCCAGCCATGAGCGATGTGGACCTTTCCGGGTTCCTGGAACAGCTGAGCCCGGAGAACCGCCGATGGGTGGAGGCCCAGTCACGCGAGATGCAGCTGAAACTGACCGAGCAATACGCCACGACACTTCGTACCGACGGTCCCGTGGACGCGGACTCGATCGTCGAGCAGCATCGCGGTGACTGACTGCGCACACGCCCCGGCGGTCACGGAACGTCAAACACGCGGCCGTGGTCCGCTACCCCTGAAGCCGGGCCTCCGGGGCGCACTGCCGACAGGGCCGGGCGCCCTCTTCGAGGATCAGCCTGGCCTGAGTCAGAGTGAGCAGGGCCCCGCCGACAGCGTGGCGGCAGTCCCCACGGTGCAACGTGCCGCCGACGTTGCCAGCACCGTCAGGGGCGAAGCGCCACCACTTCAGTTCGTTCGCCGCCTCCTTGCCACGTACAGGGTGCGCCGACGCCACACCACGGGCCGCGCCAGGGGCACGTTCGATCTCGCGGATCCGAGCGTCGACCGCTTCCAACTGCAGCCGCAGGTAGGTCCGCAGCACCTGGAGGCGGTTCAGATCCGGGGGCAGGTCACTCACACCCGGTCACCCGCCCACACCCCGTACCGGTCAGGAGCGAGCGCACGACCTCGTCTCCTCCTGCCCAGCACCCCAGGCCATCTCCTTCAGCGCCATCCGCGCGGCAGGCCCTCGATCGGGGACGGTGGCCCAGAACGGGTGCGTGCTGATCTTCACGGAAAGCCGTTGCAGCGTGCGCCGCAGGACCGTGGTCTGCGCAGGGTTGTTCGCTTCGGCGAGCTGCCGGTACGCGGCATACCAGGCTCGCTGAGCTTGCAGAAGATCGTCAGGGAAGGCGTAGGACGTCACCACAAGATTGCATCACATGTTCGATTTCTGATGCGACACACCTGCGGCTGCGGGCTCAGACACGGGAGGGTGAGAGCGCAGACCTGTGAACAGGTCTGCGCGCGTGTGGCTCAGCCGATCAGTCGGGCCAGTCCATCCAGGACGCGCAACGCTTCGGCTTCCGGGACGTTGGGCAGATGGAAGGTGATGCCCGCCGCACCGGCCTCCCGGTAGGCCGCGACGATGTCCGGCTCCGGCGGGACGGCGTTGACGATCACCGGTGTCTCCGGGCCGATGAGCGCCATCTGCTCAAGCACCTCGCCGGCGTCGGTCGTGGCACTGGGCATCCAGCCGCCGAACCGCTTGGCCCGGGCGATCGCCTTGGCGCTCTGGCCGCCCACATACACCGGCGGGTGCGGTCGCTGCACCGGCTTGGGCCAGGCGAAGACAGGGTCGAAGTCGACGTGTTTCCCGTGGAATTCGGCCTGGTCCTTGGTCCAGATCTCGATGATCGCGGCCATCCGCTCATCCAGGAGCTGGCCTCGGGTACGTGGCTCGGTCCCGTGGTTGCGCATTTCCTCGCGGTTCCAGCCCGCGCCGATACCGAAGATCACCCGACCGTTGGACAGGAAGTCCAAGGAGGCGACCTCTTTGGCGGTCTGGATCGGGTCACGCTGGACCAGCAGGGCGACCCCGGTCCCCAGCAGCAGGTTCTCGGTCACTCCGGCAACCATGCCGAGAGCTGTGAACGGGTCGAGCGTCCGGTAGTACTGCCGGGGCAACTCGCCGCCGAGCGGGTAGGAGGTCACGCTGTCAGCCGGAATGTGGCTGTGGTCGGCCAGGAAGAGGGCCCCGAACCCGCGCTCCTCCACGGCCGGACCGAGCTTGGCGGGGTGGATGGCCTCGTCGGTGGCAATGGCGTGGATGCCGAACGTCATGGCGCCTAATTCGGTCTTCATGCCTCACACGCTAAACCCATCAGCCTGGGCTGACAACCCAGGTTGACAACCTTGGTTGATGAAATTAGCTTGATCCCATGGCTCAGTCTGCGAACGTCGATGACCTGGGCGGAGCGCTCTACGACGGCATCAGGCTGATCGCGCGGCGGCTCCGCCATGCGTCGACCCCCGGCGAGCTTTCGTTGCCCCAACGTTCCGCGCTGGCACGGCTGGATCGCGGCGGCCCGGCCACGGCCGCCGAGCTGGCGAGGGCCGAGCAGATCACTCCTCAGGCGATGGGGACCACTCTGAGCGGCCTGGAAGGGCGAGGGCTCGTCCAGCGGCGTCCCGACTCCCGCGACCGCCGACGAGTCCTCATGTCGCTGACCGAGACCGGTCTGGCAATGCTGCGGCGCAAGCACGACGCCCGAGCCCGGCAGCTCGCGACCGCCCTCGAACAGCACTTCACAGCTGCGGAGTTGGAGACCCTCACAGCCGCAGCACCGCTGATCGAGCGCCTGGCCGAGAGCATCTGACGCCGACCACGACGCCGAGCGATGGCGAACCCGCCCTGACCGCCCGCCCGTTCATTCGGACGCGCAACCTCCCGGTCGTGCTCATCGTCGTGATCGTCATCGCGGACATCTACACCCCGACCAGCATCCATCTGGGCCCGTTCCTGATCATCGCGCCAGCCCTCGGCGCCGCAGCGCGGATCCGTTCACCTTCGAGGCCGGTGACATGCTCGTGCTGTACACCGACGGTGTCATCGAGGCTCGCTCGCCTGCCGGAGCCTTCTACCCGCTCATCGAACGGCTGGGCTCCTTGCCCGCCGGCAGCCCGGAGACCCTGTTGAACCACATCCAGAGCGACCTGCTCGCGCACATCGGCGAGAACCCCGCCGACGACGACGCCGTCCTCGTCATCGAACGAACCCCCTCCCCCCACCTTCACCACCCCTACCTCACCTCGCACCACCACCGCAGCAACGGACCACAACCGCCCGAACCTCGCTGAGCGCTGCCGTGGGTCGACGGAGCCACGCCCACGTCCCGGCCGACTGAGGACCCGACGCCCGATTGCGGTGGTTCGACCCATCACCAGCGACCCGACAGACCCCGCGACGCGCGACATGGCCGCCGAGCTCCATGCGGAAGTGGCAGAAGGAGGCGGTGCGGCGGACAACGTGCGGTGCTGGCAGCGCCCTCGACGGTTCAGACCCGGCCTGGCGACTAGGGCCAGGATGCAAACGGCGTCCACCGCCGGAACCTCACGGACCAGTCCCCGGGTTGCGGTGGCGAGTTGGGTGATCGCCTTACGCGTGGCTACCGCGTCGTCAGATCCGCGAAATCCTGAGCAGCGCCGCAACACCGTTGCCAGTGTGGTCGCCTTGGGTCTGGGCACACCGGGCTCCGCTCGTTCCTGCCTCGTCAGCCGGAACGGTACGTGTCTTCGACGCCGTGCACTGCCGTGACGGGTGTTCCGCCTCTACTGTTCTCCGGCAGGCACGGTTGCGCGTTTTCGGCAGTGCGGGTGGGATAGAGCGTATGACGTCTCGCGTGTTGTACCTGTTCGGGACTGCGGCCCCGCCCGTCGTCGACATCGGCCGCGCCGTCGAGCAGGCCCAGACGGAAGGGTGGGACGTGTGCGTCGGCCTGTCGCCGACCGCGGCACGCTGGCTCAACTCGTCTGTGAGCAGGCTCGCGGCGTTCACCGGGCACCCTGTTCGGAGCGAATACAAGTTGCCGGGCGAGCCGGACGTGTGGCCTCCTGCGGATGTGATCGCCGTGGCCCCGGCGACGTTCAACACCATCAACCAGTGGGCGCTTGGGATCACGGACCACTTCACCGTCGGGGTGGCTGCGGAGGCGATCGGGAAGGGCATTCCGCTGGTGGCAATGCCGTGCGTGAACCAGGCACTCGTGGAGCACCCGCAGTTCGAGAAGTCCATGGAGACGCTACGGTCGGTCGGCGTCAACTTGGTATACGGCGATGGCGGGTTCGTGCCCGAACAACCTGGCGAGGAACGTCCGGAGACGTATCCGTGGCACCTGGTCCTTGACGCGGTGCGCGCTGCGAGTCCGCGGTGATGGAGCTGGACGCGGCGCCAGTCACCTTAGCTCGCTCGTTCAGCCTGCTCGGCCGTTCTCGCCTGCCATCGGTCCGCAGTCATCCGCCAGACGACATTGATCCCGACTTCTCCAGGAGCGACGGCCCCCTCAGGTGCTTGCGTACGTTCGACCTCAGTGAACCCCAAGCGGAGGGCCACTGCCCCGCTGGCGAGGTTGGCGGCATCGTGATGGATCTCCAAACGGTCGATTCCCGTCAACTGGAAGCCTTGGCTGACAAGAGCAGCGCCAGCCATCGTGACGAGCCCCCGTCCGGTCCAACGAGGGTGTAGCCAGTAACCGATGTCGAGGCCGCCGTCACCGATGCGGCGATAGAGGCCACAGCTACCGATCACCACAGCATCCGACGTGATGGCATAGCCGAAGGCATGTCCGGTCTCCCACTCTTCCTGGCTTCGAGCGAGGAAATCGGAGGTCTGCTGTCTCCCGTGGTTGGCTGCCCAGTTCATCCACGGCACCAGATGGTCCCGCGACTCGTAGATCGCGCGATCCAAGGCATCGAGATCACTCATACGCCACCGACGCAGTTCAACCTGGTCGGAAGTGAGAATTTCGGCAGGCTCTTCCATGCACCGGATGCTCTCGCAGCCCGGCTGAAGCCGACAACGCATTATCAGCCCGGGGAGGGCGGGCCCGGCGGCGCTGACGAGATGCGCAACTGGAAGCGACCGGGGCTCTGGTGCGAGCAATCCGGAGTGGGCAGGGCCGTGGACGAACGCCTTACGGGGTCTCAGGCGCCAGAACGCCCCTCGGCGTCGGAAACCGCTTCGACGCAGCCAGTTGGTCAAGCACCGGCCAGCGGAGCAGTCACGCCGGGCAAAATCCCGCTGAACGAGCTTACTCAGACGCTCACCTGACGGGACGTCAGCAATCACCCCGAGGCACGGAGAGGCTTCCCGGCCGCGCCCTCACTGGTCCAGGGCGCGAACGCGGGCCGCACCCCGAGGGCCGTGGGGACCTCGCAGCCCACCACACCCAACGCGCGGCGCCTGGCCTGATCACCCTTCGCGGGCGGCTGATCAGGGCCCGTGGCGGTAGACCACACCCGACTTGATGCCACCGGTGTTCGCGAACAGCTGCGGGACGGTGACCAGGGTGTAGCCGCGGGCTTTGAGGCCGGCGATGATTTTGGGAACGGCCGGTGGGGTGGTCGCGTACGTGTCGTGCATGTCGATGATCGCGCCCGGCCGGACGTGATTGAGAACGCGTTGCTCGATGAGCGGGGTGTTGTGGTTCTTCCAGTCCCGCGGATTGACGTTCCACATGATCACCGCCAGCCCAGCCCTGCCCGCAAGGGCTCGCACGCGGGTGTTCCACGCCCCGTACGGCGGTCGCAGCATGGTCGGCCGGTGCCCGGTGATGGAGGCGATCTGCCGGGCGGCGGTGGTGATCTCGTAGCTCACCCGCGCCGAGGAGATCCCGGTCAGGCGGGGGTGGTGGACCGTGTGGTCGCCGATCGCGTTCCCGTCCCGCGCCTCGCGCAGCACGACCTGCCGGTGGGCCAGCGCATGCGGCCCGATGAGGAAGAACGTGGCCACCGCGTGCCGGGCCTCAAGATCATTGAGCAGCTGCGGAGTGTACCGGGAAGGGCCGTCGTCAAAAGTGAGCGCCACGCACTTGGACACCCGACAGTCTGGCCCGGAACTCACAGGTGAGGCGTACGCAGGCACCGCCGCCGAGGCCGTCCCGACCACGACAGCAGCCGCTGCGATCGCCGGTTGCCACCAGTTGATCCGGTTCGGCATAACGCACCAGCTCGCCTCTTACGCTCCCTGTCGGTCTTCCTGCCCGCGGCACGGACACGGAAACCGCCAGGGCCGTTCGCGGTACGCCGTCCCATCTCGCTCGCCGCCTCCGCAGGCCGCCGCCGAACGGCTCCATCCACGGCGTGTGCAACCGTACCGGCGAGGCAACAAGCGGCCCTACGGTCACCGGACCACACGACCAGACGGTCCCCACCAAACCGCCTAACCGGCGCTTCGCGGGGCGAGGCTGGTTGCCGCCGTCAGCGGGGCGGCGATGTCCTCCAGCGAGCGGCGTTCGGCTGGCACGGCAAGGAAGGCGGCGACGACGCCAGCCGCCGTCATGAGCGCGGCACCGATCTGGAACGCCAGCACAGTGTCGGACGCGACGCCCGTGCTCGTGAGCTGGGAGAACAGCAGCGGTCCGGTGATGCCACCAGCGGCGGTGCCGACCGCGTAGAAGAAGGCGATCGCCATTGCCCGGGTCTCCATCGGGAAGATCTCGCTGACGGTGAGGTAAGCGCTGCTCGCGCCCGCGGAGGCGAAGAAGAGGACGACGCACCAGCACGCGGTGAGCGTGACCGCGGTCAGCGAGCCCCGGCCGAAGAGCCAGGCGGTGACGAACAGCAGCGATCCGCTGAGCACGTACGTTCCAGTGATCATCGGACGGCGGCCCAGGGTGTCGAAGAGGTGACCGAGCAACAGCGGCCCAAGGAAGTTGCCGATCGCGATGACCACGAAGTAGTAGCCGGTACTACCGGAGGGGACCCGGTAGAAGGTGGTCAGGATGGCGCCGAAGCCGAAGGTGACCGCGTTGTAGAGAAAGGCCTGGCCGACGAAGAGCGAGAGCCCCAGCACCGCCCGGCGCGGATAGGACCGGAAGACGGTTGCCGCGATCTTGCCGAACCCGATGCTCTTGCGCTGGTGGATGGTGATCTCTCGGTCGACGGGCTCGAGGTCGTGGCCTACCTGGGCGGCGACCTTGGCCTCGATGGACGCGACGAGTTCCTCGGCCTCCGCCTTGCGGCCGTGGATGAACAGCCAGCGCGGCGACTCGGGGACGTTGCGCCTGACCAGCAGGATGACCAGGCCCAGCACCACCCCGAGCGCGAAGGTCAACCGCCAGCCGAGGTCGGCCGGGAAGAGTGACTTGTTGAGCATGAGGATCGACAGCAGCGAGCCACCGACCGCCCCGACCCAGAAGCTTCCGTTGATGATCAGGTCGACCCGGCCACGGTAGGTCGCGGGGATCAGCTCGTCGATGGCCGAATTGATGGCGGCGTACTCCCCGCCGATGCCACAGCCGGTCAGGAATCGGAAGAGGAAGAACCACCAGGCGTGGACGGAGAGCCCCGTCAGCGCGGTGGCGCCGAGGTAGAGCGCGAGGGTGACCAGGAAGAGCTTCTTGCGCCCGTAGCGGTCGGTGAGCCAGCCGAAGAAGAGCGCGCCCACACAGGCGCCCGCCACGTACAGGGCCGCCGCCACGCCGGTGACCTGGGCGCTGGTGATGGCCAGCCCGCTGCCCTTCTCCGACAGCCGGGTGGCGATGTTGCCCACCACCGTCACTTCGAGGCCGTCGAGGATCCACACCGTGCCCAGCCCGATCACGACCATCCAGTGCCATCGCGACCACGGCAGCCGGTCCAGCCGCGCGGGCACGGAGGTGGTGATGGTTCCCGTTCCCTCGGGACGTAGGTCAGCACTCGCCATGACAAAGCCTCCCTGATGCGTCCCGGGGACCCCACTGCTGGTTGCGCGCGTTATACCTCTTCCCGCCGACGCCAACGGCATGCCGGGGCCGCTCGGGTGAGCGCGAGACCGAGCGCCACCCGCCTCCTCCAGGGTGTGCGGACACTTTGCCCGGCTGTATGGGTGGCAGCGACTCAAGCGCCAAGGCGGCGTCTGACGGTTGCGCAGCCAGCGACGGACGGCCCGGTACTCCATCGCCTGACGACTCGTTCCAGCACCGAAGCCATGCTGAACGATCGACGCACCGTCAGTGGTCGCCTGGACCTGGAGCTCGTCGCCCCAGATGAGACGTACGGGGTGGCGTCCTGACTTCGTCTGGTGTGGTCGCCGGGCCGTGGAAGGTGGCGCGGTAGGCGCTGGGGGCGACGCCGAGCCGGGCCTGCAGATGCTGGCCGAGCGAGACGAGAGTGCCGAAGCCGACCTGGGAGCGATGTGTTCGACGGTCATGTCGGTCCTACCTTTCAAGGCATGGGTCTGATCTGGTCATTCGTAAGATCGGAGGGCCCAGGGGCTCTGGGTATGGCTGTCATGTGGGCGCCGTTGGCAAGGCTCAAGGGACTTGGCCGCCCGGAGCCC
>NZ_JARJBC010000048.1:0-11814 GCF_029269905.1 Streptomyces silvisoli | reverse complement strand
CGATATCCGCCGCTGGGTCAAAAACTGGAACGAGGACCCCAAGCCGTTCATCTGGACGAAGACCGCCGAGGAGATCCTCGACTCCCTCGCCCGCTTCTGCCGACGGATCTCTGGCGCAGGACACTAGTCGAGATCGAGAAGGCGGTGCCGCCGGGCGTGGCCCGCGGCGACCGATACCCGTCCGCGTTCATGTCCAGTCTGGGCGTGGGGAATTGAGCCCGGCTCTCCGGCGGGGCCCGCGCCGGCGGCTGGCTGCTGCGGTCCGCGCCTATGTGGGCACAGCCCGGAGGCATCGGAGGTGCTGGGTGCCTCGACGCACCGGTGGGCCAATCCGCTCTTTGAGCTGATGAGCGGGCTGACCCCGGCAAGCAGTTCCGCAGCGCCGAACCCGCGCTGCCCATGCCCCAGTGGTCGGCTCGGTAGGCCGCGTTTCACAGGTGGTCGCCTGTGAAACACGCGAGCGTCCGGCGGTTCACCACCCAACCACACCGGAAGTCCCACCAACACCGCGGCACTGCACTGCAAAGCCCATGAAACAAGAGGGCGTTGAAGGCGAGAACGACCTCGGTCGGAAGCTACGGGTGGGCTTCTCGGTGTGGTCGGTCAAGGCAGGATCTCGATGTACCCGTCTGTTCCGTGCAGGCGGATCCGCTGCCCGTCCCGGATCAGCCGGGTTGCCTGCTCCACGCCCACGACGGCCGGCAAGCCGTACTCCCGGGCGATCACTGCGCCATGGGTCATCAGGCCGCCCACCTCCGTCACCAGGCCCGCGATTCCGACGAACAGCGGCGACCAACTGGGGTCCGTGAAGGTCGTCACCAGGATGTCGCCCGCTTCGAGATCGGCCTCCGCCATGTCAAGGATGACGCGGGCCCTTCCCTCGATGGTCCCGGCAGAGACCGGTAGGCCGATCAAGGCGCCGGCTGGCACGTCGTCGCGCCGGTACGCCCCGGTGACGGCCTCACCATCCGATGTGAGCACCCGGGGCGGTGTGAGCGCGTGGTACGAGCGGAAAGCGTCCTTGCGCTGCTGGATGAGCTGGTCATCCACCCGGTTCGAGCGCACGAGGTCGTGGAGTTCCTGGAACGTGAGGTAGAAGATGTCCTCCTTCTCAGGAAGCACGTTGGCCTGCACGAGGCGCTCGGCCTCCTCCAGCAGGGCCCGCTTGTAGACGAAGTAGCGGCTGACGATGCCGTACTTGGGGTACTCCCGGTATCCGATGAAGGTTCTGACCCGGTCGATCATCCGCTTTGCCTCGTCGGCTTTCTGGTCCCCGTCCGGCAGGGCACGCAAGCGTGACAGCACCTCCTGTTCCTTCTTCCGCGCCTTCTGCCGCCCTTGCTCGAAGCGCCGCTCGGCGGCGCCCGGCTCGAAGTTCCTGACATTGTCGAGGATCACGGGCACGAGCGTGGTGGGGCGCTCGCGCCAACGTGGCCTCGTGATGTCGATCTCGCCGACGCAGCGCATGCCGTACCGGTCGAGGTAGCCCTCGATGGCGTCGCGCGCTTCGGGCCCGCCCGCGAGCTTCGCCAGCTCGTCCAGGAAGCCCTCGTCCTCGACGCCCTGCAGGAACGCCACCACCTCCGGATGCGGGCGGATCACGTCCGCGACGTCGAGCAGCGCCAGTCCCATCTCCGATGTGACGTTGTCGGGAGCCGACAGCGTTAGCGTGTCAGCCGCGTTCTTCTCGCCCAGCCACTCCTGCAGCTTGTCGTTTAGCCACCACGTGGCCTCCATCCCCGCCATGATCGCCTGAAGGTTCAGCGGGTCACTGAGGACTCGCTTGTGCTCCTCGAAGGCCTCCAGCAGGAAGTCGAACAGCGCCGGTCCGGTCTTCGTCCGGATGTCGCGCTCCAGGGCGGCGATGGACGCCTGGCTGCGCTCGATCAGCTCGGTGACGATGGCCGGATCGGTCTCGATCGGGGCGGACGCGCCGCGGGCCGACGGCCCGCCGGGACCCGCGTCCGGGAGCGACGGGACGAAGTCGTCGCGGTCGAGGACGGTCTCCAGAGCGTCCCTGGTCAGCGGATCGCCTCTCCCTATGACGTCCAGGAGGCCGGCGCGGCTCGCGGGCGAGGCCAGGCGCTGGGTGACGTCGACGAACAGCCTCCCGCCGGCCTCGTGCATCGGCACCATGGCCGTCAGCTGCCACATGGAGAGCCCCAGGGGCTTCATGGGGTCGGTCATCATCTGCTGATGACCGACGGAGACGTAGACGTGATTGTCCTGGTCGCTGGTCTCGGGGATGGGGAACAGCGTCGTGATCGGCCGACTCTGGACGATCCGGAAGTCATTGTCGACCAGGCACCATTCGATGTCCTGCGGGCGGCCGAAGTGCGCTTCGATCCGCCGCCCGAGCCGCACAAGCCGCACGACCTGCGCATCCGCCAGCGCCGGCTGCTCCTGCCGCTGCGAGTCGATCGCCACTTCCTGCGTACCGCCAGCCGGCCGGGCGTGAACGGCACGCTGTTTGGCGGCGATCGACTTGGCGACGACTTCGCCGTGTCGCACCTTGAAGACGTCCGGGTTCACCAGGCCGGAGACCAGGGCCTCGCCGAGGCCGAAGCTGGCGTCCACAGTGGCGACCTTCCGGTTGCCCGTGACGGGGTCGGCCGTGAACAGGACGCCGGCCGCCTGCGGGAAGACCATCTGCTGCACGACCACGGCCATGTGGACCGTACGGTGATCGATGCCGTTCCGCTGGCGGTAGGTCACGGCCCGCTCGGTGAACAGCGAGGCCCAGCACCGGCTGACGTGCTGGAGGATCGCCGTCGGCCCCACGACGTTCAGGTACGTGTCCTGCTGGCCGGCAAAGGATGCCGTCGGCAGGTCCTCTGCCGTCGCGCTGGATCGGACGGCGTAAGCGGCTTGCTCGCCGAGCTGGGCGAGCGCACGGGTGATCGCCGCCGCGAGATCGCCCGGGATGGCAATCCCTTCGATGGTCCGACGAATCTGCGCGCTGAGCGTGCGGATCGCCTCCCGGTCGTCCGGGTTCAAGCGCGACAACTGATCGAGCCGATCGTCGATCGACGGCGCTTCCGCCATGATCCGCCGGAAGGCGCCCGTCGTCACGCAAAAGCCACCCGGCACGCGGATGCCTTCGATCCGCGACAGCGCGCCCAGGTGCGCGCCCTTGCCGCCAACGACCGCGACCTGCGTCTGGTCAACCTCTTGAAGATCCAACACGTACTGCTCAATCATTTCAATCATTGCGATACCTGCCGGGCAGCCGTGCTCCGTTGCACCGTGGCGGCCGATCGAATCACCGGCGCCTCCAACTCCGTCGAACCTCTTGTCGAGCACGTCCTCATCCCTGGTTGCCTTCCCTCTGACGAGTCGGTCGGCCGCTCCGCCCAGTCGGGCGCGCACCCCCGCACTCCGCGCCGACCACCCGCAACTGCACTGCCGGTCCCACCACTGGCTCGACATCACCGCGTCCCCCCATACGTCCACACGCACGTCGTGCCCCATTTCCGCAGGTTGTGGCATGGACCGACGATTCTGCGCCCTGACCCGGGTCTTGCCGCAAGCCCCCCAGTGCGCTATAAGTTGAGAGTGGCAAGGAGAGAGTTCTCCTTGCCTTTGCCTTTTGCCGTCCAATGGAACTGACAATCTTCTCGCGAAGCGGTGGCGCGCCGCATACGGGTACGAGTCGTTGGCCCAGCCGGATGTCCCATCGGCCTACGTATGCAGTCGTGGAACGGGCCGGGGCGCTAGGGAACGCTGCCCAAGCGCCTCATGCTCGGTGACGCGAACTCATTAACGTGCCGCAACTACGGGTTTGACCTGTTGCGGTGGCACCCGCTGTTGTGATTCCTGGGACCGGGCGACCGAAGCTGACGTCGCGACCACGGTGGCCTGGCTGCGGGCGGCCCGCACTCCGCAGCGGCGGCGCAGCCGTCCAGGCTCGCCACCTGTGCGGTCAGTGGACCTCAAGACGGGCAAGCCGTCCTCTCGGGCTGAGTCTGCGCCGAGGACGAACAATCACGCTTTGACTGTGGTGCATGGCTTTTGCGCGTTCCATGGTCGCTTCGGCGCGGGGCCGGTGGTAAGTCGGGTGCCGGTCTCGGCGCAACGTCGGCAGGTGTCGGCCCACCGAAGTCCGTTGGAGCCGGTCCCGGGAGCACAAGATCTCGACGATCCGGGCCAGCGTCCAGCACTGGTCACTCCAGCCGCACGCGGCCGGACCGGCATCCAACTCCGCCTCCAGGGCACGGACTTGGCCTGAATCGAGCTTGCAGCGGGCAACGCCAGCGCCCTTGGAAGTCAAGGCATGCCGACCGCCCGAAGCCGGCGCCCGCCGCCAGCGGTTCGAGCGTCGGGGTGAGTTGGCCGGTGCGACCAAACCGAGGTTGATCTCTGAGGCACTCAGGCATACATTTAATTACGTACCCGTATCGTTTCATAAATGTGGGGTGAGGATGCCTGTTACCCGCGACGCGGAGCCTGCTCGGGGCAGACCGCGCGACGTCGGCCGGGACCTGGCGATCCTCGACGCGACGCTGAGACTGCTGGTAGAGGTCGGATACGACCAGTTGTCCATCGAGTCGGTCGCGGCCGAAGCCGGAGTGGGCAAGCCCACGGTCTACCGGCGCTACGCAGGCAAGGCCGAGCTGGTGGCCGCGGCGGTCGAGCACCGCGCGGCGAGCGTTCCGCCCGCGACTCGGACCGGCGATCTCCGGCAGGCCCTGCTGCAGACCGTGGGGTGGCTGGCCGAGCAGATCGCCGAGCAGGAGATCGGGTTGCTCGGCGCTCTGTTCACGGGCATGCGCAGCGATCCGGACCTGGCGGCGGAAATGCGGCGGATCCTGCGACGCGACGAAGCGGCAATGACCGAGCATCCATTCGGCGGTGTGCAGGGCGAACACCTCGTCCCTGGAGCGGCCGGACTGTTCGCCGAGATCGTTCCGGCGCTCATCGTGCACCGGCTCGTGTTCGTCGGGGAGCCCAGCGACCAGAGCTTCGTCGAGCACATCGTCGACGACATTCTGCTGCCGCTGCTCCAGCGCCGATGAGCGGTGGAGAGACCCCCTTGTCCGGCCTGACGGCCGACGGAATCCATATATCGGTGCGGGCGGTTCGGTATCGATCCTCTGCACAACGGAGGCAACAAGATGATCGTCATCACCGGCGCGACCGGCGCCCTGGGCGGCGCCACCGTCGAGCACCTGCTCGAGCGTATCCCCGTAGACCGGATCGGCGTCAGCGTCCGCGACATCGCCAAGGCACAGCATTTCGCCGACCGCGGCGTGCGCGTACGGCGCGGCTCCTACGACGACCCGGCCGCGCTACGTGACTCGTTCGAGGGCGCCGAACAGGTACTGCTGGTCTCCCAGAACGACCCTCGCGGCGACGGAATCGGCCTGCACCGCAACGCGATCGAGGCCGCGGTCGCCGCGGGCGCACAGCGCATCCTGTACACCAGTCACCAGAACGTACACGGCGAAAGCCCGTTCGCCCCGGCGCGCGAGCACTCCGCCACCGAAGCGCTGCTCGCGGAGTCAGGGATCGCCTGGACCTCACTTCGCAACGGGTTCTACGCGCACAGCCTCGACTGGCTGCTCGGCCCCTGGCAGCAGACCGGCGTCATCGCCGCTCCGGCCGATGGCCCCGTCTCCTGGACCGACCGCGCCGATGCGGCCGAAGCCGCCGCTATCATCCTCACCGGACAGCACCCCTTCGACGGCCCCGTCACGCTCACCGCACGCCGCGCCGTCACCTTCGGCGACATCGCCACGACCGCAGCCGAACTCACCGACCGTGACATCACCCGAGTCGTCGTGGACGACGAGCAGTGGCTCGCCGACCGGATCGCCGCCGGCACACCCGAGCCGATGGCCTACATGCTGCTGTGGTTCTTCCACGCCGCGCGAAGCGGCCACTTCGCCGAAACCAGCCCGCTGCTGGCCGAACTCCTGTGCCGCGAACCACGCACGGTCGCCGACCTCCTCACCGAGCGGATCAGCGCCTGAGTTTCGGACTCGATATGGTCGCGCTCAACTCGACTGCCCAATCAAGGCCGTTGAGTGCGCACGGACCACGGCAGCAGTTGTGCGCCGCCAGCATGACGTTCACCGCGGAGCTGGAGGAGGGTTGCGACTTCGCCACCTCCGTCAACTTCGGCTGCAGAGGCCGCGGTTACCTCGTCAACTGCCAGCCTTGCGCCGAGGCCGCGTTCCTCTGGCAGCGCTGAACCTCACGAATGACCCTCCCGGTGTAGGTTTTCACCGCTGACCGCTGCTGTGGGTTCTGGTGCCGTCCGCAGTGAATAACGTGACTATGGGCGCGAGGACGGTCAACGCCACGGTGAACTGCGGTTCCCCCCGATGGTGATCGCATCCCCGCTGAGGCCAGCGATGCGTTTTATATCGGCTCACCGGTACGCGCGACCAACTCGCCAGGGAGAACGAACGGTTACCGCCAGCCACGCGGAACTGGCGTCGAACGCCGGCCTCGCGCCGTCACCTTGTGGGACTCAATCGCTGTCAGCCGCGAAGGTGGTAGCTGTAGGCGAATCCGGACGGGTTGCACACGCCGAGCTGGTTTCTGGTCTGGTCAAAGGTGAAGCCGGGCGGAACGGAGCAGGCCCAGATGTTGTTCTGCGGTGCGCGTAGGTGGTAGCTGTAGGCGAACCCGGATGGGTTGCACACGCCGAGCTGGTTGGCCACGCGGTCATAGGTGTAGCCGGGCGGAACGGAGCAGGCCCAACTGTTGTCGAGGTTGGTGGGCTCCGCCTGAGCCGCAGGCGCGAACCATACTGTGCATAAGGCGACGAATGCGCAGAGCGCTGACGAGGCCGCTGCCGCGGGTCTGAGATGCGGGCGGGTGCGTAGGCGCATCAGGTGCCTCCTGTGAGAAGCCGACAGCCGTCCTCATGACGGCTGACCCTGCCCGCAACATATGCGGCTGCCGGCGTGTTCTTGGAGAGTCATATGGGCCATCCTTGGTGATGCGTCGGGAGCCCAAGCCGATGGTGCGGACGGTGTTGCGCGGTCCGGAGGACTTCGTCCTCGTGGGAACCTCGCCGCTCGGCGGGCGAAGGTCGCTGCGGGCAAGCCGGTGCTCACCAGCTACCAACTGGAGGCAACCCCCTCGTGCCAAGGCACGCGCAAGCACCGACTGCTACCTCCGGCCTGCCGTCGCTCAGCCCACTGAGAAGTCTCCGGAGCGGGCGGCGAGACCATGGCATCAACTCGCCCAGGCGGGAGCGCATTCGGGGGGTGGTCGGGGACGGCCGCGCTCGTCCGGCGGGTGGTGTCGGATTCACGGTTGTGGTGTGATCGGGGCCGGTTCCGCCGTGGACGGGGGACGGGGCTGGGACCGCGGGGGACGGTGTGCCGATCGTCGGGCGCGATGGGTTCGCCGGCTCGGTCGGGCGGGACTGACCGAGTGCGCACGCGCGGCGAGCGCGGCCCGCAGCCGTTCCTCGATCGGCGCAGGGGTCGTGCCGGTAGCGGACTTGTACTGCTGCGGAACTGGCGTCGGCGTGGCGGCGCCGTGGTGCGGACCATGCCCCGGCCGCGCCGGTACGGGCGCGGGGCTCGGGGTGGCGTGCGCGGGAGACGACGGTACGGGGCTCGACTGGACGCGCGTCGGCGCCGGGACCGGCGCCCCGTCTGCTCAAGGGCCTTGCTCGTGGGGCGGAGTTCGTCACACATCGCCGCCCAGCGCCAGGCAAGGTCGTCAGCCCGTGCGACATCTGCCCGGACACCGGCTTCACCCGGCTGTTTACGGGCAAGCCCGCGCCCTGCTTGACCAGCACACTGCCGTGCGCGGGTCCGGCACCGGCTGGGACCTGCACGAGTACCGCCACTCCGGCTTGACCCACCTTGGCGAGGCGGGCGTCGCTGTTGATGCTGATGGCCGGGTCCCGGCACAAGAAGCCGGAGAACGTCCGCCGCTGCTTTCAAGCCCTCCCCGGAGGCCATCGCCGAGCTCACCAGGCTCCTTGCCCCTGGCGATAGCCGACGCTGAGCGACATTCCCGTGGTCCGCCGGAAGAGGATGCCCCGCCGTCAATCCACCTCCGGCCCGAACCGACGCTTGTATGCCGACGGAGTGATGCCCGTCTCGCGGCGCATCAGCGCACGCAAATTGGCGGCGGTGCCAAGCCCGCTGCGCCTCGCGACCATCTCGAAACGGGACTCACCTCGCTCGATCAACCGGCATGCCAAGGCAAGTCGTTCCCCCGTGAGCCACGTCAACGGCGTGGTTCCCAGTTGTGCCCGGAAACGGCGATGCAGCGTCGCCGGACTGACCGCCATGCGTGCCGCAAGGTCAGAGACCGTGAGTGGTGAGTCCAACCGCTCCTGGGCCCAGGCCAGGACAGGCGCCAGGGACTCTTCAGGCACGTCGGGCATGGGGCGCTCCACAAACTGCCGCTGCCCGCCGTCCCGGTGCGCCGCGAAGACCAGTCGCCGACTCACGGAGTTGGCGACCTCCGCGCCGTAGTCGCGGCGGACCACATGCAGCCCAAGATCCAGCGCGGCCGCGCTCCCCGCAGCGGTGAGGATGTCACCATCGTCCACAAACAGCACGTCTGATTCGAGGTGGACAGAGGGGAAGCGGGCCCGGAAGGAACCAGCCCACTGCCAGTGCGCGGTGGCCCGGCGCCCGTCGAGGACTCCGGCCTCGGCGAGTGTAAAGGCGCCGCTGCAGAAGCCGACCAGGCGCGCACCGCGCGCGTGCGCCCGTCGGACTGCATCGAGTACGGCGGGGCGGCGGGGCACCTCGACGTCCGGGCGGTTGGGGACGATCAAGGTGTCCGCCGCATCGGCCGCTTCCAGATCGGCGACTCCCGTCAGCGTGAAGAATCCGTCCCGCATCAGGGTGCGGGGTTCGGGGGAGCAGAGCCTGAAGTCGTAGAGATCACGGCCGATCTCCGGTCTGCGCAGACCGAAGACCTCGGTTGCACAGCCGAGCTCGAAAGGGTTCGAGTTCTCGTCCACGATCACGACAACCCGGTGTACGCCTGCCGTGTGAACTGCGTGCGAGGATTCTTTCGCCATGTGCAATGTCTAGCACTCACGCCAGCCATGCGAAGTGGCTCAGGATGAGCACATGCGTAACGAACCCATCCCCCTCAGCAAGGCTCTGGCCTCCTTCGATGCCCTGTGGAGTCCCCGCATCGTCACGCGCGTCAACGACTATGACGTGCGCATCGCCAAGGTCGAGGGCGAACACATCTGGCACGTCCACGACGAAACCGACGAGTTTTTCCTGGTGCTCGACGGAGAGCTGCACATCTCCTTGCGCGAGCCCGATGGAGAGCGCACGGTCCTGCTCCCGCAGGGGGCGGTCTTCACCGTCCCCCGAGGCACGGAGCACAAGCCGCACGCTCCGTCCGGCGCCGCAATCCTTATGTTCGAGCCCACCGGGACACCGACCGTGGGCGATCGCCACGACGAGATCCCGGACCACGTGGACTCAACGACCGGTCACACACTCAACACCTGAGCCGACAGGCTTCGGACGCGCCCCTTCCAATGGCATCAGACCGTCACCGGGTCGGCTCCGTTCACCGACTGCCCGCAGGAGCGGCGTGGGTCTCAATCCGCGGCAGCATCCGAATCGCGCGGGGCGCACTACGCCGGGCAGGCCGGGGAGCTGGAAGAAGCACCGCCCCAGCATGTTGCCGTGCTGCCGGACGAACGGCGAGAGGCGGGTGGTGCGGCCACCGCGGCGATGTGACGGCGGATCACCACGATCGGCACGTAGATGCGGCCCGGGCCGACGGCCAGCGTCGGCTCGGGGGCCTCGGCGAGCAGCCCCAGCGCGAGCAGCAGGTCGCGGGCATCGCGACGTTGAGCAGTTGTCCGTTGATGCGCACCACCATGTTCACCGTGCCGGTCCCGTCCAACGGCTTGCGGTACTGCGCGCATGTGCTGTCGAGCCCGGACCTTGGCGACGCCCTCGGGGCCGAGCAGCCGCCGGACTTCCTCGCTGGGTCCACCGGAGGGCAGTCCAGTAGATCGAATTACGCCTCGATCTGCTCCACCAGCTCAGCCGCGCCTACGCTCTGAGCGGGGCAGCGCGCGGACAGAGGGGCAGGCGGCGCTCAGGGTCTGAGGGCCACGCCGGGTGAAGACCCGGTGGGCAGCGGCTGGCTAAGGGCTGTCCTGTAACTGATCTTTGGCATGAGGGTGGTTGGTCAGGACTGGATCTTGGGGATCCCCGGTGGGAGGCAGAGTCCCCCTGGTATGTTGCGCCGATGTCAGCGATCAAGAAGTTCCAAGTCACCTTCGACTGCGCAGAACCTGAGCGCCTCGCTCGTTTTTGGTGCGAGGTGTTGGGGTACGTCGTCCCGCCGCCACCGGACGGGTTTGCCACTTGGGACGATTTCAAGTGCTCGCAGCCGCCTGAGCAGCGGGATTCATGGTTCGCCTGCAGCGACCCCTCAGGTGTGGGTCCGCGACTGTACTTCCAGCGCGTCCCCGAAGGGAAGGCCGCTAAGAACCGGGTGCATCTTGATGTGCGGGTCGGCACCGGACTCGTGGGGACAGAGCGCCTCGCCGCTCTTGAGGCCGAATGCGCACGATTGGTCCTGCTCGGCGCGGTACACGTGCGAACGCTGTATGACGGCAATGATTCGTGCATCCCGATGCTGGACATCGAGGGCAACGAGTTCTGCATCGACTGAGCATTCTCCGAGCCGGAGAGATTGGCGGGCCGCCTCCCTTGGGCCTCTCTGGTTTCCTATGGGGCGGGAGTTATCCCGCGAAGGCGAGGTTGGGAAGCCGAGCGATGCCGAGCATGGCGGTGTGAACGCCGTCGCCTTTCAGGCGGCAGTCGCGAAGGATCTTCCAGGCCATCATCCGCGCGAAGACGTGCTCGACGCGAGCCCGGACCTTGCGATGGGAGCTGTTGTGCTCCTCCTTCCTGGCTGGCGGGTCGGTCTGGCCGCGTCCACGGCGGTGCGGGATGAGCGGGCCGGTGCCTCAGTAACCGCCGTCCGCGCTGACCGTGGCCCGGCGGACGGCGGCCTTCGCACCGGAAAGTCCCCCCGCCTTGCAATAGTTGCGGTTGCCGGTGACCGGCCAGCCGAGGGCAACGACGAGTCGAGTGTCGGCGTCGATGACAACTTGGTGGCTGGTCGAGTACCGGTAGTTCTTCGACTGCTCGGCAACCGTATGATCCGTGTGGGGACCGTGCACCAAGCCGGGATACAGCACCGGCACGGTGGCGTACGAGTCCGCGTACTACCGCTGCGACGACACGTTCAAGGGCCAGTCCGCCGGCTGCGTTTTCCGCGACGCGCCCAGCGTGGTGGGCATGGCGGCCTGACCTACATTGACGGCGGAATCCGCGCTCTGCGTGCGCACGGTGGCCACTACGGTGCCCCCAACGGCGGGTCGGTGCTGCATGCGTTCGCCGACTCCAAGCAGGCAACCAAGAACCGGACGGCCGTGTGTGGCAAGGCCCAACCGACCCCCGGCGGAGAAGGCCCAGGGCCGCACCTGGTGCGACGAGTACCCGTTTCGCCGCCACCTACCAAGGCGGAACCTCCCTGGCGGCCAACCAGCGCGAAATCACCTTCACCACACCCGCTGAACAACGCAGCCAAGGCGGCCGGATCACCGCCTTCGAGAAGAAGTTCCGCATCCTCGACCGCGACCCGTTCTACGTGATCGCCTGACACCTCCACGACGGTCAGTGGCCCCGGCCACCTGTTGCCCGGGGCCACGGCCTTAGGGAGTGTTCTGAGTTGAGATCACGGGATCGGTCATTCCCGCTCCAGGAGGGTGCCAACTGCGGTAGACCGGCCGTGTGACTCGTGGTGATCTGGCTGATGCCGAATGGGAGTTGGTCGAGCCGC
>NZ_JARJBC010000047.1:0-11877 GCF_029269905.1 Streptomyces silvisoli | reverse complement strand
CGATATCCGCCGCTGGGTCAAAAACTGGAACGAGGACCCCAAGCCGTTCATCTGGACGAAGACCGCCGAGGAGATCCTCGACTCCCTCGCCCGCTTCTGCCGACGGATCTCTGGCGCAGGACACTAGATCATCGTCGGCCACGGTATCCATCGCTTCCGGAACCTGTTCGGCCAAGGCAGTCAACCGCTCGGCCGCCTCGGCCGCGTCGGCCGCGAAAACCACCGCCCGGTGTTGGTGCCGGCCGCGTCGCACACACGCGGTGTAGGCCAAGTCGTAGAACTCCTGCGGGCAGGCGGTTGCCAGCCGCTCGGCGGTGCGGCGCAGGGCCTCGGCCAGCGCGGGCCGGGAATGGCCGCTGACCAGCATCGGCAAGACCGTCTCGTCCCGGGAAGCGCTCGCCTCGGAGCTGACGGGGTAGCCGGGTGTTCCAGGCAGCGCCTGTTCCGGCTTCACCGGAGCAGCCGGTACAGGCAGCGCCTCGGTCCCTTCGGCGGTCAACGGGGCTGCGGCCAGCACCACGTGGGCGTTGGCACCGCCGAAACCGAAGGAGTTGACGCCCACCACGGTGCGCTCGCTCACCCCGATGGGCACGGCCTCGACAGCTGGCGCCAGACCCAGTGCAGCGAAGTCGACGTGCGGGGTGGGCGGTGTGGCGTGCAAGGTCGGCGGGACCAAGCCGTGCCGCAGTACCAGCATGCCCTTGAACACACCGGTGATTCCGGAAGCTGGTTCTGAGTGGCCCAGGTTGGACTTCACCGAGCCGATCGGCAGCGCACCGCAGGATCGGCGTACCCCAAGGGCGTTGCCGATGGCCTGGCACTCGATGGGATCACCGACCGGGGTGCCGGTGCCGTGCGCCTCCAGATACGCCACGTCATCCGGGTCGACCCGGCAGCGGTCATAGACCTGCCGCAGCAGGGCCTCCTGGCTCTCCGCCTTGGGCAGGGCCAGGCCCGGTGTTCGCCCGTCGCTGCCCGTGGCACCGTCTACCATCACCGCGTGGATCCGATCACCGTCGGCGAGCGCGTCCGACAGGCGCTTCAGCAGCACCACACCGCCGCCCTCCGCCCGCACGTATCCGTCCGCGTCCGCCGAGAAGGAGCGGCACCGCCCACTGGGTGAAAGCATCGACGCCTGGCAAAACCCAACAAAGTGGTACGGGCTCAGCAGGACGTTGACGCCCCCGACCAACGCCATCCGGCTCTGCCCAGCCAGTAACGTCTGATGTGCCTGCACCAACGCCACAAGCGAGGACGAACACGCCGTGTCCACCGCCATACTCGGCCCACGCAGGTCGAAGAAGTGCGACAGCCGATTCGCCGCGATCGACGAAGCCGCCCCCGACATGGTGTAGGCGTTCACGCCTCTCGGCGAGAGCATCTGCAACGCACCGTAGGACTGGTCGGAGATCCCAACGAACACTGCAGTGTCCGAACCCGCCAGCGCCTCCGGACAAATGCCGGCATCGTCCAGCGCTTCCACCGACATCTCCATCAACAACCGCTGCTGCGGGTCCATCTGCGTCGCCTCACGCGGCGCGATGCCGAAGAAGTCGGCGTCGAAAGAGTCGATGCCATCCAGAAAACCGCCCGCCGCGGTGTACGACTTGCCCGGACGCGGCATCAAGGTGTCGACGAACCGCTCCGGGGCGAACCGCTCGGCCGGTACCTCCCCAATAAGGTCGAGGCCCGCTTCCAAAGCCAGCCACAGACCGTCAAGGTCACTGATGGCGCCCGGCAGTCGGCAACCCACGCCAATCAACGCGACCGCCCGCTCCACCGGCCCTGCCGCGAACCCACTCCCGCGCATAGCCCAGCCCCTTTGTTCCCACTCGCAAGGTCCTAACCCGCACGGTCGCTGTGAGGTCGGACGGCCGCAGGTGCCGATCTCGGAATGGCGCGAAGCTTGATCTTTAACCGTTCGCTTGAACGGCATCCCGGACGTGATCATTCGGATCGTTAACTGCCCTATACGTGGGCCGCCTTCGACTGATCCTGTGCTCTGACCAACGGACGCACACGCAACCAGCACGAAAGCCGTAAGCGCGAGTCTGCTCCACCCCTCGGGTCCACAGGACCCATTGCCTGAACTGTCACTCCTTCGAGGTAACTTCCGCCCATGCCTGACCAGGGGCTGGCTCGATTGTTCGAGTTGCTACGCGGCGTGTGTGCAGGCTGAGCGGTGCGGTCTGAGGTGGAGGGCTCGCAGAAGAGCACCATGCTGACTGAGGTGAGGCCAAGCCCCAATACCGGGAAGTCTTGCTCTCTGGGGCTGACCACAGGGAAGAGAGCCCGCCTCGGTGGCACAGGCCACTGGCCGCGTGAAGTGGTTCAACGCCGACAAGGGCTTCGGCTTCATCCAGCAGGACGACAGCGGGTCGGATGTGTTCGTTCATTTCTCCGCGATCAAGGGCAGCGGCTTCAAGGAGCTGAACGAGGGCGGTCCGGTCGAGTTCGACGTGGCCGAGGGCCCCAAGGGTCTACAGGGGAGAGCACGTCGCCAGAATCTGCTGACCACCGGTGCGAGGGCGACCCTCCGGTGTTCGACGGGGCCGCCGTGGACCGCTACCAGACGTACACCCGGCGGAAGTGCCTCGGTCAGGCTGGGGGCACGGTGGTGATGCCGCAGTCCGCCGCGATGAGGTGTGACTTGGTCAGCTGGTCGCGGGTGGTGTGGGCGGTGTGCGGGCGGCTCAGCAGCGGTCAGGGTCTCGGACTCAAGGCCCGGGTCTGGTCGTCCAACGACCGGTAAGGCGGCCTGGACGCGAGGATGGCGACGTCGATCGTGCCTGCCCGCAGCGCACGCCCGAGGCCTGAGGTCGTTGCTTCCCTGGTGGTGACGCTGATACGCGGATGTGTACGGCGCAGCGCGGTGAGGGCGCCCGGCACGAGCAGTGCCCCCGCGCTGGGGAACGCGCCGAGGCGCACCACATGGCGCTCAAGGGGAGCCCTTTCAGTTCCCGTTCGGCCGCGGCGACGGCGTCCAGTGCCACGACGGCGTGCCGCAGCAGTGCCTGACCGGTCGCTGTAAGGGAGACGCCGCAGGGGCGGCGGCCGAACAGCTTCACCCCGGCCGCTTGTTCGCGGGTGGAGATCCGTCGGGTGATAGCGGATTGGGGACAGAGGAGTTCTGCTGCGGTGAAGCTGCCGTGCTCTGCGACTTCGCGCAGCGGCCGCAGGCCACCAATGGGAAGCCCATGACGTTTATGCATGCCCGCCATGCCAGACTTTCGCTGGTTGCATGGAGCGGTTCTGCCTAGCGTTGACCGGGTCAGCAGCAGCGATTCGCGCGGCTGCGGGAGCACGCATCCGAGGAGCACCCATGCCGTTCGTGGAGATATACCTACGCAAGGGCAAGACGCCGGAGTACCGCAAGGCCGTGTCCGAGGCGGTCCACGCTTCGATGAGAGAGGTATTTCAGATTCCCGAAGACGACTTCTTCCACGTAGTGCACGAAATGGAGCCCCGCGACATCCTTCAGGCCCCGACGTTTTTCGGCGTCGAGCGCAGCGCTGACTCGGTGATCATCCGGATGACCTTCAACCACCGGCCCGCGGGGCAGAAGGCCGATCTGTTCGAAGCGGTCGCCGACCACCTCGTGGCCGCACCGGGGATGCGCCGCGAGGATGTCCTGCTGACTATCTTGGAGACCGCCTCGGAGAACTGGTGGGTGCAAGGGCGGGTCATCGACCCGGAGTCGGGGTTCGACGTCCGGATGAGTCCCGAGGCCATGCAGGCGGGACGTATCGGCTGACCAACCGTGAAGTGGAAGACGCCGGACGTCGGGCGTGGTGCGGGCCAGATCAGCTGACGGTTCGCGAGGGACACCGGAGAGTGAGGGTCCGGACCCATGGTGACCTGACACCGGCTCACCTGTGCTAGACCGGGTGGGGCACCCTCGATAAGAGGATGCCCCACCGGGCCTCTTCGGCAAGTTCGGGATTCTCCGCTCCCGTGCGTCGCGGCCGTATCGCGGGGTAGCGGGCCGCTCCCAGCAGTGTCAGCGTCGCGCGGACGTTTCCGTGCTCGACTTCCCAACCCCGCCACTCGCACCAACGGCGGCTGCGCTCCAGCATCATCTGCCGAGCGGCCTCGGCGAGCATTTCCCAGAAGTCCAGGGGCACAGGATGGGCATCCGCGATCTCAATGAGCACGTTGTGCGCCCTCTCCCACTCCTGGAGCTTGATGTCCTTACGAACATCCCCGACCGTCTGGCCGTTGTCTGCTACGGCGTCTTCGGGCAGTAGGTCGACAGTCCGCCGAAGAAGTGTGAACGCATCAATCCATGTGATGGGTTGTCACTTGGTCCCGGGTGTCTTGGCACAGACGACCACCAGGACGCGGTGATGCGACGCCGCCGTCGACCAGCTCCGTGCCGAAGGCCACGAGATCCGCGACGAGGACGTCGCCCGGCTCTCCCTGCTCAAGCACAAGAACCTCGACGTGCTCGGCCGCTACAGCTTCACCGCCACCGTCCCGGGTGCCAGCGCCCCGCACCGCTGCGCGACTGGACTCGCCGGAGCTGGACGAGGACGACGACGGGCAGGAGCGAGCGTCAGGAGTTGGCCAGATCACTCCGTTACGGGGAGGCACTCGGCGAGCAGGTCGACGATGTCGTGCCAGGCACGCTGCGCGTGCTGTGGGTGGTAGCCGACGCCGGGGGGCACGGGGTGGTCGACCGGTGGGTGGTGGAAGGCGTGCAGGGCTCCGCCGTAGACCACGAGGCGCCAGTCGACGCCCGCCGCCTGCATCTCGGCGGTGAACGCGTCCCGTTGCGCGGGCGGCATGATCGGATCCTCCGACCCGACTCCGGCCCATACGGGGCAGCGGATGCGCGCCGACTCGCCAGGTCGGCCCGTGGTCAGTGCGTTGACTGTCCCGATCGCGCGCAGGTTGACGCCGTGGCGCCCGAGTTCCAGCGCGATTGCGCCCCCGGTGCCGTAGCCCACGGCGGCGATCCGGTCGGGGTCGGCCCGCGGTTCGGCACGCAACACGTCGAGAGCTGCGTGGCCGATGCCCCGCATCCGGTCGGGGTCGGCGAGCAGTGGCATGCAGCGGGCCAGCATTTCCTCGGGGTCGCCCAAATAGCGTCCGCCGTGGAGGTCAAAGGCCAGTGCCACGTATCCCAGTTCAGCCAGGGCATCGGTTCGGCGGCGCTCGACGTCGCTGAGTCCCATCCCCTCGGGGCCGATCAGGACCGCGGGCCGCCGGTCGACACCGGCGGGGAGTGCGAGGTGCCCGATCATCGTTAGGGCGTCGGCCGGGTATTCCACCGTACGCGTTGTGATCGTCGTCATGAGGCTGGACTGTAGTGACCGTCGAGCCCCGTCGGGCCGGTGTTCACCGCTGGCAGACGGCCCGGTCCCGGCTGCACCACTACGTGCACGGGCCGCCTGTCGGCAAACCTTTTTGACGGCCCGGCAGGCACTCAGGCGGCCCGGAGGACGGTGAGGAGGGCGTCTACGACCGGCGGAGCGAAGGCGCTCAGGAGGCGCGGGTTGGGCAAGGACGAGAAGGAGATCGTCAGTTCGCCGCGGTCTTCGCCGTCTTTGCGCAGGGCGTAGGCCTTGACGAGCAGGACGGTGGCCGGATCGAGGTCGGCCATGGGGTTGTAGGCGGTTGCGCGTGTCCCGGCTGCTCCTGTTCCTGCTCCAGTGCCGTGCGGACGACCGTCGCCCATGGTCCGTCGAAGAGTTCGTGAAGTCGGGCGTCGCTTTGTGGGCCGATGGTGACATGAAGTTCCGTTAGGCCCGTCGGCAATGCGTTGGGCAGCTGGCCTTGCCCCGCCTACTCACTGTGAGGCGACCGCTCCGGCCACCGGGCACGCCCAGTGCTGCGGGAATCCGAGCGCGACCCGTCAGCGACATCGGCGGGCATTGAGCCGGGCGGCCTGGCGCGTCAGGTGGTCGCGTTCGGCGAGATTGGGCGCCTTGTGAGCCGCCTCGGTGTACAGCCGTTCCGCCATCGCCAGGTCGCCGTCGCGCTCGTGGAGATACGCGGCCACCGCGGCGTGGCGGGGCAGTGAGGCATCCAGCGCCGCGAGCGCCGCCAGGCCGGCGCGCGGTCCGTCCGCCTCCCCGACGGCGACCGCGCGGTTGAGCCGGACGACCGGGCTGTTGGTCAGGCGCATGAGCTCGTCGTACCACTCGACGACCTGGACCCAGTCGGTCTCCTCGGCGGTGGGCGCGTCGGCGTGGAGGGCGGCGATGGCGGCCTGGGCCTGGAACTCGCCCAGCCGGCCGCGGGCGAGGGCCGCTTGCAGGATCTCGACGCCCTCGGCGATCGACTCGGTGTCCCACCGGCCGCGGTCCTGCTCGGCGAGCGGTACCAGGCTGCCGTCCGGCGCGGTCCTACTGGCACGCCGGGCGTGGTGGAGCAGCATGAGGGCGAGCAGCCCCGCCGCCTCGGGGTGGTCGATCGAGGCCGCGAGCTGCCGGGTGAGCCGGATGGCCTCGGCGGCGAGGTCGACGTCACCGGAGTACCCCTCGTTGAAAACGAGGTAGAGGACGCGCAGCACGGTGGCGAGTTCGCCGGGCTGGTCGAACCGGACACCGGAGACCGTGCGCTTGGCCCGGCTGATGCGTTGCGCCATGGTCGCCTCGGGCACCAGGTAGGCCTGGGCGATCTGGCGTGTGGTCAGCCCGCCGACGGCGCGCAGCGTGAGGGCGACGGCGGACGACGGCGTCAGCGAGGGGTGGGCGCACAGGAAGTAGAGCTGGAGGGTGTCGTCCACCGCGGGCGCGGGTCCGGGTGCCGGCTCCTCGTCGAGGCGGTCCTCACGCCGGCGGCGGGCGGCATCCGAGCGGGTGGCGTCGAGGAACTTGCGCCAGGCCACGGTGACCAGCCAGCCCTTCGCGTCCCGCGGCGGGTCGGCCGGCCAGACGCGGACCGCCTCGACCAGTGCGTCCTGCACGGCGTCCTCGGCCGCCGCGAAGTCGGCTCCGCGGCGGACGAGGACGGCGAGCACGCTCGGCGTGAGGCTCCGGATCAGGGCCTCGTTCATCGATGAGGTCACTCCGTGATTGTGGGATGCGAGCCCAGGAACGGGCGCAGCTCGAGCCACTCGTGGATCGGCTTGCCGCCCGCCCCGGGGGCGGCCGACAGCTCCCCGGCCAGCTCGACGGCGCGGTCATAGCTGTCGACGTCGATCACCATCCAGCCGGCGATGAGGTCCTTGGTCTCGGCGAACGGGCCGTCGGTGACCGGCGGGCGCCCCTCACCGTCGTACCGGACCCACGTCCCCTCGGGGGCCAGCGCCTGACCCTCGACGAACTCGCCGCTCTGCTCCAGCCGGGCCGCGAAGTCGTTCATGTACTGCACGTGCGCCGAGATCTCCTCCGGCGTCCACTTCTCCATTGGCACGTCGTTGACCGCGGCCGGAGCGCCACGGTAGTGCTTGAGCAGCAAGTACTTGGCCATCGTGTTTCTCCTCGCTGATGCGACCCATTGTGGTCGCGTTCATTGGGGGGACGGAGCCAGTCACAGGTTCTCGACATCACCGTCCGATTTTTTTTGGGCTCTCGTGTATGAGCCTGGGTGAGCCGTCTCGCGGTGTCCGGGTCCACAGCGTGGCGCGAGGGTGAGGGTTTCGAAGATCGGCACCTACCTGGGCTCCGCTGCCCACTCACGCCGTCCGCGTCGGCCTTGACCTGCAACTCTTCGAGGATGCGGGCCCAGGCGCCGTCGATCTGCCAACGCCGGAGGGTCGAGTACACCGTCTTCCATGGCCCATATCGCCCGGGCACGTCCCGCCACGGCGAGCCGGTCCTGGGGCGCCACCACATCCCGTCAAGACATGCTGACGATCCCGGGATGGCCGTCCCAATCTTCGCTATCGGCGGCAATAGCGGCTCCAGCCGCTCCCACTGGTGTCCGTCAGATCCCCACGAGCCAAAGCAAGATCGTTTCACGGCCGCATCCGGCGTTCCGCACCGCCCCTCCCCGGCCTCGCAATCGCGGCGGGACCACGTCGGGAGGTTTTACCTAACGGTCGACCAGCGGTGCGCCGCCGTGTCGTAACGTCGCTGCACCCCTTGATCACGATCGCGGACGTCTCCGGCGGCTCATTCGGCCCTTCGGCGAGGCGGCCCGCCAGGAGGCATGCCATGAACTTTGTCGACATACGGAGAACGGCCGCGCAACTGCCGGACGCTTGGAGCTCGCTCCTGCTCGCGCAGGTCGCGAGCACAGCGGTGAAAGTGCTGCGGATGGACGGACGCCCCTTGGTATCGGAATCCCATGACACAGCGGAAGCACTGCTGGTGGTGGACGGCACACTGCACCTGGTGGCCGACGGCATCGAGATCGAAGTACGCGCGGGGGAGATGTACATCGTCGAGGCGGGGGTAGAGCATGCCGTCCACCCGGGCAGTCAAGGCACGCTCGTCATCATCGAACACATTTCAAACGCGGCCTAGCGCAGGTTGCGGGTCGGGGCTGGCGATGCTGCCGACGTCGAGGATCCGCGGTTTACGGGAGGCCGGTATAAACCATCCCGTTCAGAGTGATATGCGGATAACCGGGTATGTGAAGGTTCTTCCGACGGAGCCACGGCCGAGAGGGGCCAACGATGTCGAAGACACCCAAGAAATCTCATCCTCCGCACGGTGAGGGCCCTACCAGGTTCAAGGAAGAAGGGACCGCCCAGCACGGCTGGGGGCCGGATATCGACGATCCCGGCCGAGACAATCCAAGCGCCCACCGCTCGTTCCACCCCGACGAGTACGCCCCCAAACCTGATCGAAGCCGACCGGCCGCACCGGAGAGCGCCTCATCGAAGGGTGCACCGGAGAAATCAGGGGAAAGCCTGACCCGCGGGGCAGAGGAACAGGCGACATCTGGCGAGAAGGGGATCCACGACCGAGGTCGCAAGGGTAGGTCCCAACGCCCGAGTGGCGGCAAGGACGCCTCCGCGTACACCGGAGTCGATCCGCAAGATCAGCGGAAGGGCAAGAGGTAAGTGGTCCTCACCAGATGACCGGCCTCCACTGGCCCCCCGGACTACGCCGGACTCGACGGCAGCCAAAACGCTGGCGCGCGGCTCAATGGCTACGCCCGGCGGCAGCGCAGGCTTGACTGCCCGAAACAAGCCTGTGGTGCGGGCTGGCGCAGCCTTCGCTGCGGTGGGTTGACTGGGTCTAGCTCCACACCTCTGGGCCGCCGCCTCGCCATTCGATCAGGTCCGGGCTGTCCAGGGCTATCTCGTCCGGGTTGATGCCAGCGCGGCGCAGGAGTTCCTCGACGTCGACCAGTGACTTCGCGACGCCGACTGGCTCGCCGAGGATGGTCATGAGGCGGCCGTTCTCCTGCAGTGGGTGCACGATGAGGGGCGGGTGCTCCATACCTCCAGCCTGCGGCGGCCGCGAGTCCGATGCAGCCGGACGGGCTACTCCTGATCTGGCTGCAACGCCGCTACCAAGGCGCACGGTGATCATGAGCTGCGGCTGCGTGTGACCGAAAGGGCCTGGCTCGGCTACAGCCTGTCCAGTAGCCGAGCACTTCGGACCGACCCTGGCCAGGATCCCTCGGCTGGCCAGGGCCTCTCACGCGATGGTCGTCACCAATCGCGCGTGCGCGCAGCAGTATTGCCGTCGCGTGGTGCACCCGGTGCGGCGACGGCCTCGTCTCGTGATCGCATAGCGCCGCCGAGGGTTCGGGGTGCACGACGGGGGTTGGCGTGCGCCGATGCAAAGAGCGGGGCGACCCGGCTTGGCTTCCCGCTGGCCACGGTGAGTGCGTAGCCGACCTGGTGAAGTTCTCGGCCTCACCCGTCGGCCGCCCAGCAGTCCCGTTGTCCGGGGATGGCCGCTCCGCCGACCGGGCCGCCGAATACTTAGCCGATGCCTCGTGGGTCGGCCGCTTCACCGTATGGGCGTGTCCGTTGCCCCCGTGGGAAATTCCTCGATGCCGAGTACCCGCAGCAGTTCCAGCCGCTCGCGGGTCTCGGCGTCCGCCGGGGTGAGCACCAGCAACTGCTGATCCTGGTCGGGAGTGAGCAGGGTCTCGCAGTTCATCAGCAGGCGGCCCACCCGCGGGTGCACGAAGGTCTTACGGTCGGCGCGCCGGACCGCCACCTCGTGCTCGGCCCACAGCCGGCGGAAGTCGGCGCTTGCGGCCTGCAACCGGTCGACGAGGCCGGTGACCGTGGGGTCTCCGGACCGGCGGCCGGTGGCCGCGCGTAGGTCAGCCACGAGCTGGCGGGCGTGGTACTCCTGTTCCTCGGGCGGGCAGACGGCGCGGGCAGCGGGGTCGGTGAACCAGCGGTACACGGTGTAGCGCCGGTCGCCGGAGAAGCCGCTGTGGTCACCCGTCAGCAGGACGGCTGCCCGGTTCTGGGCGAGGATCTGGCCCAGGTCGGACAGCACCAGGGCCGGGGTGTCGCCGAGCAGGTCGAGCATGCGTATCAGGCCGGCGCGCGCCAGGCTGGCCGCCCTGTCGGCGGGCGGAGGCTGGTGGCCGGCCAGATGGAACAGGTGGTCGCGCTCGTCCTCGGAGAGGCGCAACGCCCGGGCCAGCGCGCCGAGCAACTGGGGCGACGGCTGACTGCTGCGGCCCTGCTCGAGGCGTACGACGTAGTCCACCGACATGCCGGCGAGCATGGCCACCTCTTCCCGGCGCAGGCCGGTGGTGCGGCGGCGGGGGCCGTCCGCGAAGCCGACCTCGGCCGGGCGGATCGCCTCGCGGCGGTGGCGCAGGAATTCGGCGAGCTGCTCACGTTGCATGACCTCATGGTCCTCGCGGCGGGCGAGCCGATCCAGGGAGCGGCTCTCCCACGATGAACGCTCCTCTCCCGTACGTCGCGGCGCGGGCACAAGGTGGGAGGCAGATCGACGACGAAGGAGAACGCGATGCGGACACGAACCCTTGGCAGCAGCGGCCCGGCCGTCTCCGCGCTGGGCCTAGGTGCCATGAGCATGTCGGGCGTCTACGGCGCGGCCGACCGCACGGAGAGCATCGCCACCGTGCACGCCGCGCTGGAGGCCGGCGTCACGCTGATCGACACCGGCGACTTCTACGCCATGGGCCACAACGAATTGCTGCTCGCCGAGGCGCTACGCGGCCGGGACCGGGACAGCTACCAGCTGAGCGTCAAGTTCGGCATGCTGCGGGGGCCGGGCCCGCAGTTCGGCGGGCAGGACAGCCGTCCCGAGGCGGTGAAGAACTTCCTGGCCTACTCGCTGACCCGGCTTGGCACCGATCACATCGACATCTACCGTCCCGCCCGGCTGGACCCGGCGGTACCCATCGAGGAGACGGTGGGCGCGATCAAGGAGATGATCGACGCCGGGTACGTGCGGCACATCGGCCTCTCCGAGGTCGATGCGGTGACGATCCGCCGGGCGCACGCCGTGCACCCGGTCGCCGACCTGCAGATCGAGTACTCGCTGATCTCCCGCGCGGTGGAGGCCGAGATCCTGCCTATGCTGCGGGAGCTCGGCATCGGTCTGACCGCGTACGGCGTCCTCAGCCGCGGCCTCATCTCCGGGCACTGGACGGCCGGGCGCAGCGCCGACCCCGCCGACAGTCGCAGCCACAGTCCCCGATTCTCCAGTGGAAACGTCGAACACAACCTCGCTCTCGTGGAGGCTCTGCGCCAGGTTGCCGAAGCGAAGGGGTGCACCGTCGCCCAACTGGCCATCGCCTGGGTGGCTGCACAGGGCGAGGACATCGTGCCGCTGGTCGGCGCTCGCACCCGCGAGCGGCTGGCCGAGGCGCTGCCCGCGATGGAGCTGAACCTGACCGCGGATGACCTAGTGTCCTGCGCCAGTAGTTGTTCGTTAGTTGTTGTGTGACTTCTGCTGCTGGTGCGTCGGTTCCACGTCGGGGGCCGAAGTTGGAACCGTTGCTGCTGTCTGCCGATGAGCAGACGGTGTTGGA
>NZ_JARJBC010000046.1:0-12455 GCF_029269905.1 Streptomyces silvisoli | reverse complement strand
CGTCCAAGCGGTACTCGCCCTCGCGCGCCGCCGCGTGAACGTCATCTGGGCACTGATCCGTGACCGACGGTGCTACCGCGTTGCACCACCCGTCACCGAGGCGGCTTGACAACAACATTAGGAAGCCTCACCGGCCCAGGCGCAGCATGTGATCACAGTCGGTGAGCTTCCGTAAGCACTGCGTTGAGGGTTGCTCTGCCGTGACCGGCGCAGATCCGCATACTCTCGCCTTCCGGCAAACCTCAGCTGCCGCCGACAAGACGCGAGTTGAGCAGAGCCATGTCGTCGTCTGTAAGTCGGAGGGCGCCGGCAGCGATATTGGCTTCCAGGTGTTCGGGGTTGCCGGTTCCTGGGATGGCCAGCACGTGTGGGCCCTGTTGCAGCGTCCACGCCAGTCGGACCTGGGCCGCTGATGCGCCGTGGGCCTTGGCGACAGCCAGGACACGCTCGCCGTCGCGTTCCCTGGCGGCTGCACCTCTTTCGCGCCCCTCTCCGGCGATCGCGAAGTAGGGCACGAAAGCGATGCCCTGCTCGCCGCAGCGTCGCAGTACTTCATTGTGGGCTTGCACGTCGAGGTTGAACTGGTTCTGCACACACACCACGGGTGCGATGGCTTGGGCCTGTGCCAACTGGTCCGCGGTGACATTGGAGACTCCCAGATGCCGAATCAGCCCGGCATCGCGGAGCTCGGCCAGCGCGCCGAAGTGCTCGGCGATCGACGGCTGGGACATCCTGCGTAGGTTCACCACGTCGAGGTGGTCTCGGCCGAGTTGGCGTAGGTTCTCTTCCACCTGGCCGCGGAGTTGCTCAGGCGTGGCCGAGTACCACTGACCCGAGGGGTCACGTCCGGGGCCGACCTTGGTCACGATGACCAGGTCTTCGGGGTACGGCGACAGGGCCGTATTGATCAGTTCATTGGCCGAGCGGAGCCGGGAGAAGTAGAAGGCAGCGGTGTCGATGTGGTTGACGCCCAGCTCAATCGCTCGGCGCAGGACCCTGATAGACGTGCTGCGGTCGCTCGGTGCGCTGTAGTCGAATGCGGCGCTGCCGGTGAGGCGCATGGCTCCGAGGCCCATTCGGTTCACGCTCAGATCGCCGAGCCTCCAGGTGCCTGCGGCCGATGCGTTGACGGGCGTGTTGTCCTTGGACAAGTTGGTGGTCTCCTCGGTCGCTCATCGGAGGTGCGACAAGGCCGTTCGGTGTGCAGGGGGGGAGCTAGCCCGATCGCCTGCGGCGGCGGCTGTCTGATCGCTCTTGCGGAGAGACGCATCATGGCGTCCAGGGCACGTCGTTGAGAAGGCCCAGGTGAGTCGGTGAAAGTCACATCTGGAGTGGGAACGTGGCGGCAGCGTTGGCCGTTTGAAGGTGTGGATCGGCCTGTGCTGCTGCGGCCAGGGCCCAACTGCCTTCGGAGGGTGGGCCGGACGAGTAGTCGGCACACCCAGTCTCGTCGCCGCGAGCGAGCTTGAGTGTGCCGCGGGAGGGGCTGCGGACGGCCAGCGCAGTTCGCGGCCAGGCGATGTTGTGGCCGGAGCGGGCGCACTGTTGTGTCTGCGGGCGTTGTGGCGGTTCCCGTTGGGTGAGACCTTGCCTGGCGCACCCCACCGTACCGTCCCACTGGCCCCCACGCCTGTGAAGGAACGTCATGATACTTACCCGACCAGGGCGAGCGCTCGGAAGGATGGCAGCGAGCCTCATGGCCGCCGCCGTCGCGCTCTGCCTCGGCACCGGCCCGGCGCTCGCGGCTGCCGCGCCGGGCCACGGTGCCAGCACCGTCGGCAGTCACCCCGTTCACAACGCCCTGACCTCGGCTTCACCCGCGCCCACCGGCGCCTCTCCCGCCGGTACGAACGCCAGCGCCGTCCAGCACGGGCGGGTTTCGCCGGGGCGGATCCCGCCGCCCCGCCCCCTCCTGGCCCGAAGCTCCGCACAGTCCTCACCGAAGCACACTCACTTCTCGCCCGCCCAGGCCGCGACGCAGCCCTGCACTGCCGCGGACTTCAGCAGCCGCACCGGTACGGCCCTGGCCTCCTACATCGAGTCCTCGACCACCGACTGCATCAACAGCCTGTTCTCGATCACCGGAAGTGACGCGCACGGCGTCTTCCAGGAGTCCCAGATGATCCCGGTGGCGCAGGCCTTCCAACGCCTGTCCGGGGGGTACACCGGCGACGACACCGCTGGTATCTGGCAACTCGTCATCTACCTACGTGCCGGGTACTACGTGCAGTACAACGACTCCGCCGACGTGGGCTCCTACGATGCGGGTCTGACCAGTGCGGTCGTCGGCGGCCTCAGTGCCTTCTTCGCCGCGGCCCACTCCCGGGACGTGTCCACGGCGAACGGCAACGTGTTGGGCGAAGTCGTCATCCTCACCGACAGCGCCAACGTCCAGCAGGACTACCTGAGCACCTACCAGCGGATCCTGGGCGCGTACAACAGCTCGTGGGACGCCTTCTACGCGATGGACGGCGTCGTGTACGACGTCTACACCCCGCTGTGGCGCGGCCAGTGGAACCCTGCCTTCGTGGCGGCCGTCACCAGTGATTCGAGCGTCCTCACCGCCCTGCACTCGTTCGCCCTCAACCACACCAACCTGCTCGGCGGCGCCAACACCTTCCTCGACGCGGACGCCGGCCAGGACCTTGCCGTGTACGTCCAGTTCCCGGCGCTTCAGGCGACCGTCCGACCACTGATGCTCGGCCTCCTGAAAGCCTCCCACATCGCAGGCACCACCGCCGCACTCTGGGTCGCCGTCGCCGAGCAGAGCAACGCCTACGACAACGCGAACTGTTCGTACTACGGCACCTGCAACCTCACGGCCCAACTCACCGCGGCCGCGCTGCCGACCACGTATCACTGCAACTCCGAGATCACCATCCTCTCGCAGTCACTGAGCCCGGCCGACCTCACCGCGGCCTGCTCCAACCTGGCAGGCCAGGACTCCTACTTCCAGGGCGTGGTCAAGGACAGCGGCCCCATCCCGAACCAGTACAACACCACCGACAACGTAGTGGTGTTCTCCAGCCAGCTGAACTACGTCATCTACGCCGGAGCGATCTACGGAGTGCAGACCAACAACGGCGGGATCACCCTCTATGGCGACCCCTCGACGGCGGGGAACCAGGACTACTCGATCCTGTACCAGGACCCCAGCCCGGACGGCTACACGGACAACATCTGGAACCTGAACTACGAGTACACCCACTTCCTGGACGCCAGGTACGACACCAAGGGCACCTGGGCCCAGATCGAGACCGAGCCGAACATCTGGTGGGTGGAGGGCATCTCCGGCTACATCTCCTACGGCTACCGGGGCATTGTCGACACCGACGCGGTGACCGACGCGGGACAGCACACCTACCCGCTGAGCACCCTGTGGCAGACCACCTACGCCAACAGCAACGACGACCGTGTCTTCCCCTGGGGCTACCTGGCGGTCCGTTACATGGTCGAACAGCATCCGGACGACGTACAAAGGATCCTGACGTACTTCCGGAACGGTGACTACACCGGCGCGTACGACTACTACACCAACACCATCGGCGCGAGGTACGACGCGGACTTCAACTCCTGGCTCAGCGCCCTCGCGGGCGGCGGTAGCCTCCCGACCTGCACTGACCAGAACACTCAGGCGATGGGTCAGAACTGCTCACGGCACAACCAGTCAGCCAGCGCGGGCAATCTGGACTACCTCTACATCTGGCTGCCGGCCGGCACGACGACGCTGACGGTCACCACGAACGGCGGCACCGGGAGCGCGTCCCTGTACTACGACCCCGACACCTGGGCCACGCCGACCACGTACACCGCCTCCTCCACCGCCTCCGGCACGGCGCAACGCATCACCGTCAGCAACACCGCAGCGGGCTACCGGTACGTCAGTCTGTACGCTGTCACGGACTTCAGCGGAGTCACCGTGACCACACAGTACTGATCCTGACCGTGTGCGGTCCCCGGCCGGGGACCGCACACCGCGTTGCGAGGCGCTGTCCGGGACCGCCCCCCAACGCTTCCTTCGGCAGAGGTCGGCGGGTACTGCCCCGTGCCCTCGAACCCGTCGAATTCGGCGGCAACCTCGTTCGTTCGATCCCGCCAGCGCGGGTAGTCGTCTTCACAACCGGATGGATCTTCTGGGATTGCGACGGTCGTGCTGTCGTCGTGGGGGCCAGGGTTGCACGCGGACTCACGCTTCCTGGGGTAGTAGAAAGGGCATATGGCGCAAAAGCGGGGTTCGATCGGAGGCATCGAGATGGGACACAGGGAATTCCTGGCCACGGCGGCGCGACTGGCCACCGAATCCGTCGAGAACGGCTGGGGAGGCCCGTTCGGTGCAGTGATCACCCACGCCGGTGAGATCGTCGCTCGCGGACAGAACCGCGTGCTCCTCACGGCGGACCCTACCGCGCATGGCGAAGTGGAAGCCATCCGCAAGGCGATTCAGTTCCTCAACCCGGAGGCGCCCACGGTCTCCCAAGAGCATCAGAACGAGTACACACTGGAGTTGGTGCCTCGTCCCGAGGGGTCGCCGGATATCCTGCCGCAGCGTGCTCGCATGCTCCAGGGCTGCTCGATCTACACCAGCGGCGTGCCCTGTCCGATGTGCATGAGCGCCATCTACTGGGCTCGGATCGACGCTGTCTACTACAGCTGCGACTGGAAAGCGACCGAGGAGATCGGGTTCAGCGACAACTTCCAGTACGAGGACTTCCAACGGCCGCCAGACCAGCGGAGCATCACCGTCGAGCAGATGCACCCGGAGCTGGGTGCCCAGGCCTACCAGGCGTGGAGGGAAAGACCGAACCGCCATCCGTACTGACGGTCACTTCCTCTGGCGAATTCGGGCAGACCAACTCGCCGCCCCCGCCCACCGACCCGCGCATCCCGGACACTGACACCGAAGACAGCGGGGAATCGGGCCTGCTGGGTGTGTCCAGCCAGTGGTGTAACTCGGTTGTCGGGTTCTAGCGGCGGGCGGCCGAGAGTCGTCCGTCGAAGGTGATGTCGAATGCCTGCAGCGCTGGCTTCCATCGGATCGCCCAGCGCCGCCGTCCTGTCCCGGTCGGGTCCAGGCTCATCACCGCCAGATACACGCACTTCAGCGCGGCCTGCTCCGTCGGAAAGTGCCCACGGGCACGCACAGCCTTGCGGATGCGGGCGTTGATCGACTCGATGGCATTGGTGGTGCACACGATCCGGCGGATCTCCACGTCGAACCGCAGGAACGGCACGAACTCCGACCAGGACGACTCCCACAACCGCACGATCGCCGGGTATTTCTTCCCCCACACCTCGGCGAACTCCACGAACCGCTCCAGCGCGGCCTCTTCGGTCGGCGCGGTGTAGACCGGCTTCAGTCCGCGCGCGATCTTCTCCCAGTCCTGCCGCCCGCAGTACTTGAATGAGTTGCGCAACAGGTGAACGACACAGGTTTGCACGATCGTCGCAGGCCAGACCGCATTGACGGCGTCCGGCAACCCCGTCAACCCGTCGCAGACCAGCATCAGCACGTCCGCGGCGCCGCGGTTCTTGATCTCGGTCAGCACCTGGAGCCAATATTTCGCGCCCTCGCCCCCGTCGCCGACCCACAGGCCGAGGATGTCGCGGTGGCCCTCGGCGGTGACCGCCACGGCCATGTAGACGGGCCGGTTAGCGACCTGGCCCTCCCTGATCTTCACGTTCACACAGTCGATGAAGACGACCGGGTAAACCGCGTCGAGCGGCCGGTTTTGCCATTCCGTCATCCCCGCGACCACGCTGTCGGTGATGGTGGAGATGGTCTGCTTGGAGACGTTCGCCCCGTAGACCTCGGCCAGGTGGGCGGAGATCTCGCCGTGGGTCAGACCCTTCGCGGACAGGGACAGCACCATCTCATCGACACCGGCAAGGCGCTTCTGACGCTTCTTGACCATCATCGGTTCGAAGGTGCCGGCCCGGTCCCGGGGCACCTCGATCTCGACGGTGCCGATCTCGGTGGTCACAGTCTTGCCTCGGTGGCCGTTGCGGTAGTTCTCCCTGCGCCCGTCCTCGACTCGCTCGCCGTTCTCGTGGCCCAGGTGGTCGGTGATCTCGCCTTCCAAGGCAGACTCCAGCAGCTTCTTGGTCAGCTGCTGCAGTAGACCGCCCTCGCCAGCCAGCTTCATCCCGCCGTCCTTCGCACGGGCCATCAGCTGCTGAATCAAGGCCTCGTCCACGACCTCGTCCATGGGCACCTCCTGGGCTTCGGTGTCACTCACCACGTCAGTCATCAACTGTCGCTTCCAGCTCGGGAGTTACACCAGTGACCGTACAGACCCCCTGCTCGCGTCGGTGGATCGAGGCTCAGGGGGTACCGGCAGAAGCACTGGCTCCGGTCGGTGTCGCCTTGTACAAGGCTGCTCTGAGAGCGGCGTTGGTCTCCGCGACCGCCTGCTTGTTGGACCGGGTCCCGGCCAGGGCGTTCAGCATCATGAAGTCGTGCGTGATCTGCGGGTAGTGAGTCGTGGTGACCCGGACTCCCGCCTGGCGCAGTTTGGCCGCGTAGGCGTTGCCTTCGTCGGTCAGCACGTCGGAGTCGGTGATGACAAGCGCGGGAGGCAGGCCACGCAGCTGGGCGAGGCTGGCTTGCAGCGGTGAGGCGAGAGGGCTCTTGCGGGCCGCACGGTTGGGGGCGTAGGCGTCCCAGAACCACTGCATCGCGGGCCGGGTGAGCCAGCAGTTCTCGGCGAACCGGTGGTAGGACGCGGTGTCGAAGTTGGCGTCGGTCACCGGGTAGAGCAGGATCTGTTGGCGGAAGTGCGGTCCGCCGCGCTGCTTTGCCAAGAGAGTGAGGGCCGCGGTCATGTCGCCGCCCACGGAGTCGCCAACGACGGCCAGCCGTGTGGGGTCGACGCCGATGGTGTTGCCGTTGGCGGCCAGCCACTTCGCCACGGCGTACTCCTGCTCGATGGGCACGGGGAAGTGCGCCTCGGGAGACGGTGTGTAGTTGACGAACACGACGGCGGCGCGCGCTCCGTTGGCGATCTCGCGGACAAGGCGGTCGTGTGTCATCGCGTTACCGAGAACCCAGCCGCCCCCGTGAACGTAAACCACGCCCGGAAGCGTGCCCGTCGCTCCTGCGGGCCGGACAACGCGAATCGACACGGGTCCGGTCGGGCCGCCGGGGACGGTCCGGTCGCTGATCCGAGCAGCGAGCTTCGCCACGGGACCGGACTGCGCCTTGTTGAGCACATCTCGCGCGGCCTTGTAGGACAGCTTGTACAGGGGGGTGCCGTCGGCGGCCGCGAGTTGGTCGAGGAAGTCCTGGTCCGGCTTCTCCAGCTTCACCGGTGGTTTTCCGCAGGGAACGTAGGAGGCTGCCGCTCTGTCCACGGCGGTGTCGACATGCGCCACCCGGTCAGCGCGTGTCGAGTGGTCGGCGCGGTTGCCGCAGGCGCTGAGACTCGCGGTCGCCGCGAGGGCTACCGCGACGGCACATCGGGTCCTGCGCGATATGGACGGGTCCCTCAACGACGTCATGACGCCTCCACCTGTGCTCGACGGTCCCCAAGCCACACTGCTGATGCGCTCACACTCGGACCACCCCAGGGGGGCCGAAAGGGTGATACGGGCCGTCCCGGAGGGTCGGCGCGGGGCGCTCACATGGGATGAGGCTTTCGGCGAGGCAGAGCTGGCGGATTGGCTGCTGCTGGGGCGCGGGTGGTGCGGCCGTTGAGTGGGGTTGCGGTGGGTGTTGGCGGGGTTGTGGTGTGGGGTCGCGTTGGTCGTGGGGTGGGTGGGGCCGGTATGGGGTTTGGCGTCCCGGTGGGTGTCGGTGGTGTGTTTGGCGGTGTTGGCAATGGTCCGGTGTTGATTGTTGTCAGGTGTATGGCGTTGTGCGACGGGGTTGTAACAGGCGCTGACGTGGGCGGGTGTGCATGTCAAGGTCGTTGCTGCGGCGGGTTGTTGTGTGTGTTCGGGGTGGGATTGTGCTCATCGCCGCTCTCGTTGCCGCTGGTTGGCGGGGCGATAACGACATCGATAGTGAAAGAGGGACATCATGCGTACAAGGACTGTTCGTTGGGGTGTGTCGGCTGTTGTGCTCGTCGCTGCGGGGATGACGCTGACCGCGTGTGGTCCTGACGATTCGCCCTCCGCTTCGGGTTCTTCTTCCAGTGCTTCTGGTGCTTCGCAGGCGACGACTGGGTCTGGGTCGGGCGGCAGTGCCACGGCGGGTACTGCTTCGGGCTCTCAGGGCTCTGCTGGTGGTGGTTCGGGCGCGGGTGGTGGTTCGGCGGCGGGGGCGGCTTGCCGGACGGCGAATCTGTCGTTCAGCAGCTCCGGAGGTATGGCGGAGGGTGAGGTGCTGATCAACTTGAAGAACGTCGGGTCCAAGGCGTGTTCGCTGCACGGCTTTCCTGGTGTGGACCTCAAGGGTCGGGACGGGACGGTCAGTGCCGGGCGTAGCAAGATGGCGGCGCCCACGGTCACGCTGTCTGCTGGGCAGTCCACGAACTTCACTTTGCATTACCCGCCGAACAACTCCGGTGGCAGTGGGGTGACGTTCACCAGCGTCGTGGTCACCCCGCCGAACGAGACCCATTCCCACACGATGTCCCTGGGCATCAACGTTCCCGCCGACAGCAACTCGGCCCCCACCATCACGGTCGACCCGGTCGGTGCGGGCAAATAACCACCTGGCCGACACACTCATGAGTGATCCCGCGGGCCCAACGGCGCCGCCGAGCCGGTTGGGTCTGGGCACGTCGGGGAGGGTGAGGTGTTCCGGGCTGGTGATCGGCGGGGGAGTGGGCGTAGCGGGCGGGTGCTTGCCGTTCGACGGCTGATCCGTCCGGCGGCCGGAACCGATCCATCGACCGGTGGAGCGAGCGACTGGACTTCGCCGCGAGCTGTGCGGACCCGCGGTGGGACTACCGCTCGACCCTCGATGTCTACCGCGAGCTTGAGACCTGGCGGGGCGAGCCCGACCCCGACCGGCGGGGCGCGGCTGGCCCGATGCACGTCCAGCCGGCCCAGCCGCTGCATCCGTTCTTCTCGGCGATGCTCGCGGGAGCCGAGTCGGTCGGGCTCGATCGTTACGACAGCCCGAACGGGGAACTCGCCGAGCGAGGCAGCGGTTGCGCCGTCCGGGACGAGATCGTCGAGGACGGCACGCGCCGCTCCCCCTACCGCGCGCTCGTCGGTCCACGGCGCCGACAGCGCAACCTGACGGTGCTCACGCAGACGCTGGTCACCCGGGTCGTGTTCGAGGGCAACCGTGCGGTCGGCGTCGAGGCTGTGTCAGGGGGCCGTATCCATACGCGGCCACGACAAGTCACCCGCCGCCTTCCGGTGGATCGGCATCGTGGGCTGACCCGGTCACGAAGCGGGGCGGGCTGGGCGCGTCGCCCTTCCCGCCCCCGCGCCGTCCGTGTGACGGTCAGCCACCGACCCGCCGGGTCAGTGACGCAGCGCGCTGTTGCTGGTCGTGACGTGGACGTAGTCCACGACCAGCGACTGCGGGAACTGGGTGCTGCCGTTGGGGTCACCGGGCCAGTAGCCGCCGACGGCGAGGTTCATGATGAGGTAGAAGGGGTGGTCGAAGGCCCACTTGTTGCCGTGGGTGTCGGCCGGGGTGCGGGTCTCGTAGACGTGGCCGTCGACAGAGAAGGTCACGGCGCGCGGCGACCAGTCGACGGCGAAGGTGTGGAAGCCGTCCGCGAACGCCTGCCCTCCGGGCAGGGTGTAGCCGGCGCCCAGACCGCCGGAGCCCGAGTAGCCGGGGCCGTGCAGGGTGCCGTGTACCGTGCCGGGTTCGAAGCCGACGTTCTCCATGACGTCGATCTCGCCGCAGGCGGGCCAGCCCACCTTGCCGATGTCGCTGCCCAGCATCCAGAACGCCGGCCACATCCCCTGGCCGCGGGGGATCTTCATACGTGTCTCGAAGTGCCCGTACGCCTGGGTGAAGGTCTGCGTGGTGGAGAGCCGGGCCGAGGTGTACTGACAACTGCCGTACCAGCACCGGTAACCGGCCGGATTCTCCTTGCGGGCGGTGATGACCAGATGGCCGTTGCCGTCCAGTGCGGCGTTGTTGGTCCCGGAGGTGTAGTACTCCCGCTCGTGGTTGTTGACGTTGTCGCCGGTCTCGTAACGCCACTTGCCGCCGTCGACCGCCCTGCCCGCCGGGCCGTTGAAGTCGTCGGAGAAGGTGGTGACGGCGGCGGGCCGGTGGGAAGCCGGGCTGCCGTTGGCCGGAGCCGTGGCCGCCAACGTCCAGCCCGCCGTGAGCAGGAGGGCCGCGGCGAGGGCGGCGCGGGTGCGCCGGCGGTTCCCTATTCGGGTACGCGCACGGGCGGGTTGTGGGGGGATGGTTGAGGGCATCGTGTTCACCTCGTCGAATGTGTCGTTGGGGGGATCAGGGAGCGATCACGCCGAGGGGAGTTTCCACTGCTGGTTGGCGGCTCCGGTGCAGTCCCAGATCTGTAGCCGGGTGCCGTTGGCCGAGCTGGGACCGGTGGCGTCGAGACAGCGATTCGACTGCGGATTGACCAGCGTTGCGCCGGAGCCCGAACGCCAGAGCTGTGCTCCGGTGCCGTTGCAGTCGTAGAGCTGGGCCTGGGTGCCGTTGGCCGTTCCCCCGGAGGTGAGGTCCAGGCACTTGCCCAGGGCGCGCAGGGTGCCGTCAGCGGCGACGGTCCAGGTCTGCGCGGCGGTGCGGTTGCAGTCGTAGAGCTGAACGGCCGCGCCGTTGGCCGAGTTGGCCCCCGCGACGTCCACGCACTTGCCGCCGTACCCGCTGATCGCTCCAGTCGGGCTTCCGCCGGAGCTCTGCGCGCCGTTCCAGGTGAACGTGGCCGAAGTGTGCGCGGGCAGCATGTAAGTGAAGGTCTGGCCACCCCAGTTGACGGTGAGCGGCTGGTCCGAGCCGCCGCCGTTGTAGGCGATCAGGGCCTTCGACCCGTCCGGGTTGAGCCACGCCACGTTGGGAATGGCGCTGTTGGCCGTCGAGTCGATCCGGTAGGCGCCCGGCCGTACGAACTTGGTGAGCTGGCCCATGTCGTAGTACTCGACCGTGTAGTCCACCTGACCGCTGCGGACATCGCCGTTGTGTACGGTGATCAGCCCCGTGCAGGTGCCACAACCGCCGTTGTGCGGGCCCATGTTCTGGTCCACGGCGAGCGACCACTTCACCACCGACTTACCCCAGTTGCGGGTGTAGTCGATGATGTTGTTCATGTCCTCCTGCTGCTGGTTGCCGATCCAGGTGCCGCCGGAGTGCTCGGTGTCGTAGGCGTCGAGGTTCGGATACTGGTTGTGCACCGTGGTCTGTTCGGTGACGTCGCCGCCGTAGCCGTGCCAGGCCACACCACCGAACAGCGGGTCGTTGCGGATCGAGGCGTCGTCCACGGTCGGGGCGCCGTAGGAGCCGTAGGTGTCCCAGTTCCAGTCGAGGGCCAGGACCTTGGTCGACAGTCCCGCCGCGTGCAGCGCGGGCAGCAGGTCGGTTCCGGTGAAGTAGTGCAGCCCGGAGCCGTTCCACTGCATGGAGGGGTAACCGGAGCAGCAGGTCGGCTCGTTCTGCGGGGTCACATAGTCGATGTGCACGCCCTGGGCCTGGTAGGCCTGGATGTACTTGACGAAGTACTGCGCGTAGGCGGCGTAGTACTGGGACTGCAACCACCCCTGGTCCATCGCTCCGTTGTCCTTCATCCACGCCGGAGCGGTCCACGGTGTGCCCAGGACCTTCAGATCCGGATTGAGCTGCTCGGCCTGCCTGGTCAGCGGCAGCACGTCGGCCAGATCGTGGGCGATGGAGAAGTGCGCCAGATTCGGGTCGCTCTGCCCGGCGGGCATGTCGTCGAAGGTGTAGTCGTTGCGGGCCAGGTCCGAGGCGCCGATGGGGTTGCGCAGGAAGTCCAGCCCGATACCGGCCTTCGGGTCGAACAGCTTCCCCATCACCGCGTCGCGGGTCGACGGGGTCAGGGCGCCGCTGCTGTTCATCAGCCAGGCGGCCGTGTCGGTGAACGAGGCGCCGCCTCCGGTGAACTGCTGGTAGCGGCTGTTCTCGTTGACGTCCACGGTCTGACCGGTGCTGCCCGTGCCGGGGGCGAACGCGATGGGGCTCTGCTGCTCCAGACCGCGCGTCACATGGCGGCCGCCGGAGTCGTCGGTGGTGGTCAGCCATACGTTGACTGGTTCGCCCACCGCGTGCGCGGTGCCGGGGCCGACTATGAGGAATCCGGCTACGGCCAGCGCCGCGGAGGTGAGACCGGCGATCCATCTGTGGCGCCGACCAGGGCCGCGTCGGCGGTGGGGGGAGACGGCCCGGGATGGCGCAGGGGGAAGAGGGCCTGGGGTGGGTGACATGGGGGGTCCTACCTTTCAAGGCATGGGTCTGATCTGGTCATTCGTAAGATCGGAGGGCCCAGGGGCTCTGGGTATGGCTGTCATGTGGGCGCCGTTGGCAAGGCTCAAGGGACTTGGCCGCCCGGAGCCCC